>CAWBIS010000098.1:0-84136 GCA_963788485.1 Terriglobia bacterium
CGAGCCGTTCGGCCGAAGCCATTGCACGCTCGGTGGATTCAATCGGTGGAAACCTCGACGCGTTCACGGCGAAAGAGATGGTTTGCTTCAACACCAAGGTGCTGGACGAGCATCTGCCGGTCGCGATGGATGTGTTGAGCGACCTGGTGCTCAATCCGGCCTTCCGGGAAGAAGACATCGAGAAGGAAAAAGGCGTCATTCTTGAAGAGATCAAGATGGACGCGGATAGCCCCGATTACCTGGTCCACGAGATTTTTTCGGCGAACTTCTGGAAGGATCATTCGCTGGGCAAGCCGATTCTGGGAACTCGCGAGACGGTCAAGCGATTTAATGAGGCCGTCGTGCGGGATTACTACCAGGGCGTCTATACTCCCGCCAATCTGTTGATTACGGCGGCAGGCAATCTGACACATGAACGGCTGGTCAATCTGGCGCGCGAGCGATTCGAATCATTGGCCCTGCGGGCGCCCGAACCTCCGCAGCCTCCTCCGGCGACGCATGCGCGGGTTTCGCTGAAATCGAAGAAGGATCTCGAACAGGTACACGTGTGCCTGGGCGTGCCATCTTATCCGATTCCGCATAAGGACCGTTTCGCCTGTTATGTGCTGAACACGATGCTCGGCGGCGGTATGAGCTCGCGTCTCTTCCAGAACATTCGGGAGCGACAGGGACTGGCCTATGCTGTGTTTTCGGAACTCAATCCTTACAGCGACACCGGATGCCTCTCGGTCTATGCGGGCACTTCGCTCGAATCGGCGAAGCAGGTGGTCGAGTCGGTACTGAAGGAATTCAAGGATTTGAAGCAGCAGCTTGCGCCGGCCGAAGAAGTGCGGCGAGCCAAGGATCACCTCAAGGGATCTCTCATGCTGAGTCTGGAATCCACCTCCAGCCGGATGTCGAATCTGGCGCGGCAGGAAATGCACTTCAAACGGTTCTTCTCGCTCGACGAATTGGCCGACAGCATCGAGAATGTGACCCGCGAAGACGTGCAGCGGATCGCGCAGACTTTCTTCGATCAGAAACAGGTCGCACTGACCGTGTTGGGCAATCTCGACGGTTTCAAGATCGGCCGCGAAGACCTGGTCTGCTAGCAGCCCGTGGTGGAACTCCCGTGGGCCGCGTTGCGAGCGCCGCCCGGTCGCCAGCGCGAAGCAACGACGCAGGCAATGCGGGACATTGGACAGGAGTTGCGACAAAGCTGGAGCCGGGCGCCGCCGCAACCCTTTGGGCGGGCGGACCACCGGTTCGCTTCGGCGTCGTAACAACACCGTTTTCCCGGTTTCTGCTAACCTGAGGATAGCTTCGGCGCTAACCCGTGCGGTTCCCCTCGCTCGAACAACATCTCGAACAGCCGCCGCATCCGGGGAAGATCCAACTACGCGACGATCCCAGTTTTGCCGCCACAAAGATGGCGGCATTCCAGTACATTGCCGTCGCGGTCTTTCTGTTCCTCGTCACCGGATTCTGGGAACTGCAGATCAAAAGCCCCGAGATTTACAACGAGCGTGCCGAGCGCAACCGGATCAGGTCGTTGCCGATTGTCGCCCCGCGAGGGAAAATTCTCGATCGCGACGGCCGCGTGATTGTGGACAATCACTCGACGTGGAGTTTGATCCTTTCCCGCGAGAATCTGAAGCAGGATCATCTGCATGAGATCGCCGATGGCTTGCACCTCGACTACGACGATCTGATTCGCAAGGTCGCGCGCTATCGTAACCGCCCGAAATACGAACCGATCATCATCAAGG
Source organism: Terriglobia bacterium (assembly GCA_963788485.1). GTDB lineage: Bacteria > Acidobacteriota > Terriglobia > Bryobacterales > Bryobacteraceae > BOG-234. The sequence continues at coordinate 1,749 of CAWBIS010000098.1, forward strand.
AAGAGCTGACCCCCTCGGATCTGGCATTCGTAGAGGCGCATCGCGATCCCGAGACCTTTCCCGAGATGGAGCTGATCGAGTCCAAGCGACGGCTCTATCCGGACAACGGCATCCTCGCTCACGTGATCGGTTACACGGGCGAAATCAGCGAATCGGAACTCGACAATCCCGAATACGCGAAGTACAACCAGGGCCAGATCATCGGTAAGACCGGAATCGAAAAGGAATATAACGACACCCTGATGGGTATCGACGGCGAACGGCAATCGGTCGTCGATAATCGTGGCAAGGAACGCGAAGTACTGGGGATCAAGCCGGCAAAGCCGGGGAAAAACATTCAGCTCACGATCGATCTCGACCTGCAGGTTGTGGCCGAGTTGGCGCTCGAAGGAAAACGCGGCGCGGCGGTGGCGCTCGACCCGCGGAACGGCGAGATTCTCGCGATGGCTTCACGGCCGAGTTTCGACCCGAACAAATTTGCCGTCCGCATCAAGGGGAAAGACTGGAAGGAGCTGACCAGCGATCCCGGCAATCCTCTGCTGAACCGGGCCATCCAGGCGCAGTGGGCGCCAGGTTCCACGTTCAAGCCGATTGTGGCGCTGGCGGGCCTTGAGAGCGGGAGCATCGACGAAAACACGGTGTTCCACTGTGCGGGAGGCGCCAGTTTCTACGGACATTTCTATAAGTGCCTCGAGGTGCATGGCGCAGTTACTCTTCACCGGGGCATCGTCGAATCCTGCGACGCGTATTTTTACGGCGTTGGAAACAAGACGGGCATCGACAATCTCGCTTTCTACGCTCATCAGGTGGGGTATGGCGCCAAGACCGGCATCGATCTCCCCAATGAGGCCAGCGGAATCGTGCCTTCCCCCGAGTGGCAGATGCAGAATTACCGCCAGAAATGGTACCTCGGCCAGACCATCTCTGTGTCGATCGGACAGGGCCAGACTACCGTCACACCGCTGCAGATGGCGCGCGCGATCGGCGGTATTGCGATGGGCGGAGTGTGGCATACGCCGCACCTTCTGATGGAAACGACGAAAGCCGAGAAGCCCCACGAGTGGGCGCTCAACCCCGACAACGTGAAGAAGGTGGTCGACGGGATGTATGGTGTGGTAAACGAGGGCGGCGGCACCGGCGGGAGAGCGAGGCTTCCGGACGTGCAGGTTTGCGGAAAAACCGGAACCGCGCAGGTCGCGTCGGCGGATTATGAGAGAGCGCACAAGGACGTTAAAGATAACGCCTGGTTTGTCGCCTACGCACCATGCTACAAGCCCGAGATCGTGGTTTCGGTCCTCTGGGAGAATTCCGGAGTCCAGGGCGCGTACGCTGCGCCCACCGCGCGCGACATCATCAAGGCATACTTCGACAAGAAGCAGCGGCTGGCCGAAGCCGAATCCGCCAGACAGAAGCTGAACCCTGCCAGTTCGCTTGTATCCACCATCCTTCCGACTCTGAAAAGCGCTTCACCGTCCGCCGGCGACGATGCGCCTGCGGAGGCCTCCCAGTAGCATGTTTGAATTCGTAGGCATCAAAGACTTCGACTGGACGATGTTCTTCGTCTCGATGATCATCTGCGGCCTGGGTGTCCTGCAGATCTTCAGCGCTACGCACGACACGGTCTGGCAGGGCTCCTGGTGGAAGCAGATTGTCTACATTGCGGCCGGCATTCTGCTCATGTGGATCGCCACCAGCATGGATTACCATGCGCTGATGCAGCACGTATATCCGCTCTACATCGCTTCGGTCGTGCTGTTGATCGCGGTGCTCGCCATCGGCAAGCAGGCGTTCGGCTCCACTCGCTGGATTGCTTTACCCGCCGGTATCCATCTGCAGGTTTCCGAGTTTGCCAAGATCGCCATTATCCTGCTCGTTGCGCGATTTCTGACCGAGCTCAGGACCGAAATTCTGGGATTGCGCGATTTGCTCAAGCTGGCCGGGGTGATCCTTCTGCCAATGGCCCTGATCGCGAAAGAACCGGATCTCGGGACGGCGCTCACCTATATTCCGATTCTCGCCATCGGCGTGTTTCTCGCCGGAATGCCCTGGAAATACTGGACGGCGATTGCGGTGCTGATGTTGATCGTTTTGCCGGTGGGATTCGCTTCCCTGCACGATTATCAGAAAGCGCGGATCGCCAGTTTCCTCGATCCCGAACGCGATCCACAGGGAACCGGTTACCAGCTGATTCAATCGAAGATCGCGGTGGGAGCCGGCGGCACCTGGGGCAAGGGAGTCACCAAGGGCAGCCAGACGCAGTTACGCTTTCTTCCCGTTCCGCACACGGATTTTATCTTCTCCGCGTTCGCCGAGGAGCACGGATTTATCGGGGTGATGCTGGTGCTGATCCTTTATTTTGTCCTGTTGATGCAAATCGTACAGAATGCGCAGACCGCGCCGGACCGGGCGGGTATGTACGTTTGCATGGGTGTCGGGGCGCTCCTTTTATTTCATATACTGGTAAATGTCGGGATGGTGGTGGGGCGGATGCCGGTCACTGGTATACCGTTGCCGCTGATGAGCTATGGCGGGTCGAGCATCTGGTCCACGTTTCTGATGCTGGGTCTGGTGAATAGCGTGAGGGTTCGCAGGTTTGTGAACTGAGCGTCGTAAAAACGAGTTGTGTAGTGCGGATGGGAGGAGACGGCAGCGTTTCCGGAGTCCGGTTGCGGAAGTAAAAAAGTCTTTAAATTTGAGGTTGGGAGCCATTGGAGACTCTCGGATCAGGCCCTGAGAACCTGTATGGGTTCGTCGCCTGCCGCCCGGGGCGAATTCGACCCCGGGTATTCCGAACATGAGCGGTTTCCCAGAGCCGATGTTGGGTGTCGAGCGCGGCGAGCAACAGAGCTTACAGCAAGCGATGAAGTTCGCGATTTAAAAACTCCACTCTCCGGCTGGCGTGAGAAGGTATTTATTTCCGGTCGTGCAAGGCCGCTTCTGAAGGTCCGCACGATCCTTACGCGGGGCGAAGCAATTTTTCGGGTCCAGATTCTCTCCGGTCCGAGCTCTTCAGGGAGCCCAACGGGAGAAATGCATGTCCAAAGAGTTGATCGTCTCTTCGGGGCGCCATGAAACACGGGTCGCCATACTCGAAGATGACCAGGTCGTGGAGCTTTTCCACGAACGCGAAAAGGAATACTCATTAGCGGGGAGCATCCACAAGGGATGCGTGACGCGCGTCTTGCCGGGTATGCAGTCGGCATTCGTCGACATCGGGCTTGAACGCGACGCGTTTTTGTACGTTTCCGATTTTTTTGAGGACAACGAAGAGTACGACGCGGTGGTGAGCACCGTCGAGGAAAAGGTTCTCAAAATGGAGAAAGGCGGCGTCCAGGAGACGCGGCCTGAGCCGGTCCGGGCTGAGCCGGCGCGGCAGCCGGCGGGTATCGCACCCGTGGAATCGCCCGTTGCTGAAGCAGCGGCTCCCGAGACGTCTGCTGCGCCGGCCGTTTCAGGTAACGCGGGCGGTGGACAACGGAACGAAAGCGGCAGAGACGGCCGCCCCGACCGCGGTGGACGAGGACGGCGCGGCCGGCGCCGCCGTGGCGGACGCGGCAGCGGCCTGCCTGAGTCAAAATTCTTTTCACCCAAGGCCGAACCGGCGGGCGTTTCCGAACCGGAGGCCGAAACCGAGGACGCGCAGGAATCCGAAGGGGAGAAAATTCAGGAATCGACGCCGGTTTCGCGAGCGGTCCCCCTCGATGACTTCATGGTCCTTCCGGGGGAATCTTTGGCGAAGTACTCGCCATCCGAATCCGTCGAAACGCCGGAGCCGCAGCCGGTCGCAGCTCACGAGGTTGAGCCTGAACCTGAGCCCGCGCCGGTCGCAGCGCGCGAGGTTGAGCCTGAACCCGAGCCCGCGCCGGTCGCAGCGCGCGAGGTTGAGCCTGAACCCGAGCCCGAGCCGGCAGCAGCGCCGGTTCCGGTGCAAGCCGCGCTGCCCGACGAACATCCGCTGGCCGGCTTCGGCGCGGTGGCGTCGTGGGTGACTCCAACCGAGACTGAAAGCGAAGAATCGAGCGCGATCGAGATTGTTATGGCCGAAGTGCCGGTCGAAGCGGACACATCCACCGGCGACGACGAGGGCTTGAGCTCCGCCGACGTGGTCGATGCTGAAATCGCTCAGGATGCTGCCGCAGCGGTTTTCGCGGAAGAGAACGCCCCGGCCGCCGAGGAAGGTCCCGAACCGGCCCGTATCCCGACCAGTCTGACCGCCCAGCTGCGAGAGCAGGGCCATCGCTATCCGCATCGAGTATCCCGCCGCATGCGCCGCAAAATGCGGGGCGACCAGAGGCCCGAGGACGCTGCAAAGCAGCCTTCCACGTTGGGGGAGCAACCGGAAGCCGCCGTCGAAGAAAAAACGGTTGCGACTCCTCGCGACGAGCGCCGCGGCGAAGAGCGCCGGGAACCTCGCGAACCCCAGCGCGGTCCCAAAGAGCGCGTGGAACGCGACCGCCCGCCCCTGCCATCCATCGCCGATCTGCTGAAGGAAGGACAGGAGATCATCGTTCAGATCGCGAAGGAACCTCTCGGGCAGAAGGGGGCCCGCATCACTTCGCACATCGCTCTCCCTGGCCGGTTCGTCGTCTATATGCCGACGGTCGAACATGTCGGCGTGTCCCGGAAGATCCCTTCGGACGAAGAGCGCCAGCGGCTGAAGCGCGTCCTGCAGACTCATCGTCAGGGCATACCCGGCGGCTTTATCTGCCGTACCGCGGCCGAGAACAAGAGCGAAGAAGAGCTCAAGAGCGACATGCATTTTCTCTATAACCTGTGGCTCGACATGCGCCAGAAGGCGGAGAAGAAGCCGGCACCCGTGTTGCTTCATCACGATCTCGATCTGGTTCAGCGCATCCTGCGGGACCAGCTCACGACGTCGTTCAAGACCATCTGGGTGGACAACGAGGAGCTGTTCGAGAGCATCCTGAGCTTTGTGCAGCGTTTCCAGCCTGCGCTGGTCGGGCGCGTCAAGCTCTATACGCGAACCAATCCGATCTTCGACGAGTTCGGCATCACAAGTGAAATCGAGAAAGCCCTGCGGCCGAAAGTATGGCTGAAATCGGGCGGATACATCGTCATCAATCAGACTGAAGCCCTGGTGGCGATCGACATCAATACCGGCAAGTACGTGGGCAAATCGAACCGGCTCGAGGACACCATCGTCAAAATCAACACGGACGCGGTCCGGGAGATCGTGCGGCAGATACGCCTGCGGGATCTCGGCGGAATTATCGTCGTCGATTTCATCGACATGGACGAGCGGAAGAATCGCCAGAAAGTGATGCTGGCGCTCGAAGAATCCATGCGGGCGGATCGCGCCCCATACAAAATCCTGCAATTCAACGATTTTGGGCTGGTGGCGATAACCCGAAAACGCGTGAAACAGTCGCTCGAGCGGACGCTTTGCGCACCCTGTTCCTACTGCGAAGGCGCCGGCTACATCAAGAGCGTGGCGACGGTAATTGGCGAGATCCTGCAGGAGGCGCAGAAGATGCGTAAGGAACTCGAACCGGCGCAAACCAACCTCGTGCTGCGCGTGAATCCCGAAGTGGCGAAGGTTCTCAAGAGTAATCAGAACTCTTACCTGCAGGAGATTGAAGAGATCGTCGCCCGCTCCGTGCTGGTGAAGAGCGATCCGCTTTTGCACCAGACCAAATTCGATCTTGCCTGAAAAACGGACATGGGTGGATTCTCATCCGCCCATTTCCTTTTTTCGAAACAGGCGCGAAAATATTTGAGAAACGCCATTGGTTTCGCCACTATCACCCGGTGAGACGCGGCCAGCGGGTTCGCCCCATAAATATGCCCGGCTCCAAAGCGGTATTAAACGTGCATATCTTCGGGGTAAACATGGCTACCGTTGCGCTGCTGGGAAATCTCAATATCGATCGAAATGTTTTCGACACCGTCGCCGCCGAATTTGATTTGAGGGTGGAACAGGTGCAGACACTGCGCGCGCTGCGGGAAAAAAGCGCGAGCCGCAATGTGGCTGCCGTTCTCTTCAGCGCCCGTACCCTTGGAGTCAGCTGGAACGAAGCGCTGCAGTCGGTCCTCGCCGCGGCTCCCGGCGCACTTCCGGTGGTCTGTCCAGGCTTCTCGGAAGCGATCCGCTGGCCCGAACTGGCCGATGCCGGCGCCTTCCACGAACTCCATCTGCCGATAGACGAAAGCGAGGCTCGGCATAGCCTCGGTTTCATCTGGGCGGCCAGGCGGGGTGAGAACGAACAAACCCGGGTTGGACCGCAAAGGGCTTCGAATGCGGATTCAGGCGAAATCCGCTTCGCCGCAAAAAACTGATTCGTACTATCGATCCTGCCCGGTAATCAGACGCGCGCCTCGATTGTAGGTAAAGTAGTCGTACGCCCACTGCACCACGATCAGCAGGCGGTTCTCAAACTCGACAATGTACAGCAGGTGAATGAATAACCACGCGAGCCATGCTAGGACGCCGGAAAACTGCAGCGGTCCGATCTGCGCCACGGCCGAGTTCCGCCCGATCGTCGCCAGACTGCCTTTATCGAGGTACCGGAATGGGTTCGTCTTTTCGTTTCGCAGCCGGTTTGCGATGAGCGAAGCGGCGTACTTGCCCTGCTGGATCGCGGTGGGTGCGACGCCCGGTAACTGTTTTCCATCCTGAAGAAAAGCCGCCATATCGCCAATGACAAGAATCTCCGGATGACCGGAGAGCGAGAGGTCCGGGCCGACCGTTACGCGCCCGGCGCGATCGAGCGCGACGCCGGCGCGATTCGCCAGGACCTTTCCGAGAGGCGAAGCCTGAACTCCGGCAGCCCATAAAACCGTCCTCGCGGCAATACGGGCTTCCTTGCCCGCCGACAGGACTGTCACACCCGCGTCGTCGATTTGCGTCACTTTGGCGTTGGTGCGAGTCTGCACACCGAGTCGGCGCAGCGACGTTTCGGCCGCGTGCGAAAGCTTCGCAGGGTAACCGGGCAGCAGCCGGTCCGCGCCCTCGATCAGAAAAATGTTCGCGTCGGCGGTATCGATACTGCGGAAATCCTTTTTCAGAGTGTCGCGCGAGATCTCCGCGATCGCGCCCGCCAGTTCCACACCTGTCGGGCCGGCACCCACGATGACGAACGTCAGCTCGGCCCGCCGCAGCACGTTATCCGTTTCTTTTTCCGCCCGCTCGAACGCCATCAGCAGGCGCGAACGAATTCCGGTCGCGTCCTCTACGGTTTTGAGGCCGGGCGCGAGTTTCGCCCATTCGGGATGATCGAAATAGCTGTGGGTGGACCCCGTCGCGAAGATTACGGTGTCATAGGGTATGCGGGAATCGTCCGAGAGAATCACCTCGCGCCGCTCGACGTCTACATCCGTTACCGTGCCCAGAAGTACTCTGGTGCGCTTTTGCCGGTTCAGGACGTAGCGCAGAGGCGAGGCTATCTCGCCCGGGGATAGCGCTCCCGTCGCGACCTGATACAGCAGAGGCGAGAACAGGTGAAAATTGCGCCGGTCGATCAGGGTGAGATCGACGTCCTCGCGTCCCAGACGCCGGGCAGCATACAGGCCGCCGAAACCGCCCCCAACGATCACGACCCGGTGAGCCATGGTGGTTGGATGCTCGCGGCCGCGGGGAAGCTACGCAATTCCGAACATGCCGGCGTACTTGTCGGGCAACCGAGTGGGTCGAAGCTGACGGTTCAAAAAGACATGGCGGGTGTAGCCTTTGGCGATTCGCCGTTCATTGCACGTCATTTCGTATTCGAATGTGACGAAGCGGCGGTTGACGTCGGAAACCGTCGTCGCAATGCAGATTTCTTCGTCGAAACGCGCCGGATTCACGTAACGGCAGTGCGATTCGGCGACGGCCAGCAATACTTCGTCCTCACGTTCCATATCCTTGTAATGGAAGCCGACGGCCCGGCAGTATTCGACCCTGGCTACCTCCATCCACACCAGATAGTTGGCGTAATAGACGATGCCCATCTGATCGGTTTCGGCGTACCGGACGCGGATACGGGTCAAATGCGGCGAGGATGCATTCATGCGTCTGTTACCGGTCCCGATTGTAGCGACCCTGTTTTGATAACCTTGCCGTAGTGCAAGTCAGAGTGCTTTTTTTCGGCCTGTTGAAGGACATCTGCGGCGGCGCCGAAGCGCGGCTGGACCTCCCGCCAGGTTCGACTACAGGGTCCGTATTCGATCACTACGCGGCCGCATTTCCGAAATTGCGGCAGATGGCTCCGAGCATTGTGCTCGCCCGCAACCACGAATTCGCATCTACCCGCGAACCGCTCTCCGAAGGCGATGAAGTGGCGCTTTTGCCGCCTGTCAGCGGTGGTTCGGGGAGTTCGTTTTTGCACAAAATCGAAGACCCCGAAGGGCACTTCTTTGCACTCACGCGTCACCCCATCGATCCGCGCGCGCTGGAAAGCCAGGTACTGGAAGGTCATGACGGCGCAATTGTAACTTTCCAGGGCGTGGTTCGTAACAATACCAGAGGCCGAGCGACCTTAAGGCTGGAATACGAATGCTACGAAACCATGGCAATCCGCAAAATGGCCGAGATCGGGCGCGAGATCGCCGGCGAGCATGCCATCAGCCGGATCGCTATGGTGCACCGGTTGGGCGTGATGGAGATCGGTGAAGCCAGTGTGGTCATTGTGGTGGCGGCGCCGCATCGTAAACCCGCGTTTGAAGCTGCTCTCGAGGGTATCAATCGCCTCAAGCGTCTGGTCCCTGTGTGGAAAAAGGAGTTTTTCGCCGACGGTGAGGTCTGGGTGGAAGGGGAATGGGACGAGAATGCGCCTCGCGCTGCTGCTACTTAGCGCCTCGGGCATCGCGACTGCCCAGACAGCGGCCGATAACGCCGACGCCACCTTCCGTGCCGACGTGCAACTGGTTCGCGTCCTCGCCACAGTCAAGGATCAGACCGGCGCGCTTGTGGGGTCGCTCGAAAAGAACGATTTTTCAGTGTCGGACAACGGCGTGCCCCAGCGTATTTCCATCTTCGAGCGGCAGACGGATCAACCGTTGTCAGTGTCCGTACTGATCGATAACAGCGGATCCACGGCGAAGGACTTGAAATACGAAACCGACTCCGTGACCCGGTTCCTGCGCGCACTGCTGAAGGAGAGCAATCCACAGGACGCCGTTGCGCTCTACAGTTTTAACTGGGAGATCGTCCGCCAGAACGGGTTCACCCGCAATATACCGGCGGTGGAACGATCGCTGCGGTCGCTGCGCGGCGAAGCCGGAACCGCTATGTATGACGCCATTCTGCTGGCCTCGCGGGATATCGAGGATCGAATGGGGCGCAAGGTTCTGGTTATAGTCACCGACGGCGGAGATACGGTCAGCCACACCGATTTCCAGCGTGCGGCGGAGGCTGCGCAGGTCGCCGACGCCGTGATCTATCCGGTTCTCGTGGTTCCGATCACCAACGAAGCAGGCCGGAACGTCGGCGGCGAGAATGCGCTGACCACTCTCGCGCAACGCACCGGCGGCCGCGTATTTGCTCCGTCACTCGGCACCGCGCTGGATCAGGCGTTCGATCAGATCATTCGCGATCTGCGAACGCAATATCTGCTGGCGTTCTATCCGAGGAATGTTCCTCCCGCGACAAACCGTTTTCACACGCTTCAGATCAAGCTCAGCGACCCGGCTTCGAGGGGATTGCAGGTGACGGCGCGCAGTGGATACTATGGAGAAGCCCAGTCTGCGACCCCGCGCGTGGATTCCGCTCCGGACAGCGATTCCGTCCGGAAACGCAAACCCCCGGTAAAACAGCCGGCGCCACAGTCGCCAACGCAGCAACCGAGGGTTTCTCAGAACTAACGTGGCCGATACCAAAACGAAACATTCGCGTCCTCCGGAACAGACCTTCGAGGAGGTCAAGTACCTCAAGCATCTGATCGAATCCAGGATTCCCGTCTGTGTGAAATTGACCGACGGCGAAGAAGTGCGGGGCGTGATCGAGTATTACGATCAGCGCTTCATCCGCATTACCCGGCGCGACACGCCGAATCTTTTCATTTTCAAGCACGACATTCAGTACCTGTATGAGGTTGCCTGACGGACAATGGCATCGTTCGTTGAAAGCGCGATCGAGATCGCGCATGCCGCCGGGTCTCTCCTTCGCTGGTATTTCGAGCGTCACGTCCGTTTTGAGCTGAAGGGCGACTTCGATCTGGTCACCGAAGCGGATCGGGCTTCGGAGAAACTCGTGGTTGACAGGATCAAGGCGCTATATCCCGATCATGCGATCGTGGCCGAAGAGGGCGGCGGCCATGAGAGCCCCTCCGAGTATCGCTGGTACGTGGATCCGCTCGACGGCACCACCAACTTTGCCCACGGGTACCCCGTTTACAACGTCACGCTTGCAGTCGAGAAGGCTGGGGAATTAATTGCCGGCGTGATTTTCGACCCCAATCGCGATGAATTATTTGCCTGCGAAAAGGCCGGCGGAGCGTACCTGAACGGGCGTCGCATCCACGTTTCGCAGACCGAAAGGGTCGATGAGTCCCTGTTCAGCACGGGATTTCCCAGCCGGCGCCGGCACCAGGATGTAAACATCCACTTCTATCACCAACTGGCGATGGCGAGCCACGGAGTGCGGCGCGGCGGCGCGGCGGCGATCGATCTGGCATACGTGGCCTGCGGCCGCCTGGACGGGTTCTGGGAATTCGGTTTAAGCCCCTGGGATATGGCGGCCGGAAAGCTGCTGGTGACCGAAGCGGGCGGCGTTTGCCGGGACATGAAAGATCTTCCGCACAGCCTCACCTCACCGCACATCATGGCGGACAATGGACGGATTCACGCGGAAGTGGTGACGCTGTTTTCCGAAATCTTTCGCGGCGAATACCGTCATCCCATACCGGAAATTCGATCGCGATAGCGCTTGTCCTTTCCTATCAGTGGGTTAAACGTGGTACGCTAGACCTTTAACATGCGAACTGTTGACCTGATCCTGCGCAAGCGCGGGGGCGAAGAGCTGAGTGTGGAAGAAATCCAGTACCTGATCAACGGGTACACCACCGGCGATATTCCCGACTACCAGATGGCCGCTTTCCTCATGGCCACGTATTTTACCGGCATGACGGACCGGGAGCTGAGCTCCTTCACCGAAGTCATGATGGCATCCGGAGAAGTTTTGAATCTGGACGATGTTCCGGGCGTTAAGGTTGATAAGCATTCAACCGGCGGCGTGGGTGACAAGACGAGCCTGATCTGCGCGCCGATCGCGGCGGCGGCTGGCGTGGTGGTGCCGATGATCTCCGGCCGCAGCCTGGGTCACACCGGGGGCACACTGGACAAGCTGGAATCGATTCCGGGCTTCCGCACCGACCTTACCCTCGAACAATTCCGCGCACAGCTGGCGCAACACGGGCTGGCGTTCATCGGCCAATCCGAAGAAATCGCGCCGGCCGACAAGCGGCTCTACGCATTGCGCGACGTCACAGGGACGGTGGAAGCCATTTCGCTCATCGCTTCTTCGATCATGTCGAAGAAGATGGCCGAGGGACTGGACGCGCTCGTTCTCGACGTGAAGGTGGGCGACGGCGCATTCATGAAGAAGCAGGTGGATGCGCGGCGTCTGGCTGCGGCGATGGTCGGGGTGGGACGCCGGCTGGATAAACGAGTCCAGGCCTTGATCACGGATATGCATCAGCCTCTCGGCTACGCCGTCGGCAACGCGCTCGAAGTCATGGAAGTGTCGCAGACGCTGCAGAAGGCCGGCCCGGCGGATCTGACCCGTTTGAGTCTCGAACTCTCGGCGCGTATGATCCATCTGGGAAAGATCACCGCGACTCTCGATGAGGCGCGCAAGCTGGCCGAAGACAAGCTGATGGACGGTTCGGCGTATCGCAAATTCAAACAGGTAGTGGAAGCGCAGGGCGGCAATCCGCAGGCGCTCGACCGGTTCGAACTGCTTCCCAACGCTACGGGCATGCGCGAGATTCTTTCGCCACGCGCCGGGTTTGTGAGTGCGATCCGGGCCGAGGACATTGGCCGCGCTTCCGCCATGATGGGCGCGGGCCGCAGCCGTAAGGAAGACCTGATCGATCCCGCGGTAGGCGTGATCCTCGAAGTGAAAGCCGGGGAGAAGGTGGAATCCGGTTCGGTGCTGTGCCGGCTTTACTACACCTCGGAAGAAAACCTGGACGAGGCGGCCGATCTGGTGGAAGACGCCTTCCGCATTTCGGGTGCGCGTCCGGAAGAACGGGAGTTGATTCTCGAGGTCGTCAGCTGACAATTCTGCTCCAGGTGACCGTTGCATGGGCCGGCTGACTGGCCTGCTCGGAGTTGTAGCGATTCTTGCTGTCGCGTGGCTGCTCTCGCGCCATAAGAGTCAGATCAAACTGCGCATTCTGCTCTGGGGGCTCGGGCTCCAGTTTGGGTTTGCCGTCCTTGTCCTGAAAACCAGTGTCAGCAAGCTGTTTCAGGCCGCCAGCAGCGGCGTCGCCGCGATGCTGGGATATTCCGAATACGGCAGCGCCTTCGTCTTCGGCGATACGCTGGGCAAATCCAGCGGGTCGATGGGAACCGTTTTTGCCTTTCAGGTTCTGCCGATCATCATCTTCATCGCTTCGTTCTTTTCGATCCTCTACTACCTCGGGATCATGCAAATTCTGGTGAAGGCCTTCGCCATCGTCATGCAGAAGGTGATGGGCGCGAGCGGCGCGGAATCGCTCAACGTCGCGGCCAGCATTTTCATGGGGCAGACGGAAGCGCCCCTGACCATCCGGCCGTTCATTGCGGGTTTAACGGAGTCCGAACTGTTCACCATCATGGTCAGCGGCATGGCGCACGTCTCCGGCGCGGTGATGGCGGCTTATGTGCTGTTTGCACATGTCGAGATCCAGCATCTGCTGACGGCGGTAATCATGACCGCCCCCGCGACCATTATGCTGGCCAAGATCATGCAGCCCGAAGTGGAGACACCGGCCACGGCGGGAAAAGTCGAGGTGAAACTGGAGAACACCTCGGTCAACGTGATCGACGCCGCGGCGCAGGGCGCGGGGGACGGGCTGCAGCTGTGCCTGAACATCGCCGCGATGCTGATTGCGTTCCTTTCGCTGATCGCATTGATCGATGGTCTGTTCGGCTGGGCGCATGGCTTGGCCGGCTGGATTCCCGGTTCGATGGAACAGCTCTTCGGAATGATTTTTGCGCCGGTGGCGTGGCTGCTCGGCGTCTCGTGGAACGATTGCGCCACCATCGGCAGGCTGCTGGGCGAGCGTCTGGTGACGAACGAGTTCATCGCGTTCATCGATCTGGGGAAGATCAAAGCCCAGCTCGATCCGCATTCGTTCACCATTGCGACCTATGCGCTGTGCGGCTTCGCCAACTTCAGTTCAATCGCCATTCAGGTGGGCGGAATCGGTGCGCTGGCGCCGACCCGAAAGTCCGATCTGGCGCGGCTGGGGATGCGCGCTGTAGCCGCGGGTACAATGGCAAACTTTATGTCAGCCTGTATTGCCGGGATGTTGCTATAGATGTCCGAGGCGTCGGATTTCATCGAAACCCGCGTTACGGTCTGGCCGAGCGTTGCCGTGGTGCTGGGCAGCGGTCTGGGGGCATTTGCGGATAGCCTGCAGGAGCCGACCGTCATACCCTATCGGGAGATCCCCGGCTGGCCGCAATCGACCGCTGCCGGTCACGCGGGCAAACTGGTGGTGGGATTACTGGATGGATTTCCAGTCGCCGCGCTATCCGGCCGCGTGCATTTGTATGAGGGCTACACGCCGCAACAGGTCGTTTATGGAATTCGAACACTGGGGATTCTGGGGATCGAAACACTTGTGCTGACCAACGCGGCGGGCGGCGTGAATCCGAATTACCATCCGGGCCAACTCGTGCTGATTGCCGATCACATCAATCTGATGGGTCAGAATCCGCTGACTGGCCCGAACGAAGATACCTGGGGCCAGAGATTCCCGGATATGAGCGAAGCCTACGCAAAGCGCTGTCGGGAGATTGCTCGCAAAGCCGGAAAAGAGATGGGCGTGGATCTGGCGGAAGGCATTTATGCGGCGGTCCCGGGACCCAATTATGAGACGCCGGCCGAGGTTCGATATCTGCGGGCCATCGGCGCGGATCTGGTGGGTATGTCAACGGTGCCCGAGACGATCGCGGCGAATCACATGGGAATGAGTGTGCTCGGTATCTCCTGCGTGACGAATCTCGCCGCGGGCGTAACGGATCAGAGACTCAATCACAGCGAAGTCCTTGAAGCCGGTGAGCGGGTTAAGGATAAAATTATCGAACTGCTGCGGCGGGTGCTGCCGCGGTTGCCGCCGGATCCAAATGCGGCCGGATCCGAATAATGGCGCCTCGTAAAAAGATCGGGCCGACGTTGACGCGCATTTTCTGGATGTGCGCTGGAATCGCTCTGATCACATTCAGTCTGATCGGCAGGGATTATGCGGGGCAGCCGTTAGCGGTCTGGAGGCGTTCGGCGGGCATCGGCGGCGGGATGTTTTTCGTCTACTGCGGACTTGCGTACTATCTGCCTGCGAGCCGTCGCAGACGCGGGTCGAGCGACAAGCCGAAGGCTAAATTGCCTTCACAACGCTGAGCCTGCTATCATAAGTCTTTGCGTCTGGCCTTGAGCATCATTTGAGCTCAGCCTTCGGCCAGGACGAATCAGGAGTTTTTTCGCAATGGCAAGAGTTTGTGATTTGTGCGGCAAAGGGCCGCAGTTCGGGCACAAGGTGAGTCACGCGCATAACGTGACCAATCGCCGCTGGAACGTCAATCTGCAATCCGTGCGAGCCATCATAAACGGCGCTCACAAGCGGGTTCGCGCCTGCACATCCTGCATCCGCAACGGTAAGGTGCAGAAAGTCGCTTAGAAAAAAAGCGCGAGCTTTACCAGACTTTATACCAGGGCTTCTTTTCCTCGGCGTCTTCCGGGTCGTCGGCTTCGATGTATTCTCCGGTCAGCGTCATGCGGGGATGGGTGTCGAACAGGAGTTGGGCGGTGTCTTTGCCATACTCCGACGACACATAATCCCTCGCCTCGCGCAGATCCGGCGGACGAAACTCCGTATCGTGCGCGTCGCTGGCCACGAAGTGAACCAGCCTGTGGCGCATCAACCTTTTAGCCGCTTCCTCCGCTTTTTTACCAAACCGTCCGGTGAACGACATCGCTGTGACCTGCATCAGGCAGCCGAACCGCACCCAATCCACCAGTTCCGGCACGCGTCCCATCAGTAGCGCGTTGCGCTCGGGATGCGTGATGACGGGCGTTATTTCACGCCGGAGCATGTCCTGGAACACGTAGGCGATATTTTTCGGGATCGAGCTGTCGGCGAACTCCACCATCAGATAACGCCGGCCGTTGATGGTAAAGCGCGACCGGTCCGCTTCGCAGTTGCGAATGTTATCGAAGTGGAGGTGAAAATCGCAGCCTCGGTGAATCCGGATTTTGTCGCCGACCGCCGATTGCAATTCGGCGATGCGCTCGGCGATCAGTTCGGGGTTGTACTGGTATTTGTTATCGGAATGAGGAGTAGCGACGATATCCGTAGTCCCACACCGGGCTGCCATTTCCAGCATGGCCAGCGAGTTTTCCATCGTTTTCGCGCCGTCGTCAACACCGTAAACGATGTGGCTGTGAATATCCACCATCCCGACGGTCAGAGCTCCGGATAGAAATCGAAGAAAGCGTCGAGCGATTGAAGTAACTGCCGCTTGATTTCTTCTTCGTTGCCGCCTTCAATGAGGTGCATGGTGACCGAGGCGGTCTGCCCGTTTTTCAGGTGGATTTTCGCTTCTTCAAACTTTTCCAGTTCGTCCGCCGGCAGCAGTCGGACGCCATAAACCATCGCCAATTTGGCCATCAGATGAACATTTCTTCGTCGAGCGTGACGTGGTCGATGGTCTGCCGCCGGCCGGTGGCAAGCGTGGAAACGGCGGCTCTGACTCCGGCGAAGACCGCCCCGGCTTCACGCACCGGTTTGAGTACAGCCGCCTTGACGTTATCCCCGGCATGGTGGAATTGTTCCACGGTGTCGTCGACAACGGCGTCCACGCGCGCTACCTGCGCCTTCGTGCGATCTGTAATATCGCGTCCGACCTCGGCAAAGTGGTGTGCCTGGTCCTTCGCGATATCCGACACCTCTTTTGCGTTCGCCGCTATTTCCACTGCGCGGCTCGCTATGGCCGAGAATTTCGGCGCATTCTCCGAGGTAAGTCGCTTGAGGGTATCGATGATGGGCTCAATCTGGTCGGCAATCCGGGTCGTGCGCGCATGAACCCTCGACACGACCCGGTACAGCAGAACGCTGGTGACGGCCATAATCAGAATGCAAAGCGTCGCGACAGCGACGCCGCCGGTGATCACCCAGCGAAATGTTTCTTCCGGCATTAATGCCCGTCCTTTCAGGCCCCTTACATCGGCTGGCTGGCGCCGTTCGGTTCGACCTTTTCGCGATAAGCCTGCTTGCCTGCCTCGATGGCGTCGTTCAGCATGTCTTTCTGACGATTCACCACGTCGCGGCCTTTGTCGACGATATCACCAGCGGATTCACGCAGCCCGGAAGCCTGCTTTTTGAGGTACTCTTTACCTTCGTCGGCTTTGCTCATCAGGATGTCGCGAGTCTCCTCGCCCGATTTCGGAGCGAAAAGAAGGCCGACGCCAACGCCGACGCCCAGTCCCAGGAAAAAATTTGCAATTGCGTCTCTGCTCATTTGTTCTCTCCTTAGAAAGCCATTCACAGTATACTGCGTTAATGTTTTGAGCACACGGAATGCCGAAATACTGTACACTTCGTTACAGCGTGGCAGGGCGCAGATCACCACGGAAGTTAGCCTCCACCGAGCTTTTCGAATATGCCGTCAAATGCCTCGGTGTACGTGCGTATTCGACTGGCGATTTAAGAGCGAAGTTGCGGCCGCGGGCGGCGGAACAGCCCGATGTCGAGGCGGCGATTGCCCGATTGAAAGATATCGGTTATCTCGACGACCAGCGCTTCGCGGAAAATTTTGCGCAGGCGCGCGTCGACAACGATGGGTTCGGGCGAATACGGCTGCTTGGCGATTTGCGCGCGCGGCGAGTGCCGGGAAACATTGCCGAGCGGGCCGTCGAGCAGGCGCTGGACGGGCGGAGCGAAGCGCAACTGATCGATGCCTGGATCGAACGTCACGCTCGCTCTCTGGCCGCGGGAGAGCGCATCGAGGACGATCGGAAACTGGCGAGCGCATATCGCAGACTGCGGCGAGCGGGTTTCACTTCAGGGGCGATCCTCACGGCGTTGAAGGCGCGGGCGTCGCGGCCGGAGTTGATCGAAGAGCCGATCGACGAAGAAGAGCCGGAGCCGTAATTGGCGGTTGGTTTTCGGGCCTGTGCCGCGAGCGCGATCGAACGTGTTCCAGACGTCGACTTCCCTGAAGGGATTTCGCGACTTAAAACTGGACTTTCGGTGCGGTCCGCGCACCCGGTTCCGTCTTGAAGTATGCATCCTCGCGCTGGAAGCCGGACATCGCCGCCACCATGTTTGCGGGGAACAGCGAGAGATCCGTGTTGTACCTCTGCACCGCTTCGTTATAGCGGCGTCGCGATTGCAGAATGCGGTTCTCGGTACCTTCGAGCTCAAACTGAAGCTGGCGGAAATTCTCGTTGGCCTTGAGATTCGGATAATTCTCGACGACCACCAGAAGGCGTCCCAGGGCGCCCGTGAGCTGGTTGTTGGCGTCGATCTTCTCCTGCGGTGTCTTCGCGTTCAACAGCTGCGAACGTGCGTTTGCGACCGTCGAAAATACAGTGGTCTCTTCCTTCGCATAGCCCTTGACGGTCTCGACCAGGTTCGGGATCAAATCGGCGCGTCGCTGCAGATCGGCATCCACCTGACTCCACTGCCCGTTGATGGCTTCTCGTTCGGCCACCAGTTTGTTGCGCTCTCCCACGAACTCGCAACCACCGAGAACGAGTGCGAGAACCACAACGATCAGTACGATGACTCCGGTTTTCATGGGCGATTCTCCTTGGATTACCCGCCAGTTGCCTTTTCCAAAACGTCGACCGCGTCGATCACCTTGCCGATCTCATTCAAATATGCGCCGAGCACCGTCACCGGCTCGATGGTTTTTGGCTTACTACGTTCTTCACGCTGGTCGATCAGGGCTGCGAAAGGCGCGGGATCGATGCCGAATCGGTCGCGCGCGCTCTCGATGACGTCGCGTTTCTTCACCGGCGCATCGACGCCATGCAGGATCAAGGCATGGCGAAAGAGCACGCAGAACGTCGAAACGGAATCGGCCAGCAAACGGCAGAGTGCGTCCCTGTCCGAAAGAATTCCGGAAGCCTTCTGGCGCAGCCGCAGCAGCTTCGCGCGCAGATCGTGCTCCACCTGAGCGCGATAGAAACACCGGTCGATGACGAGCGAGGAAACCACGTCGGCGCCGTACAGGATGCGATGGTGATGTTTGATGTCCTCAAATTCGATGGAAAAACAGTCTGTGGATGTTTCGACTTCATGCCGGGTGAGCAGCAGGGGCGAGGGATTGCCCTGGGCGCGCCACCAGCGGAAGACGGTTTCGGTCGCGCCCAGCTGCGCGGGAGCGATCTGGTTGAGAACGCAAAGCACGTTGTAATCGGAGAATTTTTCGTTGCGGTCGCCGACCGCGCCAGATCCGTAGAGGACGACCGAGACGAGCTGCGGGCCCAGCGACTTCTGCAGTCTTTCAACCAGCTGATCGAGCTCGTCCGCCATTTGAATAGCTCCCGGTTATTCTAACCTGCGCTCCTACCAGCCGCTCGAAGCGCCGCCACCGCCCGAGTCTCCGCCTCCGAAACCGCCGAAACCTCCTCCGGAACCGCCGGAATCGAAACCACCGAAGCCGCCGCCGTCACGACCACCTCCCTGCCATCCGCGCCCGGAGTTGAGCAACTGGCCCAGGAGGAGCCCGGTCCAGAAACCGCCGCCGCCACCTCCGCCATATCTGGTACCGCCGCCGCGTCTGATGAGCATCAACAAAATGAAAATGCCGAGGAAGATCAGGCCCCATGGAACGCTGTCCTGCGTCGAGCGCGGGACCCGAACTGTCATGGCCGGCGGGGGGATGTTCACACCCTTCGCCTGCGCGATCGTGGAACCGAGCCGTTGCGCCGCAGTGAGCAGCGCAGGGCCGTACTGGTTCTGCCGCAGCGCGGGACGCATGTCGTCGAGCAGAAGCCCGGCCATGCCATCGGGAACGATGCCGCCGAGCCCGCCGCCCACTTCGAGGCGCGATTTGTGGTCGTTCACCGCGAGAAGGAGCAGGATGCCGTCGTCTCCGCCTTTTCTGCCGATGCCCCAGGTGTGGAAAAGATCGTTGGCGACATCTTCGATCGGTTCGCCCTGCAGGGATTGCACGGTGACGAACGCCAGCTCCGCCCGGGTGGCCTGCTTCACGGATGCCGCATAGGCATCGAGGGCGGCTTTGCTTTGAGGGTCGACGACGTTGGCGAAATCGCTGACGTAACCCTGCGGCTTGAGAGCCTTCCAATCGACCGCCAGCGCCGGCGCGAGAAGACAGAGCAGTCCGGCGCACAGGCGCAGAGAAGATTTCATCTGAACAATTCCAGTGTAGCGGGAGGGATTCGAAGCGGGAGTAAGCTAAGAACGTGGCGACCGGCACGTCTCTCGTTACGGTTGAGGAGTATCTCAAATCGACCGCCAAACCGAACGCCGAATACATCGACGGCGTGGTGCGGCGGAAACCGATACCTGCCTACAAGCACGGCAAGATGGAGTTTCGTGTTTCGAAATTCATCAATGACATCGAAGGTTTCGATGCTGTCCCCGAACAGACTGTCAGGTTGAGAGAACGCAAGTACCTGGTTCCTGACGTCGCGGTCCAGCGCGCAGATTCACTTCAGCAACCGTATCCGGCGGAGCCGATCTACCTCTGTGTCGAAGTGCTATCCCCGGAAGACCGCTTCAGCGATGCCGTGGCGAAGTGCGAAGACTATCACGACTGGGGAGTGCAGTACTGCTGGCTTATCGATCCCGAAAAAAAGGCATGCTGGGAATATCCTGCGTTCGACCGTCCCCGCCAGGTTCCTGAAGATGGTCAACTCGCCGCCGGGGCCATTGTGCTGGCCCTCAAAGATCTCTTCGAGGGATTTTGACCCCTATGCGGCGTGGCGCTTGACCCACCGATCTTCCCATTGCTTGATCTTCGAATCGTATTCTTCGATCTCGCGCGCGGTGACAAGCAGGTATTCCTTCTCCAGATCCTCCGCCGTCGAGATCACATGCTGCAATTTGCACAGCGCGATGCGCGAGCACCATGCGTCGCTGACCGGCCGGCCGGTGCGCGCGGCGTAAGCGCGGATCTCCGGGTTCGGTATCACCACGATCTTCTGCACCTGCTCGACGCCGTTGTCGAGGATAAAGCAGACATCCACGGAGTTGCTGTGCCGGATCGAAATGCCGGTCTGCAGATACTTGAAATTGGCGTGCCACTTCTGGCCGAAGGGATCGGTGCCGGCGTCGAAATCGCGGAAGTTCTCCATCACGAATATCCTAGCAGCCCGTGGTGGAACTCCCGTGGGCCGCGTTGCGAGCGCCGCCCGGTCGCCAGCGCGAAGCAACGACGCAGGCAATGCGGGACATTGGACAGGAGTTGCGACAAAGCTGGAGCCGGGCGCCGCCGCAACCCTTTGGGCGGGCAGGATTTGGCCCGATAGCTTCGTTGCTCGTCGTCGTCCGCACTTCTTCTTCGAGCTGACCGGCGTCGACTTCCTCCTCGCGTCTCGCTCTCAGACCAAATCGTGCCCGCGCGGCCTCGCGCGAGTTCCACCACGGGCTGCCAGCCTGCGGGCATCGCGAACCGCCCTGTAGTCTGGAGACAGGCAATGTCCTGGCAAAATGAACTGACAATCGGGGCCGCGATCGCGCGCAAGGCCGGCACGCTGGCACTCGAAATCCGTGAAGGCAATCTTGGGGTGGAAATCAAACCGGACGAATCGCCGGTCACGATCGCCGACAAAGCGTGCGAAAAACTGATCGTGGAAGAATTGCAGAGCGCCTTTCCGGAAGACGGGCTGCTGGGAGAAGAGGGCGCCACGCGCGAATCCACCAACGGCCGCCGATGGATTATCGATCCGATCGATGGAACCAGGGATTTCATCCGCGGCACGCGGGCCTGGAGCGTTCTGATCGGCCTCGAGGACCGGGGGAAGGTTGTCGCCGGCTTCGCCTACTTTCCTTCCACCGGGGAGCTATTCTCCGCCGCGAAGGGCGAGGGTGCTTTCTGGGATGGCCGGCGCATACAGGCTTCCTCCATCGGCAAAAAGAGCGATGCACTGCTCTGCTGCAACGGTCTCAGTTACATGCATCGCTACCCGTTCGCCGGGCAACTGATCGACTGGCTGGGAGAGTTCTGGACGGTGCGCAGCATGGGCGGCTGCCTGGATGCGATGCTTGTGGCCTCGGGCCGCGCCGACGCGTGGATGGAGGCGCAGGCGAAGCCGTGGGATCTGGCGCCGCTCAAGATCATCGCCGAGGAAGCGGGCTGTCTCGCGTTCGACTTTGAAGGCAAAGATACGATCTATGGCGGCAATTACGTGATCTGCGTACCGGCGCTGGCCGATGAAATGCTCCGCTTTACCGCCAGGCGCAACGGCTGAGTTACTTGTTCTTTTTCTGACTGCGCCGGATGGCGGCGGCGAGCGTGCTCAACTGGTCCGCTTCTTTCTGCCTCCCCATCGATTTGAGCAGAGCGGCGTGGTCTTCCAGCGTCTGGGCCAGCAGCGGGCTGGTGAGGCCGAGCGTGCTTTCGCGAATCTTCTCGGCCAGTTTGAACCGGGGCTCGGCGAGCGCGTATTTGCCTTGCCCCACGTACACCATGGCCAAACTGTAGAGTGCGTCGGCGAGGTCGGCGTTCTGGATGCCGCCATCGCTCTCGCGGATATCCGCGCAGCGCCGCAACGGCCCCTCGGCCTCGCTGTAGTTCTTCATGGCGCGGTACGCGTCGCCTTGCATACAAAGCACCGACGCCGTTTTCACGCTGTTCCCGCCCAATTGGCTTTCATAAGTTTGCAGCGCCTTGCGTATGTACGGCATGGCGTCGGCCTGATGACCTTCGTCGAACATTACGGTGGCGACGTTGAAATTCACGTTGGCGACGTCAATGCTGTCCTTGCCGTAGGCGGTTTCGAAGATACCGAGAGCCTTTTTGTACGCCGCTTCGGCTTCGCCTAATTTGTTTTCGGCGACGTAGACGAGCCCCAGAGTATTCTCGGTTGAACCAACCCGCACATCGTCGGCGCCGAAGCGGTCGGCTTCGTGAAGCGCGCCGGCCAGGGTCTGTTCGGCTTTCGTATAATCTTTTTGCCCGGCCTCGTAAACGCCCTGCATGAAAAGCTTTTTCCATGCATCGTCCGCCTGCTGAGCCCGGACGCAGACCGGGCCGGCGAGCAGCATGCACGCCAGACAATATCGAAAAGTCGGACGAATCATTGTGGCCGAATGGCTGTAAATCCCCGGAAAATCCCTGAAATCCAAGGATAGCCGATTGCCGGCGCTATTGTCGCAGCGAGAAACCGCCGTGAAACGTCATCGGCGCAACAGCCGCAGCCCGAATCGATTCAATGAGGTTCGATTCCACGCTACTCCCGGCATCGCTTCCGCTGGGGCGATTCATCGGCTGAATCCGGATCACGCCCGCATCGATATACGCCGACATATACAAAGAACGTGTGCCGGGCCGTATCTGGCGCAGCCGGTTCAGCAATTCCGCCCCGGAGATTTCGGACACTGCGGAATCCGCGGATTCCCGGATTACGATGTCGGTGAGAATCAGATCGATCGGTACGTAGCCGCGCCGCGCGATCTCCAGCGCCTCCTGAGCGCTGCGGGCAAGCAGAGCGCGCATATCGTGGCCTTCGAAAAGACGGGCGACGAAACCGAGGATGGCCGGTTCCTCATCGACCACCAGCACCGACAGTGGATCGGGGTGAGTCATAACGCTTGTCTCAGGGTAACGTCGGCCTGTGCAAAAAACAAAGCCCGGCCGGACCGCGCGCGTGCGAATCAGAACAGCCGGAAGTTAACGTTTCTCGAAGTGTTGATAATCCTGACGATCCGGCCAGCGGCCGCCCCATGTCCATCCGGCCCTTTCGAACTCGCGCACGACGAAGCCGTTTGCAAGAATCGAACCTTTGAACGCTTTGGAGCGGTCGAGATAGCGCCGGCCGGCCGGAGGAAGCACTTTGTCGCCTTTGACGTAGGGATTCGTCAGGGGATTGATATCGATCGCGCGGCCCCAGCTGTGATTGGAGAAAACGCCGGGTTTGCCCGTGGCGTCGCGGCAATTGAAGGCTGAGGTGTTGTTGGCGGCCATGGACGCATCATCGTCGCCGCCGTAATCCTCGATCGGAACCATGCGTTCGATCTGAAATCCGTGGTCGAACAGGCTGCGAAAAATGCGAAGAACTTCGGCGGAAAGATCTTTGTTGACGATCATCGTTCCGGTGCGCGTTTTGCCGTCGAAATCGAGATAGGTCAAAGTCAACCGGCGAAGATCTTCGGGCGGCACCGGGCAGCCCGCATGCCAGGTGGTGTGCCGGACCTGATCGAGCATGGCCGCGGACAGAGGTTCACTTGTGAAAACCGGTTGTGGCTGCGCGCCGAAACAGAGGGTGAGCGACATCCCCGCGCCAACCAGAAGCCGGCCCCACGCGCTATTTCTTGAGGCTCTTCCAGGCCGCCTCGATAAACATATCGGGCGTCCAGTAGTTGTTGTGCCCATAGGTAGGGTCGTAGTCGCGGGTTAGTTTCTCCGCTTTCACCTGTTCGAGGGTCAGGCCCTTTTTGACCGCGTCCTTGACGCGGTCGCGCACGATCGCCACCATGTCACGATATTCGACGACCTCAGCCTGATCGCAGAGATGTCCGTGGCCCGGGATTACCAGCGTGCCGCCTTCTTCTTCGTGTTCCACAATGGACATGTCGACGATATGCGTAAGTGCGAGGACAACGCCTTCAATCGTGCCGCCCTGGGCGACATCGATTACCGGATAACCATCCGTATTAAAGATGTCGCCCGCGCTGATCACGTCGGAGCGGCGGAAGAAAACGATGCTGTCGCCATCGGTAAGCGCAGCGGGTTGATGAATGATCTCGATCCCCTCTCCATTGAAGAAAAGAGTCTTCTCCTTGCCGAGGAACGTATCGGTGGGCCACGCGTTGGGCGGTGTGGGAGACTTCGTGCCGGTGGGAGCGCTCATCCGGGTCAGTACGTTCTCCTGCGCGAGAATCTGCGCGCCTTCCCTTGAATCTTTGATATCGTTCGTGACGTTCGCGCCGGTTATGGTGGTGCCGGCAAGCCTGACGGGATCGTTGCCGCCGGTGGCGTCGGGATAAGAGTTCGTGTTGATGATGTACTGCAGGGGGCGGTCGGAATATTTTTTGATCGTTGCGATCAACTTGTCGGACATCTTGTCGAAGCCGGTGTTGACCAGCAATTCACCCTCTTTTCCCGCCTGCAGGGTGATGTTGCCGCCATCGCCCACGAGCATGTAAATATCCCCGCGAACGGGAAGCACGTGGATCTCGGCCTTCGAAAAGTCGGCGTTCTCTTCGCCGTGACTCTCGGCCGCAGCCATATCGGTCTGGGCTGCCAGAGGGCCCGCAAGAAGAAAGAGGCCGAGAACCGCCGGCGCGGCAATGCGGAAAATTCTTCCGTTCATAGACTATTTTTTCTCCGCGGCGGCGGACTTTGCCGCCATGGCCTTCAGCTTCAAACGATACTCGGGGTACATGGTCTCGGCCCCGCCCCTCGTCGCGTCATAGGGGACCATGGGGTGGTTCTTCTCGTACTCGGTGAGAAACGGATTCTGGCCAGGCAGGTAGTTCGGCACCTCACCCTCCTTGCGTCCCACCACTTCTTCGACGGGCTCGCAGGGATAAAGCCAGTTGCCGTTGTAGTAGAGATTGAGCTGAAAGTCCTGGCTCTTTATCAAAGGCTCGGTAAGGTAGCCCGGGTCGCTGACGATGCTCACGTGGGTGAGAATATTTCCGTGCCGGATGAAGTGCTCGGTCAGAGTCGCGCGATCGTCCTCCACCAGACCGTTGCGGCGTATCCATCCGGTCTTGATGTGTGTGGTGTAGACGGTAAGAACGTCGCCCTCCCATTTGCCGGTGGAGAACCCCATCCACGTATGCATGGCGTAGTCCGGCGGATGCGGTCGCCCGTCCATCCAGATGGTGCGGTTCTGCTCGTAGGTCTGGCTGTAATTATGAATCGCGAGGAGGTTCTGGGTCTCCGGGTCTTTTTCTTCCCAGATGCGCAGATTCGTCGGGCCGCGGTAGATGTAGGGCGAAACGTGCACGCGGCACTGCTGCTCGGGCATGGTGATGCGGGACGAACTCCAGCTGTCTGCCCGCAAGCGATTGGCATCGGTGATGGGCAGGCCAAGATAATCTCCGAGTTCGGGTCCGGGAATGCGCTCGGGGAAATCCTCGTCGAACATCGCGCCCCAGTTACCCGACAGATCGATCTGAGCGAACGCCGGCTGAGAGACAAGGCCGCCGGCAATCAGAGTTGCCAGCGCGATCAGCGAACCCGCCCTGTTAAAGCACAACTGAATCATTTTTCCAAAGGTCTCCAGATCCCGCGCACGAGATAACATATCACTGAACTGTTTTAAAGTATCACGCGGAGCGGACCACGCGATTTTATGTCTACAGCAAGCGCCGGGGCATTGTCAATGCCTGGTCCGCGCATGATATGCTGCGAACCGGATATTCCGAAGAGTTCGATTTCCCTGGAGGTAGACGATGAATTATCCTGTTACGGGCATCCACCACATCACAGTCTGTGCGAGTGGCGCCCAGGAAGACATAGACTTTTTTACGCAGGTTGTGGGGCAGCGGTTGATCAAGCAGACGGTTCTGTTTGACGGCCGGTACGCGCATTATCATCTGTACTATGCAAACGCCAACGCCGAGCCCGGCTCCGTCATGACGACGTTCCCGTACAAGCGCGTCGCCGGCCGCAAAGGCTCGGGTCAGATCCAGGCGACGGCGTATACGGTGCCAAAGGGATCCATTCCGTTCTGGGTGGAGCATCTCGACCGGCATAAGGTCCCGCACGGCGGCAAGCAGGAGCGCTTCGGGCATGCCTTTGTGCGCTTCTCGCATCCATCGGGTCTGGAACTGGAAGTGGTCGAGGATCCCAACGACAAACGCAAGGGCTGGACCACAGGCGAGATCGGTAAGGACGTTTTCGTACGCGGATTTTACGGGCCCGTTCTTTCGGTGCGCGAGGTTTCCGAGCAGGAGCGGTTCTATACCGAGGCTCTGGGTATGCGGAAGACCGGCACCGACGGCAATGCGCACCGTTACGAGATCGGCAACGGCGGCGCGGCGCGGACGGTGGTTCTGCTGCATGAGCCCGAGAAAGCGCAGGGAAGCTGGGGCTTCGGCGCCGGCACGGGACATCACATGGCGCTTGAAGTGGGGTCGGACGAGGAACTCGCCGAACAGAAAGCCATCTATGAAGAACTGGGTTACACCGACTGCTCCGAGATCAAGGACCGGAATTACTTTCACTCGATCTACTGCCGCAGCCCAGCCGGCATCCTGACCGAATGTGCCGCGACCGCCGAAGGCGCGTTCACGCGGGACGAGCCTTACAACGAACTCGGCACACACATGCTCCTGCCGCCGTGGTTCGAAGCGCGGCGTGCCGAAATCATGGCGATGCTGGAACCGATCACCGTTCCGGAGAGCAACGGTCCGGTGAAGGTTGAAGCGGCTATTCCGCTGTCGAGACGCACCGACGCCACCTTCGTGGGCGGAGACGTCCCGAGGAATTGACGGCAGGCCATCACGGCGGTTTCCGGCCAGCCCGCTTTCTCGAAGCGGGCAGGCCGCAAGGCGCAGCGGAACTGGGGGGTGTGGCGATTCACGGCAGGTATCGCACCCCCCAGGAAATGATCTATCTTGCTTCGCGGATGGGCGTGGATAACATTCGCTGGATCGCACCGTCCGCCGGCCATGATCGAACCTGGTATCCAGGTCTCTTCATGGACCCTCTTCCGACGAACGAACCCTTTCTGACTCACGCAATCAAGAGCATCGACCACGCAATCGACCGCGCCGGGGAAGCCGGACGGCTGGATGGGAATCATCTCGTCATGGTCGGTTTTTCCCAGGGCGCCTGCCTCACCGCCGAGTACGCTCTGCGGCATCCGGGGCGCTGCTCGACGATGGTGATATTGACCGGCGGCCTGTTTGGTCCGCCCGGAACCATCTGGAAAGGGTCTCCCGGAATGCTTTCAGGTACGCGGATTCTGATTACCGGCAGCAATGAAGATGAGTGGATTCCGGAGTGGCGCGTTCACGAAACCGCGGGCGTGTTGTCCGGGTTCGGCGCGGATGTTACCGTTCGCATATACCCCGGGCGCAAGCATGAAGTTTCCGACGCGGAATTAACCGAGGCCGGAGCGTTCATCGGCGCCCCGCGGCCGTGATGCGGAAAGTAACTCTTACATTCGATAACGGACCGGACCCGGTCGTAACTCCGTTTGTCCTCGATTGCCTCGCGCGGCACGATGTCCGATCGACCTTCTTTGTCATGGGAAGGAAAGTGATTTTGCCGGAGAACGCCGCCGTGGCGCGCATGGCGAGTGAAGCCGGTCATCTGATCGGCAATCACACGTTCTCGCATTCCACTCCGCTGGGAGAGCTGGATGCACTCGAAGCCCTGCGTGAATTCGAGCGCACCGAGCAGGCTCTGGAGTGGCTGGATCAACCGCAGCGGCTGTTTCGCCCCTACGGCCGCGGAGGAGCATTGGGGCGCCATCTCCTGCATCCCGCGGTAGTCGAGAGACTTCTCACCGGAGGCTACAGTTGCGTGCTCTGGAAATCCGTGTCGGGCGATTGGAAGAATCCGGACGCATGGATCGGTAAAGCGCTGGCGGACTGCCGCGCCAGCGCCTGGAGTCTGGTGGTGCTGCATGACATACCTTCCGGCGCGATGCTGCACCTCGACGAATTCATTGGCGTTCTCAAACAGGACGGCGTGGAAATCACTCAGGAGTTTCCGCCCGACTGCGTTCCGATCGCGAACGGAAAGTCAGTGCTCCCGATCGAGCCTTATTGCGCGTCTTACTGATCGAGCGGAATCTTCATATAAATGGTGTCCTGGCGGATATCCACCTGCTGGGTCTGGCTTTTGCCCGCCTTTTCCACCGTAACCGAATAGCTTCCCGGAGGGAGCGTGATCTGAGCCGGAGTTACCTGGGGGACCGGCTTCCCGTTGATACGTACATTCGCACCGGCGGGTACGGTAGTGAGCATCAGCGTGCCGGTGGGGCGGCGCAGGCTGATCGGAGGAACATCGGAGGCGGTATCGCCGATGTGGATCTCGCGCGATTCGGTCTCGTATCCGGCCTGCGAAATTGTCAGGCGGTGAACACCGGTGGGGCCGTGCAGCATGCAAGGCGTCTGGCAGGATTGCGAGAAGTTTTCGTCGAGCGAGGCTTTCGCTCCCGGAGGGTTGCTTGTCACCCATACGTCCTGATTTCTCGTTGGCGGAATCCTGACGATCTCGGTTGGCTGGGACGAGGGTTTTGCCGGAACTTCGAACGGGCTCGGTTTCGAGGCCGCGGCGGGGTGTTCCACCGGCGCGGACGGAGCGGGTTCGCCCTGCGATTGCCGCGTATCCGAGTTCGCGTCCGCGGGCGGCGTGGCGGGCGGTTGTGCGTCCGCTTGTTGTGTGATGGGCGGCGCGGCTTGCTGTGTTTCCGGCGGCGGCGATGCGGTCTGGGACGCCGGCTGGATGGCGGGTTGCGTTTCGGGCGCGGCTGGCGGCTGGTCCTGGTTCGACGCGGTTTGGGTAATTCCCTGGTCGTTGCCGCGAATCAACCCGAACAGATCGGGCGGGATCATTCCGGCCGGAATCAGCCCGGCTTGCCATACGATGACACCGGCGACCACCAGCACGACGACGACGCTCATCAGAAATGGCGCCCAGAAAGACGGCCGGCGGTGAACCTGCTCGGAGGTCTCAAGGACGGGCAAAACGACGGGTGAAACGGCGGGTTTGGCCTTCGCCGGCTGCTGTGGTACACCCATCGTTGTCATCGCCGCCGCACCACCCGCCGTCAGGGTTTTCCATCCACGCGATTCCGCGCACGCCATTTCGAGCGCTCCGACAAAATTGGAACAGCTCGGATACCGGTCCTCCGGTTTTTTGGAAAGGCCCCGGCGCAACACCTCGTGGATCTGCGGTGTCAGTGTCCCGTTGATCCGGTGCGCTTCCGGAGGCTGCTCGGCCACGATTTTGTAGACGACAGTACTGAGGTGCTCACCCTGGAAAGGCCTTTCACCGGTCAGGATTTCGTATGCGATTACGGCCAGCGAAAACTGATCCGAGCGGCCGTCGACCGCCAGGCCCTGCACCTGCTCGGGCGACATGTAATTCGGCGTGCCGACCACCGTTCGCGTCTCGGTCATGCTGGTGACGGTGGTGATTTTGGCGATACCGAAATCGGTGATTTTCACCGCGCCGTCTTCGTCTGTCATGATGTTGGCGGGCTTGATGTCACGATGCACGATGCCGCGGCCGTGCGCATAATCGAGGCC
The DNA here is from genome assembly GCA_963788485.1 of Terriglobia bacterium. Taxonomy (GTDB): domain Bacteria; phylum Acidobacteriota; class Terriglobia; order Bryobacterales; family Bryobacteraceae; genus BOG-234. Next base: position 31,298 of record CAWBIS010000098.1, read on the forward strand.
CAGCGCCGTCTGCCGCAGGATGCGCAGCATATTGGCGCCCGAGAGCGCCGCATCCGAAGCCAGGATTTTTTCGAGCGTGGGACCGTTGACATAGGCCATCGCGATATACGCGAGGTCGTCGGTCTCGTCCATGTCGTAAATCGTGACGATGTTCGGGTGAGACAGCACGCCGGCGGAGCGGGCTTCCCGGAACAGGCGCTCGCGCAGTTTTGCGCGCTGCTGCGTGTCGTTGATGTCGCGGATTCGTATGGTTTTTATCGCAACGGAGCGGCCGATCGAGGGGTCGATTGCGTGGTAAACCACGCCCATTGCTCCGCGGCCCAGTTCCCCGATGATCCGGTACCGGCCGATTTGCTCCATATTCACGATGTTAACGTGGAATGCCGCCGCGTACGGTTTCGACCGGTCCCGCCGGCGCGGACGTGATTCCTTTGAGAAACTCGACAGCCACTTCGTCGGCCCAGAAGCGCGGGCCGCGCTTCGAGAGGAATCCCAGGTGCCCGCCGTTCTCCGTGGCGATCAGGCGCAGATGCGGGTTTGATTCGAAGGCCGGTTGCGCGTACGACTCGAACGGGATGAAGACATCGTCTTTGGCCTGAATCAGCAGTGTTGGAACGCGAATACGATCAAGAAAGTTGCACGCCGATTGAGTGGCATAGTAATGGTCGGCGCCGCCGAACCCGAATGACGGCGCGGTGACCCGGTCGTCGATTTCGTAGATCGTCTCCGCACCTTCCAGTTCCGCGATTGTGTAGCGGCCCGTATTGACGAGCCGCCGGCGCATGCGGCTGACAAAGCGGCGCTCGTAGATCCGGTTATCCGGCCGGCCGAGACGCCGCACGCCCGCGGCAAGATCGATCGGCGTCGAGATCGCGCAGACTGCGTCAATCAGTTCGGTCTCGCCCAGTTCGCCTGCCAGTTTCAACGCCACATTACCGCCGAGGGAAAACCCAGTCAGACATATGGGCAAACCACTGGCCAATTCCCGCAGCCCGGTGAGGAACGAATGCAGATCCGAAGTCAGCCCCGCATGGTAGAGCGTCTTCGAGAGCCTCTCGGTGCCGCCGCAGGTGCGCATATGGAAGCGATGAGCGATGAAGCCGGCGTTGAGTACGGCCCAGGCCATACTGCGTATGTACCCCGATTCGCCGTTTCCTTCGAGACCATGAAGCAGCACCACCTGGCCCACGGGAGGGCCGGCCGGAAGTTGGGTTTGGACGAGAACCTGAGTATCCGCATCGGTACGAATTGTGCGGTTTTCAATGGGATACCGCGAAAAATCGTACTTTCGAGGCCAGAAATTCCCAAGGATGGTTAGTACGTGTGGGTTGCTGAAAAGCGGTTCGAAAGCCCGCATGGAGCGCGACTTCCATAGTACACACGACGCGAACTACATGATCTCTTCGTCTTCGCGCACGGCCACCTTCACGCCGTCTTTGCGGTTGAGGTCGTCGGCGAGAATCACCGCTTCAGCGAGGTCCCGCATCGAACGCCGAAGTCTGCGGCTTTCGTTGCGTAGCCGGAGATAGGCCTCTTCCTCGGTCAGATTGTGTTTGTACTGAAGGATACCTTTCGCGCGCTCGACCAGTTTCCGCGCTTCGAGGGTACGCTTCATATCCAGCGTTTCAGACATCAGGCGCGCGTTTTGGATGGCGATGGCAGCCTGCCCCGCGACCACTTTGACGAATCCGACCTCATCGTCGCTGAAAGCCCGCTCATCCCGTGTATAGATATTGATGGATCCGATCACCTTGCCCTGCGAAGTCAGTGGGGCAGCGAGAAGAGACATTAATCCCGATTTGCGTGCCAGTTCGGGGTAACGATACTGCTTTTCGTTATGAATATTCGGAATGATGATCGGATGACCCTGGCGAATCACGTATTCGATCAGCGAACCTTCCATCCGGATCGGCATCCGATGCATGTAGTCGGGCGCCGAACAGCGCGCTGCGCTCACCGTGAGTTCCTTCTTTTCGTCGTCCACCAGCAGGATGGAACAGACGGCCGAATCCAGCGTTTCGGCCAGCATCTCGGAGATCGCCTGCAGAATGCGTTCGAGGTAGCTTTCGGCCGAGATGGCCTGCGCTACCGCCGCCAGCGTTTCCATGCGGCGAACCGCGGTCTGTGACTGCTCGGCGAGCCTGGCGCGGGCAATCAGACCTCCCATTTGTTCGCCGATGAAAGTGACCAGCGCCACTTCATCGCTGGAATGCTGGTGAGGTTCCCGGTGATGAACGTTGATGACGCCGATGATCTCGCCGCTGTCCACGAGCGGGACGGAAAGGAACGCCTGATAGGTGTCCTCCTGGAGTGAACTAAAGGCCTTGAACCGGGCATCCGAGGCGGCGTTCTTGGGGAGAGCAACCACCGAATTATGGGCAGCAACCCAACCAGTGATGCCTTCGCCCATTTTCATGCGGACCTTGCCGATTTCCGCATCGTGGGGAAGCTGTGAGGCGCGCAGAACGATTTCGTTTGTGGCGTGGTCGATCAGGTATACCAGACATGCATCGGAATGGGTCACATTCATGATCAACATGACCATTTCGTGCAGAATCGATTCGACATCCTGATCAGAACTTACGATGTTACTGATGCGATGCAACAGGGCAACTTGTGTACTCGATCCTTCCAACACGGTAACCAATCTTCTTTCTCCTCAAAACCGTAGTGTATGGAGGAGTGGCAGCTGCGGTCCAATTCATTTTTTGAATAGCCGATATCGTATATGACTGCTAAGGGGTGTATTTCCTTTGGTTTGTAACCGATTTGTGGCGGCCCGTCCACATACCGGTGGGTGTATCCGGCGTGTAATCACGAGGTTTCAGTTAGACGGCTCATCCGAGTTCCCTGCTTATGGCCGACGCGATCCTGGCGGCCCAACTTTCCACCTCCGCCTGGTCGGGGCCTTCAACCATAACGCGGGCGAGCGGTTCTGTACCCGAAAAACGAACCAGAACCCGTCCGGAGCCGTCAAGAGCTTCCTCGCAGGCGCGAATCTCACTCACGACCTGCGGCAATTGCTCGAGCGGCTTGCGCGCCTTGACGCGGACGTTGACCAGAAGCTGGGGGAATACCGTGAGCCCGGCGGCCAGTTCGTCGAGGCTGGCATGTTCGCGGGCGCAGGTCTCCAGTATTTTAAGCGCGGTCAGCATCCCGTCGCCGGTGGTCGCATACTCCCGAAAGATCACGTGGCCCGATTGTTCACCGCCCAGCGACGCACCCCGCCGCAGCATTTCTTCAAGAACGTACTTGTCGCCCACAGGCGTTCGGAGCATGGTGACGTCGAGCCGTTGCAGGGCCTTCTCCAGCCCAAGGTTCGACATCACTGTCGACACCACAATGCCGCCCGCGAGATGGCCGTCCGCCTGTAATCGGCGCGCCGCGATCAGCATCATGGCGTCTCCGTCGATCACGCGGCCCGAGGGTGAAATCAGCATGGCCCGATCCGCATCGCCATCGAAGGCCACTCCGGCATTGGCGCCGCTTGCCAGAACCGCCTCGCGCAACCGCTCGACGTGCAGCGCCCCGCAATCGAGGTTGATATTGCGGCCATCCGGTTGGTTGCAAATCGCGGTCACTTTGGCGCCGGCTTCTTCGAAAAGACCCGGCGCAAGCGCTGACGCGGCGCCGTTGCCGCAATCCAGCACCAGGCTCAAGCCATTGAGGCGCGTGGCGACGGTTGACAGCAGGAAATCCAGATAGGGGCGGATTGGGTAATCCGCTGCGCGCGGCGCGATCTCCCCGGCCGTGACATCGGAATCCAGGATGCGGAAGATTTCTTCCTCTATATCGTGCTCTTCCGCATCGGGAAGCTTGTAGCCCGTACACGCGAAAACTTTGATTCCGTTATCGCGGAAGGGATTGTGGGACGCCGAAATCATCACTCCCGCGCTGAAGGCGCCGGTTCGCGTCAGCCACGCGACGCCCGGAGTCGTAACCACCCCGGCAAACCGGACGGCAACACCGGTGCGCGTGAGGCCATCGGCCAGCCTTGCGGCGATTTCCGGCCCGGACTCGCGGGTATCCATTCCGATCAAAACCGGTTTTGACGCCAGACGCTGGCGCTGCAGATCGTCACCCAGCGCGATGCCAAGCGCTGTGATCGTTTTCGGATCGAGCGGCGGTTCGCCCGCCACACCTCGAATTCCATCCGTGCCGAATAACTGTTTTCCCATGAGAGCTTTTCGCTTCAGCGGCTCTGCTGCACGCGAATCTTCACTGTAACTTGCGGCGCATTCAGAATTCGCACCTCCGCTTCGGGCGAGTAGACGGCGAGCTTCCGCTCCGTGTCTCCGTCGACTCCAGTCAGATCGAATGGGTCGGAAAGAAGCTTTTTGGAACTCAGCACCCGGCTTTTCGGCCCGGCGATGGTCAGGTCGGGTGGTTCAATATCCACCTGGGCGATCGAGAAACCCGGCGCGAGCCTGCCGGACCAGGCCACGGTCACCGGCAACTGGCGCGTCATCTTGCTCTCGAACTTGAATCGGAGCTGTGCTGGAATCGTGCGGATGAGATCGATGCCCCGCGGAAGTTTCAATTCGGCGGGCGTTACAGTAAATGTGCGCTCGCCGGGTTCCGTGACGGTGGCGAAATCGATCACCGCCGCGATGTGGGTGTCCTGCAGACTGCGTAACTGGCCGGAGGGTCCGCGCGCCTCCACGTCGATCATTTCGACGATGTCCGAGCTGATTTCCAGATCCTTCGGGAAATTGTTATATTCGACCGGCACGGAAACGATTGTGGCCAGCTCCGGCTCGCTCGCGACATTCAACCAGAAGCCGAAGGCCGCGGCCAGCGCCACGAGTTTCCACCACAGATTTTGTGTCAGAAAGCGCATCAACGCTCTCTTCGCGCTCCGCTTTCCACAGGGTCGTGGTCGTGGGTTGCCTGAGGCGGAGACGGTGGGTGCGGCGGCCCTCCCGCCATGGTTGTCTTGCTCGCCACGCCGAAGTGGAGATTGATTCGCTCATCCACCCGTTCGATGGTCAAACCGGTTTCGATTTCGCCGAACGCGGCCACGGAGATATGGCCTGTCTCTTCGCTGACGATCAGCGCCAGGCAATCGGTCTCTTCGGTTATACCGATGCCTGCGCGATGGCGCGTCCCCATGGTGGAGGCAACCGCCGGATTTACGCTTAAAGGCAGAAAGCAGGCCGCCGCCGCGACGCGATCTTTCTGGATGATCACCGCGCCATCGTGGAGGGCAGTGCCCGGGCGGAAAATAGAAAGCAACAGATCGCGGGAAATCTGCGAATCCAGGCGCACGCCGCTTTCGATGAACGTGCGCAAACCGATGTCGCGCTCGAGAACGATCAACGCTCCCGTATGGTCGCGCGAAAGAGAGCTCAAGGCGAGCAGGATCTCATCCGTGGATTCGGGCCGCCGGTACCCTCCGAACAGACGCTTGCGACCGAGGCGTGCCAGCGTTCTGCGAATCTCCGATTGGAACAGTACGATAATCGCGATTGCGGTATAGGGGGCCAGCGATGCGAGTAACGCCCGCAGAGCTTCCAGGCCGGTGCGCTGCGCGATTTCATAAGCGATGAAAACCGTTAGAATTCCCAACAGGATATGCGCGGCGCGCGTGCCGCGCACGATCTGCAGAAGCTGGTAAAAGACGACCGCGACGCACAAAATGTCGATTGCGGCCGTGATGGTCAGCTTCGGGATGGCGAACATGAAATCTGCCGGCATGGAAACGGTCTGGCTGCCGTTATTGTATCGGGATTTCTGTTGTCACCGGCTGTTTCGGATCTTAATGCCGGAACGGGTGAACCGGGGTGTCGCCAGGGTTGTGAAGATCGGGCCGAACCGGCGCCCCTCCCTCAAAGAGGCGCGGGGCGGGGAGGGACAGGTGATCCAGACGATATAGTGGAAATTCCGGCATCCGTATGTCATTCGCGTCCATCCCCGAGGCCATTGAGGAAACTCGCGCGGGCCGCATGCTGGTGGTGGTCGACGACGAGGATCGCGAGAACGAAGGCGACCTGACCATTGCCGCGGAAAAGGTGACGCCCGAAGTTATCAACTTCATGGCCACTTTCGGCCGCGGCCTGATCTGCCTCACCCTGACCGGCGATCGTTGCGATGCTCTGCGGCTGCCATTGATGTCCCCGCACAATACCTCCAACTTCGGCACGGCGTTCTGCGAATCGATCGACGCGCGCAACGGCGTCACCACCGGAATTTCAGCGGCGGACCGCACCCGGACGATCCTGACGGCGATCCAGCCCGAAACCCGGCCCGGCGATCTGGCGCGTCCCGGCCATATTTTCCCGTTGCGCGCCCGCGACGGAGGCGTGCTGGTGCGCGCGGGACAAACGGAAGCCTCCGTCGATCTCTCGCGCCTCGCCGGACTCGACCCTTCCGGCGTCATCTGCGAAATCATGAACGACGACGGCACTATGGCCCGCGTGCCGCATCTGCGCGAGTTCTGCGCCAGACATGGTCTGAAAATGATCTCGGTGGCCGATCTGATCCGCTATCGGCTGCGCCACGAGCGCTACGTCCATCGCCGCGCCGAAGGATGCGTTACCACCGAATTCGGCGATTTCCGGACTGTCCTTTACACCAGCGAAATCAGCCCCGAGTCTCACCTCGCGCTGATACACGGGAACTGCGGAGATCGGGAGAACGTGCTGGTGCGGATGCACTCGCATTGCGCGTATGGGAACTTGTTCGGATCCACGCGATGCGATTGTCAGGAAGTAGTGCGCGGTTCGCTCAAGCGGATCGCGGAGGAAGGCGGAGGTGTCCTCGTCTATCTGCACCAGACGGGGCTGGGACTGGGGGCGGAAAACGGCAAGCTGATCGGCCACGACCGCAATCTGGCCCAGGCGCCGACGCAGCACGAAGTGGGAATCGGCGCACAGATACTTTCCGATCTCGGCCTGCACAGGATCCGCCTCCTGACCAACCATCCGCGCAGGATCGTGGCGCTGGAAGGGTTTGGGATTGAGATCGTGGAGCAGGTGCCCGTCGGTTAGCCCATCGGGCTTTATTGGCCGATGAAGGAGTCGTCGAACGGCCTCGGGAAAAGCGCGCCAAGCCTCAAGGTCTCCGATTTTCCCTGCAGATTGACCAGCACCATTTCAATATTGCCGCAGAACTCCCAAAGGATCTGCCGGCAGGCTCCGCAGGGCGGCGTCAACGAATCGGTGTCGGCCGCCACTGCGATGCGCCTGAAGCCTTTCGCGCCCTCCGAAATCGCCTTGAATACAGCGATGCGCTCGGCGCAGACGGTCAAACCATAAGTCGCGTTCTCCACGTTGCAGCCCGTATGAATCACTCCCGCTCCGTCTTCGAGGGCCGCGCCCACTTTGAATTTCGAATACGGCGCGTGAGCGTGTTCGCGGGCGGCGAGGGCGGCGGTGATGAGCGGGTCAGTCATTTCTGAAATTTGACGATCTCCTTGAATTCTTCGAGGGCGTTATAGACGATGGGGCAATATGTCGCCCGGTCGACCATCTGCCACATGCGGCTTTCAAACGACCCGGCGCCGCGAATCAGGTGCGGGAAATCGCGGCAAGTATCCGGCCGCGCCTCGTATATGGAACAATCGTTCCCTTCGAGGAAAATGCATCCTGAATCCCTGCGGCGTAGAATCGGCTCTTTCTGCTCGAAGGCAGACGACGTCGTGTATTGCTCCACGAATTGGTCCGCGCCGATCCCGAGATAGCGGGCCAGTCGATCGATATCGCGTTTGGTGACGTCCGTCTCCGCCACTTTGCAGCAGTTCGCGCAGGCGCGGCAATCGATCTGCGATTCGATCTCCTCGGCCACCCGCCGGAACCTCAACTCGGGGAAATTGTGCCGCTTGAGGTGACGCCGGAAGCGCTCGTTCTCCGCCTGCTTTTTTTCGCCGAGACGCTTGATCTGAATCAGGTCGGTGACCACGTACCTTCAAGATTAGCCAACGCCGGCGCAGAAGCCTGCGAAAATGAGCAGAGCACAGATGCCATCCGCCACCGCCGACGTCACCAACGCGCGCTGGGACCGGTCCTTCTTCGGCCATCCGCGGGGACTCTCCACGCTGTTTTTCACCGAAATGTGGGAGCGCTTCAGCTATTACGGGATGCGCGCTCTGCTCATTCTTTTCATGACCGAGACCGTGGCAAAAGGCGGTCTGGGATTCCCGGTATCGAAAGCCGGCGCGGTTTACGGCCTGTATACGGCGATGGTCTTTCTGCTGAGCCTGCCGGGCGGGTGGTTCGCCGACCGCATCGCCGGTCCGCGCCGGGCCGTTCTTTGGGGCGGCGTCATCATCGCACTCGGCCACTTTTCGATGGCAGTTCCAACCCTCGCCACGTTCTATCTCGGACTCGCGCTCATTGTGCTGGGGACTGGTTTGCTGAAGCCCAACATCAGCACAATGGTCGGGGCGCTCTACACCGAGAAGGATGTCCGGCGCGATGCGGGATTTTCCATTTTCTACATGGGTATCAACATCGGCGCCATGATTGCTCCGCTGATCTGCGGATATCTGGGAGAAAACATCAACTGGCATTACGGCTTCGGTGCGGCCGGCGTAGGGATGACGCTCGGAGTCGCACAGTATGCTTTCGGCGGGAAATATCTCGGAAACGCCGGCCTCGATCACACGGGGACCGCGGCGGACTTCCGGTTGCTGCGCCGCGTGCTGGTGGGGACGCTGATTGTAACGGCGGCAGCGGCGGCGCTCATATTCGGCGGCATTCTCTCGTTTTCGGCCGAAGGAATTTCGGACGCATTCGGCTTCATCCTGGCAGGCATAGTAGTCGTCTGTTTCGTCTGGCTTCTGACGGCGAAGGGGTACACGCCTGTCGAGCGCCGACGTTTCTGGGCCATTCTAGTGTTGTTCATCGCTTCTTCCTTGTTCTGGTCCGCATTCGAACAGGCGGGTTCGACCCTCAACCTCTTTGCGGAGCGCAACACGAATCTCCATACATGGGATGCGCCGCTCTGGGGCTTGTTTCGCGCCAGCTATTTCCAGGCTTTGAATTCGGTCTTCATCATCGCGCTGGCGCCGGTATTCGCGTGGCTCTGGGTCAGGCTCCGCCGCCACGAACCTTCCACCACATCGAAATTTTCCCTGGGATTGATCTTCGTCGGTCTGGGCTTCGCCATTCTGATTCCGGTGGCGAACGGAACGAGCGTCAGTCCATGGTGGCTCACGCTCACTTATCTGCTGCATACGATCGGCGAACTCTGCCTGAGCCCGGTCGGATTGAGCGCGATGACCAAACTCGCGCCTGCGCGGATTGCCAGTCTGATGATGGGCATCTGGTTTCTTTCAATCTCGGTGGGCGATTTCATCGGGGGAAGACTCGCGTCCGTCTACGAATCGTTTCCGCTGCCCGAACTTTTCGGCATTGTCGCCGGATTCTGTATCGTGGTGGGCGCGCTGCTGGTCTTCCTGATCCGGCCGATGAAACGGCTGATGGGCGGAATCAATTGATGCAACCGTTATGGCAGCGGTACCGGGATCAGTTTCCAGTTACCGGGCGCCTGGTTTATCTGAACCACGCCGCGGTCACGCCGCTATGCCGGCCGGCCGCGGAAGCCATGCAGGGCCTCGCGCAGGATGCGCTCGACTTCGGCAGCGAGCATTACCAGCAATGGCTGGACACGTATGTAGGGCTGCGCGTCTCCGCCGCGCGTCTGATCCATGCCGCGCCCGGCGAAATCGCCATCGTCAAGAACACCTCCGAAGGCATCGCGACGGTAGCCTCGGGCATCGCGTGGAGACCCGGCGATGTTGTGGTGGCTTTTCAGGAGGAGTTTCCTTCGAACTTTTATCCGTGGAAACGCCTCGAAGCCAGCGGCGTGGAAGTTCGCTGGCTGTCGATTTTCGATCCGCTGGATCGCCTTGATCAGGCCTGCAAAGGCGCCCGCATGCTGGCCGTCAGCTTTGTCCAGTATCTGAGCGGCTACCGCGTGAATCTGGAAACGATCGGGGAAATCTGCGCGCGGCGCGGGTGCTTCTTTCTGGTGGACGCGATCCAGGGGCTCGGCGCTTTTCCCATCGATGTGCGCGCCGCGAACATCGACGCTCTGGCGGCGGACGGTCACAAATGGCTGCTGGGACCCGAAGGCTGCGGAATTCTCTATATCCGCAAAGAACGCCAGGATGAAATCGAGCCCATGGAATTCGGCTGGACCAATGTGGCGAAGTATTACGACTACTCGTCCCGCGACATGGCGCTGCGGCCCGACGCCGGGCGCTACGAATGCGGCACGTTGAACACGATCGGATGCTACGGCCTGCGTGCGTCGGTCGAGTTCCTGCTGGAGGTTGGCGTTGAGAATACGGCGACGGCTATTCAGGCGCTGGGTGATCGGATTCACGAGGGAGTCACCGCGCTTGGGTTTGAGACGCTCGGACGCCGGTCGCCGGAGACAGGCGCGGGCATCGTCAGCTTCCGCAAGCCCGGCGTCGAAGCCCAGGCGATCGTCCGCAAACTGAAAGACGCGGGGATTGTCACCGCGCCGCGCCAGGGCTGGGTGCGAGCCTCGCCCCATTTCTATATCGCGCCCGCGGAGGTTGAGAAGACCCTGGCGGAACTCAGGGCTTTCTGAAGATGATGATGTGCTGCTCCGGCAGGACTTCGATCGTCTTGTCGAAGCGATAGCCTTCGGGCTGTACTTCCGCGCGAACCTGAGCGACTGTCATCTTGTGCTCCTCCAGAATCGGGACTTTGGGATCTTCCGCGCGATATTCCAGGAACACGATACGGCCGCCGGGCTTCAATGAATCCCGAATGCCGTCGAGCATTTTTTCCGGTTCCGAAAACTCGTGATAAACATCCACCAGCAACGCCAGATCGACCGAATTCTTCGGCAGCCTGGGATCTTCGGGAGTTCCGAGCACCGGGTGCACGTTCATCAGATGACGCGCGCCCGTGTTCTGCAGAAGCAGATCGAGCATACGCTGCTGAATATCCTCGCCGTAAACGACTCCGCTCGGGCCCACACGCTCGGCCAGTCGCCAGGTGAAGTAACCGACCCCCGCACCGATATCCGCCACAGTCGATCCACGCTGAATGCCGATCGCATCCAGCGCCTGATCGGGATGCTCTTCGCTTTCGCGCTCCGGCCGTACCAGCCAATCCGCCCCGGCGGCGCCCATCACGTGGGCGATGCGCCGATGGGTAATCGGGTGGACGTCTTCGGCGCTGCAGAGAAATACCGCCAGCAGCAGCGCGCTCGCAAGCCGAATTTTCTTCATAGGGGCCTTGTCCATTGTTATCTACACTGGGTATTCGGAGCAATCAGTGCCCTGGACTCAAACGGCCGGCGGGACTCGTTATCACTTCCCAAATCTGAAGACGCTGCTCGCCCGCGCCTCGCCGTCACGTTCGGGCGACGACCTCGCCGGCGTCTCCGCGCGCTCGGCGCAGGAGCGCGTCGCGGCGCAAATGGCCCTCGCGGATTTGCCATTGAAGGCATTCCTTGGGGAATTCGTTATTCCCTGCGAGGACGATGACGTTTCGCGCCTGATCGCCGAGGACCATGACGGCGCGGCATTCGATACCGTCTCGCATCTGACGGTCGGAGAGTTTCGCGACTGGCTGCTTTCGGAGAACGCCTCGGGGAAAGTTCTCAGCCGCATCGCACCCGGGATCACGCCGGAAATGGCGGCTGCCGTTTCGAAGATCATGCGGCTGCAGGATCTCATTGCCGTCGCGTCGAAGATCCGCGTGGTCACGAGCTTCCGCACGACCGTCGGATTGCCCGGCAGGCTTTCCACGCGGCTGCAGCCGAACCATCCGTCGGACGATCCCACCGCGATTGCCGCCGGCATCATTGATGGACTGTTGCTTGAGAATGGTGATGCCGTCATTGGAATCAACCCCGCATCGGACAGTGTCGAGACGGTGGTGCAGTTGCTGAATCTGATTGAGAAGCTGCGGCTGCATCTGCGCATTCCGGTGCAAAGCTGCGTGCTTGCGCATATCACCACGCAGATGGAAGCTCTGCGGCGCGGCGCACCTGTGGATTTGCTGTTCCAGTCGATCGCCGGGACCGAAGCAGCCAATGCGTCTTTCGGGGTGAATCTCGCGATGCTGACCGAAGCCCATCAGGCGGCCCGCGAGCTTCGGCGGGGTGAAGTGGGCGACAACGTGATGTACTTCGAAACGGGGCAGGGAAGCGCGCTCTCGGCGAACGCTCATCATGGAGTGGATCAGCAGACCTGCGAAGCGCGCGCGTATGCGGTCGCGCGCAGGTTCAATCCCATGCTCGTGAATACAGTGGTGGGTTTCATCGGACCCGAATATCTCTACGACGGCAAACAGATCGCGCGGGCGGGCCTCGAAGATCATTTCTGCGGCAAGCTGCTGGGGCTGCCGATGGGATGCGACGTGTGCTACACCAATCACGCCGAAGCGGATCAGGACGATATGGACGCGTTGCTGACAATGCTGGGCGCCGCGGGCGTGAATTACATCATGGGCGTGCCGGGTGCGGACGACATCATGCTGAATTATCAAAGCACCTCGTTTCACGATGCGCTTTACCTGCGCGCTTTGCTCGGTTTGCGGCCTGCGCCGGAGTTTGAGCGATGGTTCGATGAGAATCGGCGGGAACTGCCGCGCGCGGTCAGCCTGCTGGCCGCATCCGCATGAACGAACTGCGCCGATATACAGCTGCGCGCGTGGGTCTGGGACGCGCGGGTAACAGCATTCCAACACGCGAGGTCCTGGATTTCGGTTTGGCCCACGCGCGCGCCAGAGACGCGGTGCATTTCCCTCTGGATGTTCCCGGGCTCTTGCGGGAGGGCGAAGCCGCGGGGTGGACGATGTTGAGTCTCGAAAGCGCGGCCCGCGATCGCGGCGAATATCTTCGCCGGCCGGAGCTCGGCCGGCGTTTGAGCGATGCATCGAAGGCAAAACTCGAAGGCGGTCGCGGAGCTTTCGACGTAGTATTCGCCATTGCGGATGGGTTGTCCGCGCTGGCGGTCCATCATCACGCGCTCGCCGTGCTCGGTGAGTTGATGCCTCTGCTGGGGAAGGACTGGAGCGTCGCCCCGGTCGTGGTCGTCCGTTTTGGGCGTGTCGCAGTGGGGGATGAGATTGGATCTGGTCTCGGAGCGGCGCTTTCCGTGATGCTGATCGGCGAGCGTCCCGGCTTGAGTTCTCCCGACAGTCTGGGGGTTTATCTGACCTGGGATCCACGCGCCGGCCGCCGTGATTCCGAGCGCAACTGCATCTCAAATATTCATAGCGGCGGGATGAGTGCCCGCGATGCCGCGCGTTTGCTGGCGGTTTTAATGACCGAGTCGCGCGCGCGCCAACTTTCCGGCGTCAACCTGAAGGCGCCGCCTGCCAACTTGTTGACCGCACCCATCGGGCAACCAGGGGCATAAGACGGAAGAGATTATAATCCGGCCTTCTTCCAAAGCCCATCCACCCGCGCCTTGACCTCCGGCGACATCCGCAGTACCTCGGGCCATTCCCGCGTGAATCCTTCGCCTAGCCATTTCTTCGTCGCGTCGATTCCCATCTTGCTGCCGTAGTTCACCAGGCGGCTGGCATGGTCGAGCGAATCGATCGGGCCCATGGTGAACTGAATATCCCGCTCCGGATCGATGTTATTCAACGCCCGCCACGCCACTTCGCTGACGTTCTGCACGTCCACGTCCTCATCCACCACCACGATGCATTTGGTAAACATCGCCTGACCCAGACCCCAGATCGCACTCATCACTTTGCGAGCATGTCCTGGATACGACTTGCGAATCGAGACCAGCATCAGGTTATGAAAAATGCCTTCGGCCGGCATACACATATCGCGCACTTCGGGAATCTGCATTCGCATCAGCGGCAGGAAAATGCGCTCGATCGCCTTGCCCATATAGAAATCCTCCATGGGCGGTGGCCCGACGATCGTGGTCGCGTAGATCGGTTCCTTCCTCTGCGTGATGCAGGTGACGTGAAAGACGGGATACTGATCGGCCAGCGAATAATATCCCGTGTGGTCGCCGAAGGGCCCCTCCGTGCGCAATTCCCCCAGCTCCACATAACCTTCGAGCACGATCTCGGCGTTCGCCGGCACTTCCAGATCGACCGTGTGGCACTTCACCATCTCGACCGGGCTCCCTCGCAGGAACCCCGCAATCATCATCTCGTCGAGATCCGGCGGCAACGGCAGAATAGCGGAGTACATGGTCGCCGGATCGGAACCGATCGCGACCGCCACGTCCATGCGCGTCGATTTTCCCTCCGCCAGACGCCGCCGGTAATGTTCCGCGCCCTGTTTGTGCGTCTGCCAGTGCATGCCCGTGGTGCGTTCGTCGAAAACCTGCAGCCGGTACATGCCGCAATTGCGTTTGCCCGTGTCCGGATTGCGCGAGAACACCATCGGCAGCGTGATGAATGGACCCCCATCGCCCGGCCAGCACGTCAGGACCGGGTAATCGTAAAGGGAGAAGCCTTCGGTCCGGACAACTTCCTGGCATGGCGCCTTCGAAACGATCTTCGGAAAGAACGCCCCGATCTCCGCCAGCTTCGGCAGCATCCTGAGTTTATTGATCAGGCCTTCCGGCATGCGCATTTCCAGATATTCGCTGATGCGTCCCGCAATCTCGTCGACGGAATCGACCTCGAGCGCGATCTCCATCCGCCGCATGCCGGCAAAGCTGTTGATGAGCACCGGAGTCTTCGATCCCTTCGGATTCTCGAACAGCAGCGCGGGGCCGCCGTTCTTTACGGACCGGTCGGCAAATTCGGCGATCTCGAGCTTCGGGTCCACTTCAATGGAGATTCGCTTCAGTTCTTTCTTCTTTTCGAGGGCGCGAATGAAATCGCGGAGATCGTTATATGCCATGCGTTTAATATGATTGCAAGTTCACATGCCCGATCGGATTGCATTCATCACCGGCGCCAGCCGCGGAATTGGAAGAGCCTGCGCGCTCGCCCTCGCCGGCGCGGGCGTGAAGGTCGTGCTCGCCGCCCGCCAGCTCGACAAACTGGAAGAGGCCGCAGCGGAAATTCGCGCCGCCGGCGGGACATCATTCGTCGTTCCCATCGATCTGAGTTCGCAGGATTCGATCAAGGGAGCCTTTTCCAAAGCATCGAAGGAATTCGGGCGCATCGATATCCTTGTCAACAACGCGGGCATCACCCGGGACGGACTCGCGCTGCGCATGAAGCGCGACGATTGGGATGCCGTCCTGCAGACCAATCTCTCCGGCTCCTTCTTCTGCATCCAGCAGGTAATCTCCCCCATGATCCGCGAACGCTGGGGCCGCATCATCAATATCACTTCGGTGGTTGCGGAGGCCGGAAATCCCGGTCAGGCCAACTACTGCGCCGCGAAAGCCGGGCTCATCGGATTAACCAAATCGCTGGCGCAGGAACTCGCATCGCGAAATGTCACGGTTAACGCCGTTGCTCCGGGATTCGTTGAGACCGACATGACCGGGGCCCTGACGGATGAATTGAAAGCGAAGATCACCGAATCCGTGCCGCTCAAGCGCATCGGCAAACCCGAAGACATAGCCGCGGCTATCAAATTCCTCGCCGGCGACGAGGCAAGCTACATCACGGGCCACGTGTTAGACGTCAACGGCGGCATGTTCATGCGATGAACGGCGGCTTCGGGCGAGATGGGCGAGCATGGCGATCGCTACAAGCGCCCAGGCCCCGAGTGCAATAAAGACGAAGTACTGCGGAACCGCCGACAGCAAGTCCATTTTGGTGAGTTTGGCCACGTGCCAGGTCGCCACAGTGTACGTGCCCAGGGGGAAGACCGCTCCCCAATAAAGCGGATCGTAGTGCAGCGGCGCAGGGCTGGAAATGCGCTGCCAGATCGCCAGAACGCAGAGCATGGGGATCCACCATGTCGCGGTCGCCCAGCAAAGAATGGTGAGCCCTTTGACGAACGGCGCCAGATCGGCGAAAACCGATCCCCCGATTTTCTGTACCAGCAGTGTCCCGACCACTGCGGCAATCGCCATGCCGCCCATATCGATCCAGTAAGACGGAAGCAGATCGGACGACGACGTGACGAAAAATGTATAGCGATAAAAGATCAGGGAAATCATCCAGACGTATAACATTCCCCCGCTCAGCCAGAATGCGAGGGCAAGGAAGACCATTGCCGTATGGTGACTTCCCGGCCCCTGGGGGAGAATCAGCGTCAGTTCGGCCATGGCCTCCGTCGCCACCACCGCCAGCAACCAGCCGGCATGCATTCCATGTTCGAGCGAAGGCTTCGTTTTGACCACAATGAAGGCCGCAAAGATCCCATACGTGAGCAATCCCCACAGGGAAAAGCCGGCGACCCAAAGCCCCAGGCCCACCGTATTCAGGCCGAGTAACTCCACTGCGTTCGAGCCGAGGAATGCGACCGCGGCGATGATTGTGAAGAATCCGACTCCGCGGTTATGGTCCACGAAGTCATTGAAGAATGCCCGTGGAAACAGGATCACGCGCGAGAGTGTCAGCGCCACCAGAACCACGAAAGCAGCCGCGCCTGCGATTACGAGGATACGGGCAAGCAGCGGCAGACCTTCCAGACTGCAGCCGGTGGCGATGATCTCCGTCGCCATCACCAGCGAGAAATATGCGGGTTGCAAATCGTGAATCTCGGCGCGAATCGAACTCAATGCGCGCCCCCCGCGGCTGATTTGGCGGGACAGGCGGGGATCTTCACCAGGCTGGTTTTCTGGTAGTTATAGAACGTCTCGTTGTCGTAACTATGATGCTCGATGAAAGCGAGAACCTCAGCCTTCGATCTGGCCGTAAATTGCGCCGGCAGCCAGATCCCGTTTGAAACGGGAGTTTTCGTCAATTCGAATCTCGTACCCGGTTCCACCTTCGCGAGGAAACCTTCGATCGAGACTGGATGGATCACCCATGCCTCGACCTTGACCCACTGGAAAGTCGCCTGATCGATCCACAGCTTTCCCCGCATGCCCGTCAGAGCTTTGGTTTCGTCGTTGGTTGGCTGATAACCCGGCCGCGGCGTGGCCTGGAGCAGCCATGTCAGATGGCCAGCCAGGGTTTGCCGGCCTGCCAGCCTGAATTCGAATGCTTTCGTGAGCTCCTGAATCATCTGGTGGTCACGCTCGCGATTTTTCTCGTACTCCCGGATACGCTGCTGCTTCTGGGATTGAGACTCGCCGCAGCGGTCCGAAACGACCTTTTCCAGTCTCTGCTGTTCTTTCAGCTGGTCGGCGGCGGATAACGCCATGCCGTTGACCGACACGAGGCGGCGGTACGGAGAGCCTAGAATCATCAGCACCTGGTACGTTTTCGTGCCGTGGTCCTCCACGTCCCGTTCAAAATTGTCATATTCGGGAGCAGCCTGCCAGTCCTGTTGAAGCGCCTGAACGGATCGCTCGATGATGACGCCGGCGCCGACATTGGCCCCCCATGCCGACGCGGCAATAAGGCCCAAAACGAAGAAGCTGAAGCAAAATAACCCCGGGCGGTACACCGCTTATCCCCATACAAGCTCTGCACATGACAGTCCATTCCGGGCTCGGTGTGGAAGCCCACCACCGGCGCGACACAATTAAATACGCGACACTGGTATGGCAGATGCGCTATCCGAAAACCGTCCTTTTGGCGCTGAGCTTTTGTGCCGTGACTTCAATCTTCGCCGCCTCGAAAATTTTTCCGTATCCCTTTGTGCAGGAGGATTTGCCGAACGGGTTGCGCCTGATCACCATCCCCACCGACTACCCGAACATCGTTGCGCTCTATATCGTCGTCGCCACCGGTTCGCGGAATGAGGTCGAACCCGGCAAGAGCGGGTTCGCGCACCTGTTCGAACACCTTATGTTCCGCGGCACGAAGGAATTTCCGCCGAATTTGTATCAGGCCGAACTGCAGAAGGCGGGCGCTTCGTCAAACGCATTTACGACGGACGATTTCACCGCCTACCACACGACTTTTTCAAAAGAGGATCTGGCGCGCATCCTTTCCATGGAAGCCGACCGGTTCCAGCATCTGGCGGTGGATCCGCCTGCCTTCAAGACCGAAACTCTGGCGGTGCTCGGCGAATACAACAAGAACAGCGCGAATCCGGGTCAGAAACTGGCCGAAATGGTTCGCGCTACTGCTTTCAAGGCTCATACCTATCAGCACACGACGATGGGCTTTCTCAAAGACATCGAGGCGATGCCGAACGAGTATGACTACATGCTGCAGTTCTTCGACCGATATTACCGGCCCGAGTACACGACCATCATCGTGGCGGGAGACGTCGATCCGAAACGCGCGCGTTCGCTGGTCGACGAACGCTGGGGTACGTGGAAGCGGGGCAGCTACAAGCCTGCCATTCCGGCCGAGCCGCCGCAGGACGGTCCCCGCACCGCTCACGTGGATTGGCCCGCCGAAACGTTGCCCTTGATCGAGGTCGCTTACCGGGGCCCGGCGTACTCGGACAACACGGAAGAGACGGTGGCGCTCGATGCCATCTCGCGTCTTGGTTTTGACGAAACTTCACCGCTTTATCAGAAGCTTGTGATCGAAGAACAGAAGGTCGACAGCCTGCGTGCTGGACCGCCTGATCATCTCGATCCCGAATTGTTCGGCGTACGCGCGCGAGTCAAGAAGGCGGCCGATCTTCCGGCGATCCAGCAGCAGATCATTGCAACGGCTGAGGGATTCGCCGATACGCCGGTTGACGCCAGGAAACTGGATGCACTCAAAGAGCATTTGCGCTACGAATTCGCGTTGGAGTTGAATAACAGCGAATCGGTCGCCGCCACCGTTGCGCAATTTGTCGCGCTGCGCCGCACGCCCGAGACGATTGATCGTTATTACGACGAATATGCCAGGCTGACGCCGGAGGACATTCGAAAGGCGGCGACGAAGTATCTGATCGCAAAGAACCGGACGGTGGTGAGTCTCACGCCGGCCGCGGGTGCAAAATGAGACGGGGATTCTTCTTGTTTGCACTCAGCGCCCTTGCCGCGCACGCCGAGCCGCGCGTGGTCCAGTTGCCGGGCAAATCTCCGCTGGTGACCCTGCGGTTCGTGTTTACCACCGGATCGGCCGCGGATCCCGCGGATAAACCCGGCGTCGCACATTTGACCGGCGAATTACTCGGCGGCGGCGGCACGAAAGATCTGACTTACAAACAGATTGTCGACGCCATGTATCCGATGGCGACGTCGGTAGAAGTCTACTCCGACAAGGAGATGACGACTTTCGTCGGCGAAACGCATGTGGATAACCTCAATAAGTTTTACGGCCTGATGCGGGATATGATCCTTCATCCCGGCTGGCGCGCCGCGGATTTCGAGCGCGTGCGAGACGACTCCGTCAACGCTTTGCGCGTCAGTCTGCGTGGCAATAACGACGAAGAGTTGGGGAAAGAGGAACTTTATAGCGTCATTTACCGGGGCGGGCCTTATGGCCACGAAAACCTTGGCACGATTTCGGCGCTGCAGAAGATGACGATCGCAGACTTACAGGCTTTCTATGGGCGTCACTACACGCAGGCGAATTTAATCATAGGTGTGGCTGGCGGTTACCCGCCGGATTTTCTGACGCGTGTGAAAAGCGATTTTGCAAGTCTCCCGGCAGGGCCGGCCGACCGGTTCGATGAGTTGCCGCCGCCTTCGGTGATTCCGCACAATCGGGTCACGCTGGTGAAAAAAGATACGCGTTCCGTGGCATGGTCGCTCGGATATCCGATCGACGTGAAGCGCGGCGACCCGGATTTTCCGGCGCTGCTCGTCATGCAGTCCTGGCTTGGCCAGCACCGTGACAGCGGCGGACGCCTGTTTTCCCGGATGCGCGAGTTACGTGGATTAAACTACGGTGATTACGCATACATCGAACACTTCCCGCAGGGCGGGTCCCGGTTTGAACCGCCGCCCAATGTTGCCCGTCATCAGCAGATTTTTCAGATCTGGATACGTCCGGTTGAGCCGCCCAACGCGGTGTTCGCTCTGCGCCTGGCAATCTTCGAACTAAACAACATAGTCAGGAACGGCATTCCGCCGGCGGAGTTCGAAAGGACACGCTCGTTCCTTTCGAAGTACGTCAATCTCCTGACGAAAACGAAGTCCGCCGAGTTGGGTTATGCGATCGACAGCGAATATTACGGCATTCCGAATTACAACGAGTACATCAAATCCGCGCTGGCGAAACTGACGGCGGAGGACGTGAACGCGGCCATCCAACGGCATCTGCGGGCGGAGAATCTCGAGATCGTCGGTGTCGCGAAGGATACAGAGGCCATTACCACCGCGCTGACGGGAGGCGACCCCAGTCCGATGCATTACAACTCCACGAAGCCGCAGGATGTCCTGGATGAGGACAAGATCGTCGAGCGCTGGCCTTTACATCTGCGGAAGGAAGATGTGACTGTCGTGCCGGTCGCGTCGGTTTTTGAGAACTAAAGCGGGCGGAGCGATTCAGCGGCGATCGAGCCGCTCTTCGAGCGTACCCGATTCAAAGCGCCTGAAGTGAATTGGCTGCTAACCTCTCGCGCAACCATCGAATCATCTCGTGCTTATAGGGCGCACTCAGGGAAGGCGACGATTCCCAACGCCGGATTCCATGTCCGGCGCCTGGGACGGGAAACAGCTCGCAGTCTGCCGCCCACCGATTGAATCTTCGCGCACATCGCGCGCGACTGGCCGACAGGCACGATCGGATCCGCCGTGCCATGAATCAGCAGGAACGGAGGCATCCCGGGGTGCACTTTTTCGATCGGCGAAAGTTGCGACAAGCCGGCGAGAAGCAATTTCTCGAATACGGTGCCCTTCAATTCGTCGCGGATGCCGTCCGGGATCAGATCCGAATTTTTCGCCAGAGCCACGAGGTTGGTCGGGGCATAGAGCGCAACCACTGCCTGCACGGGAGGAACACCCTCATCGAGGGCAGCCATTGCCGCCAGATGTCCGCCCGCCGATTCGCCAATCAACGCAATTCTGTCCGGATCCACGTGGTACTCCTCCGCGTGTTCCCTGACGAAACGAACCGCCGCTTCCACATCCCCCACCGCGTCGCCGAACTTCAGAGGATCGCTGGTGAGCCGGTAGTCGATCGTGAACCATGCGATCCCCGCATCGGCAAGCGGTTTGAAAAGTGGAGCGACGTCGATTCTGCGGTCGCCGCGAACCCAGCCCCCACCGTGTACGAGGATCGCCGCCGGGAACGGCCCGGCCCCCTCGGGGACCGAGGCGTCCAGGCGAAGAACCACCCCGCCGGGGTGAGCGAATTCGACGTTTCTGTAAGCTTCCGCGGAAGCGATGGTCAGTGGCATCAGGAGGAGAGAGGACAGGCTTATAGCCCAGGCGAGGGCCCGCATGACTCCTATGGATGTCGTGGCTGACGGCGTGGTTTCGCACTTGCCTGCGCGCCTGGCTTACAATGGGTGTGGAGGCTTTCTCAAACTAAATGTGGACGCTGGGTCCAGAGGAAATGGTCGCGATCTTTATCCTGGCGCTCTTGCTGTTTGGTCCAAAGGAACTGCCCAAACTTGGCAAGACGATCGGGAAAGCGATGACGGAGTTCCGTCGCGCTCAAACCGAACTGAAGTCGACGTTCGATCGCGAGATGAGAAACCTGGAGCGGGAAACCGGAATTAAAGAACTGACGGCTACCACTTTTCAATCCGACAGCTACAATTACGACCACTCGTCATACGATTCCTCGTATTACGACGGTTCGTACGATTCCACCGCAACCAACACACCGGCAAACGGCGCATCCGCAACTCAGGGCGCCGGGTCGACAGCAAAGCTGCAACTTGAAGCGGCGGCTGGCTCTATTGCGAGCGGCCATCTGGAACCCGAGCCTGTTGAACATGCCTGGGACCCTTACGTACCCGCGACGGCTGCACCTGCTGAGAACGGTCATTCGCTCGTCCAGAGCGGGGCCGTCGAAAAAACAGTTTAACGGCTAACGCAAAAATGGCATCTCCGGACGAACCGCAGGGAGCCGGAACTCCCTCGGGCGAAATTGCGCACCAGGTCTTTCCCGACGAGAACGTATCGTATTCCGACAGCTGGTCTTCGTCCGGGGCATCCGCAGTCGAAAGCACACCGGCAACTTCGGTGATTTCAGCGCCTCCACCCACTCCCCCGCGGCCTCCGGCCGCGGGGGGCGGAGGCAAACCTCCCAGGCCGCCTGAGCCGCCCGACGAAGGGGACGACGAAGAAGAAGGCATGGCCCGCATGAGTTTCCTCGAGCATCTCGAGGAACTCCGCAAGCGTCTTCTGCTCGCCATCGGCGGCGTTGGTGTGGCGTTTTTTCTTTGTCTGTTTTTCAGCGACGAGTTGTGGGGTATTGTTGTCCGCCCCGCCACCACGGCTCTGACTCACCTGGGAGTCAACCCGCCTGTCCTGGCCCAGATCAGCCCCATGGACAGTTTCCGGATCATGTGGATGGAACTGCCGATTCTGGCGGCGGTTTTCGTTTCTTCGCCCTGGATTCTCTATCAGGTCTGGGCTTTTATTGCACCGGGGCTGTACAAACGCGAGCGGCGCTGGGCAGTTCCCTTCGTCGTCTCAAGCGCCGGCCTCTTCATTCTGGGCGGTATTTTCGCCTATTTCATCGCCTTCCGCTACGGTCTGGAATTCCTGATGGGCCTCGGAATTGGCAAAGGCGTGACGCCACACATCAGTATGGCCGAGTATTACGACCTCTTTGTAGACGTAATGCTCGGAGTGGGAATCATATTCGAGATTCCCATTCTGTTGTTCCTCCTGACGCTGGTCCGAATCGTCAGCCCGTACTTCCTCGTACGGCACAGCCGCTATGCAATCCTCATCATCGTTATTCTGGCGGCTGTAATCACACCGACCGGCGACGTTTTCAACCTCGCGCTGTTTGCGACTCCGATGATTATTTTGTTCTATATAGGGATCTTTGCCAGCTGGATATTGGTCCTGCATCGCGAGAAACGCAGATTCCCGTGGCGCACCTTTTACAAATGGTTTGGCGTCGTACTGGTAGTACTGGCGTTGGCTGTTTGGGCAGGTTTTCGGTACCACGGGTATCATTTAGTACCACACTGGCCCATTTTCGTTCGATAATCCTCTCAAGAGGTTGTGGATTGTGATTCATCGCGGCGAACGGAGTCTATGGACCTTTATCGAATTATTTTCGAATTAGTGCAGGAGAGAAACCGGATCCAAAGGATTATCGAATCGCTTGAGAGTATGGATCCCTCGGGCGAGCCACCGGCGCGTCCCCCGAAGAAGCGGCGGGGGCGGAAATCGATGGACGGCGCGGCTCGCGAAGAGGTCTCAGAGCGTATGAAGCGCTATTGGGCAAAACGCAGAGGCGAACGCGAAGAAGATCCGCCGAAAGCAAATAGCGCCGGCGGCACTACGATTTGAAGAACCACAACCAGAAATACTGCGTGTCCGCGCCCACTCGATAGCGCGGCTCGAAGCCGCATTTCGTCGCCATTTCGAGGGCGTCGGCATCGGAAAAATGCACTCCAAGCCACGTATCGGGTTCGCCTTCGGTGGCTGGACATCCCTGAACCTGGAATTTGAACAGTCCCCCGGGTACTAATAATCGATTGACTTCCTTTGTATAACTGTAAATAATCTCACGGCTCGGAATGTGCTGAAACACTATATAGGAAAAAGCAAAATCGATTCGGACATTTCCGAGTACTTCAAGGTCCGCGCCATTGTTTTGAAAAAGATGGACGTTTCGTCGATCAGCCAGGGCTTCCCGGGCTCTGGCGATCATCTCTCCACTTACATCCACGGCGTAAACCTCGCCAAAAACCTCGGCCAGCGCGCGAGTCATGCGTCCGGCGCCGCAGCCGATCTCAAGCACCTTCATTTCTTTCGCGCTTTTTCCGCCGCAGACGTTTCCCAGATCTGTCAGAATCTCGAAAAACACGTTCAGGCGGCCCGAGTCGAAGAAGTCGGCCGAGTTCCAGTCCGAATTCGAAGTGGCGATGAAATGCCGGGCGTTTTCGCGTGCTCGTTCATCCCAGTCCTGTCGCATTCTGTCGAGTTGCGCGGGGTCGAGGGTACCAGGGGTCATCTGCTATATTGTAGTTGCCTCAGGTTTACTTCGTGATGGGCGACTAGCTCAGTTGGGAGAGCACCGCGTTCGCAATGCGGGGGTCGGGGGTTCGAATCCCCCGTCGTCCACCATCAGATCAATTGTCCGTTTTCCGCCCTGACCAGAGCTTAGTAAACTCTTGTGTGGAATGGACAAGAATCCAGGGATTGGTTTTGTCGGATTTGGCGAGGCGGGTTTTCACATTTCCCGGGGACTGCGGTCCGCAGGGATCGAAAAAATCGCCGCGTACGATATCAACACGTGGACGCCTGGCCTCGGCGAGAAGATCCGGGAGCGGGCCGCCGGCTCCGGTACGCTCCTGGTGGATTCCAACGGCGAATTGACCGGAATCAGCCGGATCATCATTTCCACCGTCACTTCCGATCAGGCTCTCGTCGCCGCGCAGCAGACGGCTCCGTGGTTGCGCGCCGGGCAGCTCTACGCCGATCTGAATTCAGTTTCGCCCGCCCTCAAGCAGTCGATCGACCGGGTGATCTCCGCCACAGGCGCGAGCTTTGTGGAAGTCGCCGTGATGTCTCCGGTGCCTCCGTACGGACATCGCGCGCCGATGCTGGTTGGCGGCTCCGGCGCAACCGAATTCATGGAACGGATGAAGCCCTTCGGCATGCAAATGGAGTACACGTCCGACACCGTTGGTGAGGCCGCAGCCACCAAGATGTGCCGCAGCATCGTAGTCAAAGGCCTGGAGGCGTTGCTCACCGAATGCGTCCTCGGAGCCAGCCGGTATGGCGCGGAAGAGCGTGTTTTCAAGTCGCTGGCCGAGACGTTTCCGGCCATAGACTGGTCTCAAATGGCGACGTACATGGTCGGCCGGGTCGTGGTCCACGGAGAGCGACGCGCGCGTGAGATGGAAGAAGTCGCCGAGACGCTTCGCACCATGGGCGTCGACCCGATGATGGCCGAAGCGACGGCGCGCCGCATGGACTGGAGTGCGCAACTGGAATTGAAAAAACTGTTCGGCGGTGAAGCCCCCGCGACGCACCGTGAATTTGCCGATGCCGTGGCCGAACTGGACCGGGCTTCAGTCGCCACGGCTACGCGTGAGCCATAATCGGCCGTGGCCGGTATAACTCCGTCAACGACTTCAGTTCCGTTTCGTCGAGTTTGATACTCAGGGCCGCAATGGCGTCGTCGAACTGGCCCATTTTGCTCGCGCCAATGATGGGAGCGGTTACTCCGGGCTGCTGCAGCACCCAGGCCAGCGCGATCTGAGCGTTATTGACGCCGCGATTCTTCGCCACTTCCGAGATCCGGTCGACAATCGCAAAATCGGTGGCGCTGTAGTATTGGCGGCGGGAAAATTCGTCGGTTTTGGCGCGTACGGTTTCGCCGTAATCTTCTTTCCTGCGATTTCCCACCACGAATCCCCGCGCCAAAGGACTGAACGGGGTTACCCCAATTCCCTCTGCCCGGCAAAGCGGCAGCATTTCGCGCTCCTCTTCGCGGTAGACGAGGTTGTAATAATTCTGCATGCTCACGAAACGCGTGAGCCCGAGCTTGTCCGCAGTCATCAGCATCTTCATGAACTGCCAGGCATACATCGCCGAAGCTCCGATATAGCGTACTTTTCCCGCGCGCACCAGATCGTTTAACGCCACCAGCACTTCTTCGATCGGCGTCTCGTAATCGAAGCGATGGATCTGGTACAGGTCGACATAATCGGTGCCCAGCCGGCGCAGGCTGTTGTCGATGGAATTGAACATGTGCTTGCGCGAAAGACCGCGCTCGTTGGGGCCGTCGCCCATCGGGTTGTAGAGCTTCGTCGCGATTATGAGGCGGTCGCGGCCCGGGCCGAAATCCTTCAGCGCGCGCCCCAGCACTTCTTCGCTTGCGCCGACTGAATACATGTCGGCAGTGTCGAAGAAGTTGATCCCAAGCTCGAGGGCGCGCCGGACGAACGGCCGCGCTTCCTCTTCGTCGAGCACCCACGGGCGCCATTTCTTCGAACCGTAGGTCATGGCGCCGAGGCAGAGGCGCGACACCTTCAATCCAGTGGATCCAAGTCTTACGTATTCCATATTGATTTCGGCCCGCAACGCAGGCGGAAACGCCGGCTCCGCGCGCGAAGCAACAGTTTACCAACCCGCTGATAAATCGGCCCGGCAGCGACTGCATCGATGGCCATGGCTCGATCCATCCTGCTGCCGCGGTCCTGCAATCCGCCTGAGTCAGTTGTCCGTCGGCTTCTTCTCAATTTGATCGATCACGAGCACCGGAAGTAGACGTTTGCGCTTTTCCAGCCTCAGCCCGAGTTGCTTCGCCACCGCCTCGAAAACAGACATTCCCCCCGCTGGATCTGACGCGGAGGTCCCGTCGGCGTTCAAATTTCCAGTTGGATTGCGCAGGTCCCAGGTCGGCGTGTAGCTCAGCCTGAAGTCCCATTTGCCGCTGATTCCGGTGGCGTCTTCGACCGGGTAAGCGAAATCGTTGGGAGAAAGCGCGAGCAGTTGTTCCGCGAACTGCGCGGTTGTCACGCTCTGACACTCGAGCAGGCGCGAGAGGCGTGGGTTCAGATCTCTCGGGTCATTCTCAACTGTCCGGGCCTCCTTACAATTCGCGCGATTTGAAAGACGGGCCTTCTTCAGCCGCGGCCTGCCCGAAACCAGCGTGTAAGCGTCCTTGAGCCGATCCTCGTAGTGGACCTTGATCCTGAAACGGTCGGTCAGTAACGCCCGAAGCATCAAGCGAAGGTCATCGTCGACAAAACTGGTTCCCGGGGGCGGTGATCCCGTAGTGGCGAAACCAGGTTTTGCCAGGATGTCGTACCGAGCCGAATCCATCCACTTTGGCATGCCCACAACCATTTGATCGACGTGATCCCAGTGAATGTCCCACGCGGTGGCGAAGAGATTCCTCATCGTCTCGGCCCGCGCCTCGAAACCGCCGCCGCGCGTGACTCCGCTGAATCCATCGTGCACGTCTGGACCGGCTGGCTTGACGCTCGCCACCTCAAATTGGAGTTCGCGAGGCGGGATCCGTTCCGCAATATTGGGCGCGTTGCCGGTCGGCTCTTCGTTGACCCGATCGA
This sequence comes from Terriglobia bacterium, assembly GCA_963788485.1. Classification (GTDB taxonomy): domain Bacteria; phylum Acidobacteriota; class Terriglobia; order Bryobacterales; family Bryobacteraceae; genus BOG-234. The sequence continues at coordinate 58,328 of CAWBIS010000098.1, forward strand.
TGACGACTGCTGTCGCGGGCGCTTTTCCGGGTGTCAGCCCGAGCCCCAGTTGCCGATCGATAGCGGTGAAAATGGTGATGCGTTCGACGCCTGCGGGCAGCACTCGAGAGCGAGAGTTCCACTGCAGGTCAAAATCCCACGCGCCGGTCAGGCCGGTCGAATCGACCACAGGATCGGCGATATAGTCTCCGGCGATCGAGCGCAATTGGTGCGCAAAGCCTGACATGGTCATGTTTCGACAGGAGAATATCGTGTATGGCGAGGCTGCAGGCTGCGGTTGATACTGGCATTCCGGATTGCCCGAGCCCTGAGCTTCTGTCAAATGAGGACCCCTTCCCACGCGCAGGATAAATGCCGGCATCGGTCTGACCTCGCTGTGGAACGCGAGTTTGAAACGGTCCGCGAGCAGTGACTGAAGCATCATCCTGATTTCCTGCGGAGACGACTGCGCGGGCGCTTTGGCGGCGATATCAAAGCGATCGAACTCCAGCCAGTCGGGACCGCCGAAGACGGAGTCCGGCTCGAAGCCATAGGCAAGCCCGATGAGGTCCATCATGGTCGCTTTCCGCAGGTCGTATCGCCCGCCGCGCAGGAATCCGCCGGACCGGTACGTTTGCGGGTTGGTGAGGCTGGTGCTCCGGTGAATTTCGGCGACATCGAACCGGGGCGTGCCGGCGATGGGTTGTCCCAGTATCCCGCAGGAGCAGATTAATCCAACGCCGGCGGCCGTGAGCGTTTCTCTTATCAAAACGCACGCTCACATAATGGGGAAGCCAACATAGTTCTCGGCGAGCGAAGTCATCGCCGCCCGCGAGCTTGTCAGGTAGTCCAGTTCCGCCAACTGGCGCCGGCGGTCGAACGCGTTTTCATCGCCGGACAGATGCAGCATCGAGGTCATCCACCAGGAGAATCGCTGCGCCCTCCAGACACGCCGCAGACACGTGTCCGAATAGGCGTCGAGAAGATCCTGCCGCCCGGACCGGTAATACGCGGCCAGCGCCTGCGAGAGTGCATAGACGTCGGCGGCCGCGAGATTGAGGCCTTTCGCCCCGGTCGGAGGCACGATGTGGGCGGCGTCTCCCGCAAGGAACAGCTTGCCGTACTGCATCGGTTCCACCACAAAACTTCTCATCCCCGTGACGCCTTTCTGCAGAACCGGACCCATGTTCGGTTTCCAGCCATCGCGCGTGGTCAGACGGATATTCAATTCGTCCCAGATTCGTTCGTCCGGCCATTGACGAATATCTTCGTCGGGTGCGCACTGCAGATAGAGGCGAGTGACGGTCGGCGAACGCATGCTGAAGAGAGCGAATCCCCGTTCCGTCCACGTATAGACAAGTTCCTCCGAAGCCGGCGCCGCTTCCGCCAGAATACCCAGCCAGCCGTAGGGATAAACGCGCTCGAACGCGGTGAGGGCGCTTTCCGGAATTGATGGCCGGCATACGCCGTGAAAGCCATCGCAGCCCGCGATGAAGTCGCACTGCAAGTCGCAGTCTTCGCCTTGATAACGGTATCGGATGCGCGGCGACGCGGAATCGAAATCGCGCAGGGCCAGATGCTCCACTTCGTGATACATCGGCCGGCCGGTCGCGCGGCGCGCCTGGTTCAGATCTTTCTGGACCTCGTTCTGGCCGTAGACCGTGATCGCGCGGCCGCCGGTCAATTCGTACATGTTGATGCGGTGGAGTCTTCCGCCAAAGCTGATGTTGATTCCGTGGTGGACAAGCCCTTCGCGCCGCATGCGATCGCCCACGCCGATGGCCGTCATGAGGTCAACCGTGCCCTGCTCCAGCACGCCCGCGCGCACGCGTTCGATCACGTATTCTTCGCTGCGCGACTCCAGCACAACCGAATCGACGCCTTCCAGATGCAACAGATGTGCGAGGAGAAGCCCCGATGGACCACCACCGACAATGCCGACCTGAGTACGCACGTTTAGTCTCCTGTCCCCGCCGATGTTTGAAAACCACGCTGCGGCCCATCGGCAATCGGCCATTCCGGTTCGTTGGCAACGGGACAGCGGCGATCGTCAATCGCCGGCAGGACTCCATCCTGCCCCACAGTCCGCACGTTAGAGCAGCCGCTCCATTTCCGTAATCAAATAATCTTCCCCCACCCGGCCGGTCCTGTAGGTGCGCTCATCGAAGAAGTACCAGGCCGCTCCGTCGGCACTGGGGCAATAGAAAATCAGCTGCTCGTCGACGGTGTTATGTTCCAGCAGGTCCTGGTTGAAGGAACGCACGGTTCCGCGCAACACGTAGGGCCGTTTGAAATCGTCGCGTTCGTAGAGGTCGCCGGTCGCGGCGAATTCCATCTGCAAAAGGCGCCCGCGCAGATTGATCTGGAAAAGGTTGTGCCCTTCGTCGAAGTTTTCTTCGGAGAACAAAGGAGGATCCAGCAGCACTGCCCCGTCTGACAGCCTGCCGTTCACCTTGTCGACGAAAACGCGGCAAATCCTGTGCAGATCCGCGGCGCCGCGAGAGCGCAGCTCGTCTACCTGAGCGCTCTCCTCGATCATCCTCCGGTCACGTTCCGCGATCGCATCGATCGCCCTCGCCAGACGGGTCAACCGGTCCGGCCGGTTCCGTTTCCATTTCGCGGCCAATCCAAACAATACGCGCCCTCACTACATCCAGAATATTCCGGCCCTCAAGAGGAATGCGCAACCATCGCTCAGGATCGCTTTTCGCGACCTCGGTGCCGATGTACAGATATGCGCCACTCATACGCAGATAGCGCGCGCGCAATCCCGGTCCCACGGCCACGATCCAAAGGCTCCGGTTACCCGGCGCCGCGCGCACGGCCGGATTCTGATCCAGCAGCACCAGATCGTTCGCCGCCAGCGCGGCGGGAAGCATCAGGTCCGGCGCCAGGTGGGCAGCTACCGGGTCGACCAGACCGTTCAGCAGCCATCCCGGCATTGGAATATTACCCCGAAATGCGCTGAAAATCGTCTCCGTTCCGGGCCCAATCCGGTTACGGATTATGGGGATTGCGTGCACTTCAGCGCCGGCTTCCCCGGAAACCCGCCACAGGAGATCCGCAATTCGGATATCGAGAACCCGCATCAGCCGGTCGTACGATTGGCTGGAGAATGTCCTTGCATTCTTCAAAGCGTTGTGCATATGGGGCTGCGATATGTCGCACAGGCGCGCCAGCCGCCGCTCCGAGACCTGGCCGGCCCTAACCCGCTCACGCGCCAGATCGATCAGCTTCTGCTGCAAGTCCTGGAAATACACCCATCCTCCCGTGGAGCTATATTTCTCCCTGAAATACGTAGGGCCGTTCACGGCCCCATTGCGTCCGAAATCGCAGTCACAATTATGGTAAAACTCTTTTGTCTCCCGCTATTTCAACGTATTCTCGGCTTCTCGGCACGACGGATTGATGGCGCTGCGTAAATTATTTGAGAGAAAATCGGCTGAAACCTTCGGTGGTTTTTATTACAACGGGAAGGAACATTCGTGAACAATAAATGGAATCGGTCGGAAACGATCGCTTTGGCGAAAGAATCCTGCGCGCAATGCCACGGACTTGGATTGCGCGACGGCAATGGCAGGAATGGCTCGGAAGCGCCCTGTAACTGTGTCTTGAGAAAAATCTTCCGGCTCTGCTATGCCAGATTCCGGTATTGCATCGAAAAGGAGAAGCACATCAGCCAGGCACGCCTGGCGATCGTCGGCGGCCGGGACCGGCGCCAGGTATGGGGTCGGAAAGACGAAGAATATATCGCCGATTTCTGCCTCGTCAGCAGGCGTTTTCTGGATGAAGCACAATACAAAATCTTCAAATTTCATTTCCTCCTGGGGGCGGACTGGAAGCTCTGTTGCCGGCGGCTCAATATGAACCGGGGCAGCTTCTTCCATGAGGTCTACCGGATTCAGCAGAAGCTCGGCCGGGTGTTCCGGGAACTGGAACCTTACTCCCTGTTCCCGCTCGACGAGTATTTCGGCGGGACTTGCAGAAAGGAGATCAACCCGGATTCGCTCAAAGTGCTCCGCATGCCAATGACGGAGAGAAAACGCAGGCCCGTACGGCCACCGATAAGAAAAGTGGCTTAAACGCCGAGTACCGCGGCCGGAGCTATGCCCCCGGGGCTGGCTCCGGCCTTTTCGATATATTCTGTGGACATGCTCGCCCTGGGGTATCTGCTGCCGCTGGTTTGCGCGCTCTCCGGCTTCGCACAGCAGTTCGAAGCCGGGGCGGATATCGGATACGGATTTTACCGGAGCGGGTCCATTTATTCCGCGGATGGAACGGCTCAGGCGGGCATCGGAAATCGTTTCGCGGCGGGCATATTTCTCGCCGATGAATTTGCCAATTACGTCTCGGCGGAATTCGATTACCTGTATCACGACGGCCATCCATTCCTGCGGACCCCCAATGTCAGGACGGACATTCAGGGTAATTCGGACGCTTTGACGATCGAGTTGTTATTTCATTTCAAACCGCGCGGCCGCCGCTTCCGGCCGTTCCTGGGGGGCGGTTCAGGCGCAAAAGAATATGTCATTGCCGGCCCCGCAGCCGATCCCGCAGATCGCAAATTCCTCCTGCGTCCCCATATGATGTTGCGCGCTGAGTTCCGGGATTATCTGACGACGTTCCCGAAGCAGGAGATCGTTCCGGCGCCGCACAATACCGCGCGTGGCATCTTCGAGCAGTTCACGCCGTTGTTCGGCATCAGCTACACGTTTTGAGTTGAAGGGCGGCTCGTCCAGCCGGCTATGGGCGCTTTCTGAACGGCCGCTTGGGAGGTCTGCCGCCGGCAGGCGGCCTTCCGGATTTCGGCGCCCCGGCGCCACGCGGCGGACGGCTCTCGCGTCCCTCTCCAGCGCGATCAAACGAGCGCTTCGGCCCGGAAGGTTTGAACCGATCGGGTCCGGATCGCGACCCGGGTCGCGAGGCCCCCGGACGGAATTCCCTTCTCGGAGGGCCTGCCGAATCGGACCTTTCTCCATCCGGTTTACCGTACCGAGGCTTGCCGTCGCGCCGGTCGTCCGTGCGCGCGAACGGTTTACGCTCGAATGGTGTTTTGCCTGCGGCGGGGCGGAATTCGCGGCGGACAGGCGGTGCCGATCCATCGCGTGCGTCCTCGCGCGGCGGCGCCGGACGATTTTCCGGAGCGGGCGAAATCGGAGGACGCGGTGGACGCGGGCGTTCCGCCTCGATATTGGGAGTGGACTGGCGTGGGCGCGTCGCAGGCCGGTCGCCGATCGATACCGGTTTCGAAGCCGCCGCCGCTCGTGCGATCTCTTCCGCCACCTGAATGGCCGCGCGCATTTCGCCGACGTCGTGCACACGAACAATATGCGCGCCATGCAAAACTGCCGCTGAGACAGCCGCGGCGGTCGCGAATAATGTTTCATTCAGCGACGGCTGCGCGAGGAAAGATTTTCTCGACGGTCCAACCAGAATCGGAAAATCCAAAGCCGCAAGCTGTTCGAGATGCGCCAGAATTTCGGCGTTCTGCTCCTTCCGTTTGCCAAATCCGAGACCCGGGTCGATCACGATTCGCCCGCGCTCCACCCCTGCGTGACGCGCCCGGCTGACCATCGCTTCCAGTTCCCGCGCAATGGTGCCCGCGACATCCTGCATCGGCGGCAGCTTGGCCCAGCTCTCCGGCAGACCCCGCATGTGATTCAAAATCAGTCCGGCATTGGCGTTTGCGGCCACCTTTGCGAGATTCGGATCGAAGGTAAGTCCGCTCGGATCGTTGAAAATTTCGACGCCGTACTGAAGCGCCCGCTCCGCAATCTCGGACTTATAAGTGTCGAGGGAAAGCGGCGTTCGCAGGTTGCCCCGCAGGCGTTTCAAAACGGGAGCGAGGCGCTGCCATTCCTCTTCGGCCGTGATTCTCTGCGATCCGGGCCGGGTCGATTCCGCCCCGATGTCGATGATATCCGCGCCCTGCTCTTCCAATTCGAGCGCACGAGCATAGGCGCGATCGGGATCATTGAAATGCCCGCCGTCGGAGAATGAATCGGGGGTAACGTTCAGAACGCCCATGATCAGCGTCCGCTCACCCAGCTGCATCTCCGCGCCGCGCAGCTTCCAATAATAGATCTTTCGTGACATTGCTAACATTCCAGTGTCCCATGCCGAATTGGTGCGGGAGAATTTTTCGGAAGACTCGAACACTTCTTAAGAATGTCTTTTCGCCCCGAGATTTTGTTTCAGCCGATCGTCGATACCGCCGGGTATCGCATATTGGCGCATTATTGCGACGCCATGGATCTGGTCGACGTGACGGTCCGCGCCGCGGCCGCCCGGTCTACCAGCGGCTTGTATTTCATCAAAACCTGCAGACTGAATCCGCGCTGCAATGCAATCAAGGAGGCAGTGCGCGAATCGGCACTGCGCCCGGCCAACATCGTATTTGAGATCCCGCTGTCAACGGTCGTGCGGGACACGAAGCAATGGCTGAAGACCTATGATCTCTATCGAAACGCCGGCTTCGGCGTGGCCCTGTCCGAAGTTGGATCCGTCCCCAGGGCTTTGCGTATCCTCCGCGATCTGAGACCCGGCTATCTCAAACTGGACAGGAATCTCGTCCGCAACGTCGAGCGGCTGTCGTGCGCGATGACGATTCGCGGGCTGGCTGAGATGGCGGAAGAATGGGGAGGCCGCATAGTGGCGGATGGCGTGGACCGGACAGTTGCGGTGGAAGACCTGTGGCTCCTCGACGTCTACCTCATGCAGGGCACTCTTCTGGGCAAACCCGCGCCGGATCTCGCACGCGAAAACTCCGCCGAACTGACCGCCCTCGCCTTGGCGCTGGCTGCGGGAGGCGTGCCCGCGGGAGCCGTTCGCGTCATGGGCGCGGGAGGCGCATACAGCTAGACTCGAATATTGGCCCTCGCGCTCGACACCTCCCTCGCATACGTCAAAGGCGTCGGCCCTGCCCGGGCCGCGATGCTGGAGGCAAGAGGGATTGAGACCGTCGAGGACCTGCTGCATTACTTTCCGTTTCGGTACGAGGACCGTGGCAATCTGAAGCCGATCGCCCAGCTTGCGCCGGGAGAGATGGCGACGGTCGTCGCGGAAGTGCGTTCGGCGAAGGTGACGGGCTTTCGCCGGCGCAATCTCGGGCTCTTCGAGGCAGAGTTCACCGACGCTTCACGCGCCATCCTGCTGGGTAAATGGTTCCACGGCGCGTACCTCGCCGATCGTCTGACTCCCGGAACTCGCGTGGCGCTCTTCGGCAAAATCGAGCTCGATTCCTGGCGCGGTCAACTGCAGATCATGCACCCCGAGACTGAGTTCCTGGGCGACGACGAGGAGGGCGAGCCGGCCCTCCACGTGGGACGCATCGTTCCCATTTATGAAGCCGCGGGCAAGGTGAACACGCGAGTGTTGCGGACGTTGATCCATCGCGTCCTGCAGGAGATCCCCGAACTCGAGGATCGACTGCCGGAATCGATTCGCACCAGCCTGCGCTTTCCTTCGCGCACGGAGGCTGTGCGCGAAACGCATTTCCCCTCCGCGGGAACTCCCATCCGCATTCTGAACGACTTCCGCTCGGCCGCGCAGTTCCGCCTGATCTTCGAGGAATTCTTCTGGCTGGAGTGCGGCCTCGAAATCAAGCGGCGGCGCGCCCGCTCCATGCCCGGCATCGAATTCGCTCTGACGGATCGCGTGCGGGAACAGATCAAAAAGCTGTTGCCGTTCAAGCCGACCGATGCGCAGAAGCGCGTGCTGAAGGAGATAGCGGAAGACATGGCGCGGCCCAGCCCGATGAACCGTCTGCTGCAGGGCGATGTGGGTAGCGGAAAAACCATCGTGGCTGCGGAAGCGGCGGTCATCGCGGTCGAAAACGGCTATCAGGTTGCTCTGCTCGCGCCGACGGAAATTCTCGCAGCGCAGCATCTCTTTTCCCTGAGCCCGTTGTTGCAGAAGATCGGCTATTCGGTGGCGCTGCTGACCGGGTCGTCGACCGCGCGCGAAAAAGCGAAGTTGAAAGAAATGCTGCGGATGGGCCTGATTCGGGTAGCCATCGGCACGCATGCCCTGATCGAAAAGGATGTCGAGTTCGCGAAGCTCGGCCTCGTCATCATCGACGAGCAGCACCGTTTCGGCGTCATGCAGCGCCTCGGGCTGGTGCAGAAAGGCGTAACTCCCGACGTCCTGGTCATGACGGCGACGCCGATTCCACGAACTCTCGCGATGACGCTGTATGGCGATCTCGACGTGTCGGTGATCGACGAGCTTCCGCCTGGCCGCCGCAGGATCGTGACAAAGCACTTCACGGCGGATCAGATCGAGCTGGCTTACAGCGCCATCCGGCGCGAACTCGACTCCGGCAGGCAAGCATATGTCGTATACCCGGTCATCGAAGAATCCGAAGCGCAGAACTCGCTGTCGCTGAAGGCGGCACAGCAGATGTACGAACACCTCTCGCGCGAGGTTTTTCCCGACGCACCGGTTGGATTACTGCACGGGCGGCTCGGCTCGGGCGAAAAGGAAGCGGCCATGGAAGCATTCAAGAGTGGGCGCACGAAAATCCTGGTTTCGACTACCGTGATCGAGGTGGGTGTGGATGTGACGAATGCGACGATTATGGTCGTCGAGCAGGCCGAGCGTTTCGGGCTCTCGCAGTTGCATCAGCTTCGAGGACGCGTCGGGCGCGGTGCGGAACAAAGTTATTGCATGCTGGTGACGGAAAAGATGAACGACACGGCGAAGGAGCGGATTCGGGCGCTAGTCGATTCACAGGATGGATTCGCCATCGCCGAGATGGATTTGAAGCTGCGCGGGCCGGGCGAGTTTTTCGGCACGAAACAATCGGGCCTGCCGACGTTGAGGATTGCGAATATCCTGCGCGATCCGGATATTCTCTCGGCCGCGCGGCACGAAGCGCGGGTTTTTGTGGAGCGTCCGCCATCGCACGAGGCGCTGGCGGCGGCGATCGATTACATCAGGAACCACTGGCAGCGGCGTTACGGTCTGGTACAAGTCGGTTGACAGGGATCACGTGAGATGCGGGTGATTGGCGGTGAGTTCCGCTCGCGACGGCTGCAGTCGATTCCAGGCGCCGAGGTGCGGCCGACTCCGGACAGACTGCGGGAAACGCTCTTCAACATTCTCAGCCCGGCGATTGCGGGGGCCGTATTCGTCGATGCCTACGCAGGCACCGGCGCGGTCGGCATCGAAGCGCTGAGCCGCGGAGCGCGGCACGCCGTCTTCATCGAACGGAATCGCGAGGCGGTGAATCTGATTCGCGGCAACCTCGCGGCGCTTCAAATCGAGCCGCGCGCGCGAGTCATTCACGGATCGGCGGCGCTCTACCTCGACAAGATCGATGCCAGCATCGTATTCATCGATCCGCCATATCCGAAGGAGCGCGAGTATCGGGCGGCGCTGGAGGCGCTGGAGGCGAAACCACCCGCACAGGTGATCGTGCAGCACTCGGTGCGCTTCGCGCTGCCGGAAGAACAGGGTCCGTTTCGCCGCACACGGATGGTCAAACAAGGCGACAACGTCTTGAGCTTTTTTCAAGCGTCACTGTGACGGCGCCGGCGTCGGTGTTCCGGGCGCGTTCGGCTGAGGCGGCTGCGTTTGCTGCGGAGATTGCTGGGACGTCTGGAATGGGGATTGCGATTGCTGCCCGGTCGGTCCCGTCTGTCCGGTTTGTCCGGCTTGACCTTGCGCCGCGGCAGGCGTTGCTCCGGCGCCGCCAGTGCGGCTGGCATCCTTGGTGATGTCGTAAACGAATTCCCACTCGTTATATTTCTTGCGTTCTTTGTAGATTTTGATGCCTTCCTGCTCGCGTTTACTGGCGACTCCGGCAATGCCTCCGCCGATCACCTGCCCCGTAGATCCGCCCTGGGTGGTGCCGGTCGTGGCCGCGTTCGCCCCAAGAACCCCATTCGCGTTTCCGGTCAGGGGATTGCTGGCCTGAACCGGATTGCCATATTGATCGACGGTCGGGCCGTTGGGCGAAGCCTGGGGGTTGAGTCCAGGCAGCCCGCCCGGGCGGGGGTTGGTCAGGATCTGGTTGATCAGGCTCGCTCCAGCGGGCGCGGTCGTACCCATCTGTCCGGTTGGGTTCTGGCCAGGCAGGCTCAAACCCGGAGGAAGCTGCATGCCGGGAGGAAGCTGAATGCCGGGAGGCAAACCGTTCGGAAAGGCTGTCTGCGCCGCGCCGGTGTTCGGAATGGGTTGACCGCTCGAATCGAACTGAGGAAGTCCAGGCTGGGTCAAGCCAGACTGATTAAGACCAGCCTGTGGCATACCCGGCAGTGGGCCGCCGGGCTGAAGCGAGCCGGGCTGAGATCCGTCCAACTGGCCCGGCTGAGGCGGGGGCAGTGCCGATTGCGGATTGTTCGGATCTCCTGCCGCGCCCGGTTGATCGCTGGGCCTGGTCCTGGTGGCGATATTCACGCCGCCCTGGCTCGGATCCGTCTGATTGCCGCCGGTCTGCTGCATCTCGGTGATGAAGTTCTGGGGCTCGAACGTCTTGTCGCCATCTTTTTTCTTGCCGTAGACGAGCGAATCGGTGAATACGCCGCCGGGGCCGACGTGGATCAGCCGCCATTCGTCCTTCCCCGTCAGCGGGTCGACGTAGCGACTGCGCAGGAAACGCAGGTTCTGGGTATTGTCGAGCGCGTCGAGATCGGGCGGATAGCGATTAAACTTGCGCACAAACAGCTTGACGGCGCGGGAGTATTGTTCGCCGCGGTCGATCAGGAGCTGTTCCTTGTCGCGCTGGGCCTCGAAAGCCGCCCGCGGAAGCTCCATCAGGAACATGAGTGCGATCGTCGCAGCCATGGCATAAACGAAGAGCAGGGCATAGCCGGATTCGGAACGCGCGTTCATGCCTTCTCCGCTGCCTCGGCCTGGATTTTCAGGGTCTGGGTGCTTTTGAACTGCGTGTCCTCGATTGTGATCGAGTTCACGCCAATGTTGACCACTTTATACCGGCCCTTTTTCACCGGCTCGTTCTCGCCCGCGATGATGATGTCGTCGCCATCCAGCAGGAAGGCTTCCTTCCGGCCATCCTCTTTCGAGATTTTGTAGCCGTAATACTTCATCGTGATGGCCGGCGCTGCCGGTGCGGGAGGGGGGCCGGGCGGTCCCGGAGGCTTCGGCGCCGTCGCTGACGGTTGGTGGATCGCGATGGTCGGCGGATGTGCGGGCAGCGCCACGGGTTTGGCCGCGGGAGTGGGGGCCGGGGGAGGAGGCGCCGCGCCGTACTGGAATAAATTCCGCATCGCCGTTTCCGGTTCCACATTCTGCACCTTGGCCAGAAGATCGAGGCGAAGGGTGGGATCGATGGTCGCCGGGTCTTTGCGGTCTTCGGGCCGTTCGGGACCGACACGAAACTTGATTTCGGTACTTCCGCCGGCGCCGGTGCTCCTCGCGGTTCGCCGCGTATCGGGAAGGGGCTCGGCACGCTCGGTCGCGACATTGATCGGAGCCGGGATGGCCGCGCGCGGCGCTGGAGCGGGGCTGTCCGAACTGCCGGAGAACACGTTCGTGTAAAGCACTATCCCTGCCACTACCACAAGGCCGCCGAGGATAGCCAGCTTCTTCGGCTCGGCGCCGGTCTTCACAATGCACCCCCGGGGGTGTCCCTGACGAAGCTGTCGAGCTTGAAAGTAACGGTGTAAACTTCGCCCTTCGGGGGGGCCGCGATCTGCAGACTCTCGATGATAATGAAGCGCGGCGAACGATCCAGCAGATTCACCAGCTTCACCAGTTGCGGATATCCGCCTTCGAAATTAACGGAAATCGTCAACATATCGAGATCGTCCGAACCCAGAATCGGATCGAGCGAAGCCAGGGTCGCTTCCTTCATATTCATGCCGGCGGCTTTGGCTGCCTGGCTGATCTCCGTCACGATGGTCGAATAGGTGTAGCGGCGGGTCGTGAAGTAGGTCGCGAGAAATCTTTCGCTCTCGCTCTTGCCTTTGTCGACGTTGGCGGTGAGCAGCCGGCTGCGTTTCAGTTTCGTCTGCTCGGCTTGCAGTTGTGTGCGAGCGATCGCAAGCTGCTCCTTCAATGCCGGCGGCGAGGCTCCGATCAGGTGGAACGCAAAGGCTGCTGCCACCAGATTGGCCACGAGCAAAATGCCCAGGCCCGCGCGCACCAGCACCTGCGAGTCCTTCAGGGACGGGATGCGGATGGCCGGCAGGCTAAAGCTTCTGGGCATAGTTCACCGAGAGCCGGTAGCGGTAGAACGCGTCGGTCTGCGAAGGCGGTGTAATTGTGCTGACCGTGGTCGAGCCGAACACATCCGAACCCTCCAGTTTCAGGATAAAGCCAAGAATCTGCTCCGGCGCGTCGGCTGCCACCTGCATATCGAGGAAAACCTGGTCCCGCGAATTAATCGCCGGGCGTATCGAGAGAATGCGTACGTTGGGCGGCAGCACCTTCTCGAGATCGGAAAAGATCCGGGTCCAGCTGGTCGCCTTGAGTTTGATCAACTCGTTCAGAAGCACGATTCGATCTAGCGCGGCTTCATTACCCTGCTGGTGCATTTGCGCGTCTAATTTCGCCTGCTCCTGTCGAACTCTGGAAAGCTGCCGGTCCACGCGATCGAGGACCACCTGCGTCTCGAGCGCCTGGCGGTGAACCGCCAGCGCCTGCGAAACGAGGAAGGCGAGCGTCGCCACCAGCAGCACGGCTGCAAATGCGGACCCGACCAGCATCTGCCGGTTCTGGCGGAAGGGCTCGCGCGCCAGATTGATGGGTATTCTCATGCCGCCGCCTTCTTTGGAACCGTGGCCTTTGCCTTCGGCATGAGCGACTTCAGATACCCGGCCAGTCCGGGCCAGGGCTCATCGAGCGGCTCGACTTCAATCTCCAGTTCAATCGCAAGCCGTGTGGCCGAGATGTCCGATTCGGAACCGAACCCGGCAATAAACAGCTTCTCCGGCCGCGCGCCGGTCTGGTCTTCGATGTATGCGAGGGTCGGGTAGATGTCGTCGGCTATCTCCGTGAGCGGGTCCGCCGTTCCGTCGGATTCGGTGAGTTCGAGGGAGCGAGCGATGGTGATGATGCCGTCCTTCAGACCGATCGCGGTCAATCCGCCGCGGCTGCGGCGAGCCACCACGAACGAACCCGTTGCCGGAACCAGGTCCAGCATCGCGAGCGACGAAACCGTGATGAGTCCGGGATGCAACCCGGCGGCGCGGAACGGCGCTTCATACTGTCCCACGACTTCAGACGGGGCGAGCGCGACGATCACCTTCTTGCCAGCCTGCGGAAAGTAGGAGAGTGCCGCGTCGTCAATATCGAAGGGTACGCTTTTGCGCAAACGAAAGTTGATCAGCGGGCGGCGCTCTTCTTCCTTATCGGGGAAGCTGTCGAAATCGAGCACCGCGATGCGGACGCAGTTATCGGGCAGAATCAGGGCGGCGTTGCGGCGGCTGCGTCCCGTCGACGCCGGAATGAGTTTGCGGATCGCGTCGGCAAATGCCGGAGCATCCAGTACGTTGCCTTTTACCGGAGAGGGGGCAAGTACGCCGGGAGGGAGCGCCGCATGTTGCACGGTCGCGGGCGCGCGGGTGCGTGACATGGCGATTCCATCCGCCGCGATCTCGAAGGCCAACTCCGGGGGCGGGTCTCGCAGGATAACCAGAGCCTGATCGAGAAAACTCATTCTATGAAGGTCACTTTATTGATTTCCTTGAGCGTGGTGACACCTTGCCGCACCTTCTCGACGGCCGATTCGCGCAGGAACGTCATGCCTTCCTCGCGCGCCAGCCGCTTGATCTCCGAGGTCGGGCGGCGATCCAGAATCAGTTCGCGGATTTTGTCGCTCAGGTCGAGCAGTTCGTGAATAGCCGTGCGTCCGCGGTATCCCGTACCGCCGCATTCGAAGCAGCCGGTGGCTTCGAAAAGTTCGAGTTTGCGCCATTCCGCCGGGTCGAGGCCGCTCTCGACGAACATCTGATCCGTATAAGTCACCGGCTTCTTGCAGTATTCGCAGTTTATGCGCACGAGCCTCTGCGCCAGAATGCAGTTCAGCGCCGAGACGAAGTTGTAAGCCTCGACACCGATGTTCAGGAAACGGCCCAGCACGTCGACGACGTTATTGGCGTGGACGGTGGTGAATACCAGGTGGCCGGTGAGCGCGGAGTTGATGGCGATCTGCGCCGTTTCCTGGTCGCGGATTTCGCCGACCATGATCTTGTCGGGATCGTGGCGCAGAATGGAGCGCAGGCCGCGGGCGAAGGTGAGGCCTTTCTTCTCGTTCACCGGGATCTGGGTGATGCCCTTGAGCTGATACTCGACCGGGTCTTCGATGGTGATGATTTTGTCTTCGTCGTTCTTGATCTCGCTGAGGGCGGCGTAGAGGGTGGTGGTTTTACCGGAACCGGTGGGTCCGGTCACCAGCACCATGCCGTAGGGCTCGGCGATGTAACGGCGAAATTTGAGGAGATCGCTTTCACTGAAGCCAACCACATCGAGCGAGAGCTTGGCGAACTTTTCGCTCATCGACTCCTTGTCGAGCACGCGAAGCACGGCATCTTCGCCATGGATCGTGGGCATGATGGAGACGCGAAAATCGATGAGGCGCGTTTTGTAGCGAACGCGGAAACGGCCGTCCTGGGGGACGCGGCGCTCGGCGATGTCGAGCTCGCTCATGACCTTGATGCGGGAGATGATGCTGGTGTGCCAGTCCTTCGCGATCGGAGGCATGGCGTAGTGGAGAACGCCGTCAATACGGTACTTGATCACCACTTCCTGATCGCGCGATTCGATGTGGATATCGCTGGCGCGCCGCTCGAGAGCGTTGAAGATGGTGGTGTCGACCAGCTTGATGACCGGGGCGATGTCGCTGTCGACGGCGGCGAGGCGGTCGATGGAAAGCGTTTCGTCGGGATTATCCTCGCCGGCCAGAACGTCGAGCGCGAAGCCTTCGGTGACCTCTTCGAGGACGCGCTGGGATTGCTCGGTCTTCTTGAGGAGGTCGGCGATCTGCGAGGCGGTCGCAACCTTGACCCGCAGTTTCTTGTGCAGCAGGAGGCCGAGTTCATCGATGGTGGTGAGGTTTCGCGGGTCGGAGAGCGCGATTTCGAGAGTTCCGTTCTGCGCCTTGAGGGGCACGAAGTTGTAGCGGAACATGAGGTCGACCGGGATGGAGCGGAAGAGATCGTGCTCGATGGCGCCGTCGCGCAGGTCGACGAATTCGCAGCGGTAGCGGGCGGCGGCGGCCTGCGCTTCGGCTATTTCATTCGAGACGGCGCCGGCCGGGAGGGGGAGGGGAGATTTATTCGGCGTTGCTGTCATAAGGTTGCCGGGGTGGGCGAGGCACACTTCGACCGATTTTCGATGGAGCGCTCCACAACTCTTTGACGCGCGGGGGCGGCGCAGCGTTGAGCGGGGTTTGTGTCTCTGGGCTCGGGGATGGTTTCAGGACGGTGTTGCGCTTTATTTTCAATTGCTTATCGTGTGGTTGGGGCGATCTGAGGAACACCTCTGCCGACGGAGTACGGATCCGTCTGCTCGTCGTTCTGGCGAAGCCGCTCTGGTCCGGCGTACGCACGTGTCAGCGCCTGCGAGTAGAACATCACGCCGAAATCCCGGTTCGACACAAATGCCCGGTCCTGGTCGGAAGGGATTCCCAGCTTGTTGTTCCCCGGCGTCACCAGCGTGACCTCCCAGTTGGTTAGCCGCGCCCGGGCTTCGCGGCTCGAACTGAAGAGGAGAAACGATCGGCGGGCTGCCCATTGGTGCAGTGCATCGTTTTTTATCAGACGCGGGTCGAACTTTGAAACGGAGAGGGCTTCTCCCAGGTGAACAACCTTGCCGCGTCCCGCCTCCACAGCCCGATTGGCGGCATAGACCTCGGCGTGCCCGCCGAACACGCGCAGCTCGCCCGCGTCCGCTTCGAACCGGTGAAGCCCGATGCCTTTGAAACCGGTCCGGGTGGGGCCGACCACCACGTGAACGTCGCTGCCTATGGGCATCTCCACCACCTCGACGAGAGCCGTGCCCTGCTGGACCTCTACCTGCGCGTCTTCGAGGTGGGTATTCAGCATTCGCAGCGCACCGTGTTCGCCGAGACGCAGAAAAACTCCCGGCCCGAGCAACACTTCGGCACGTCCGTTGCCGGTACGCAGTACCTGTCCCTCATGGAGCATGGGGAACTTGAGAGGCGCTTTCCGCATTGCCTGCGCATCGACGGAAACCTCTCCTCTGGTGTAGTTAATGGTTCCAGCTCGTGTGCTCACCACATATTGCGCACAGGCTGCATGTGTGCCCAGCAGCAGAAGCGCGAATCCGCGTGCACCAGCCATTCCGGCCCCCTTACCACACCTTGCAGGGTTTCGGACGCACCATCGGCTGGCCGAGCTTGCAGCTGAACGCCGTCTGGAATTCCGGCATGTTCGACACCACCCCGTTGACCCGGTATTCGTCCGGCGAATGCGGATCGGTG
Organism: Terriglobia bacterium; assembly: GCA_963788485.1. GTDB lineage: Bacteria > Acidobacteriota > Terriglobia > Bryobacterales > Bryobacteraceae > BOG-234. The sequence goes on from CAWBIS010000098.1 coordinate 74,715, forward strand.
ATGGCGTTGGCGCGGAGATCCTCCGGGCGCTCGCTGCCGCAGGCCCATTGCGCCATACCGATAAAGAAGCGCTGATCGGGCGTGAAACCGTCGATCGGTGGAAGCGACTTATCCTTGTTCACCGCTTTCCAGGCGATGTAAGCCAGCAGCGTACCGCCGAGATCGGCGACATCCTCGCCCATAGTCAGCTTGCCGTTGATCTTGACGTCATCGATGACCGTAAACTGCGAGTACTCATCCGAAACGCAATCCGCGCGCTTCTGGAATTCGGCGGCGTCGGCTTTCGTCCACCAGTCGTGCAGATTGCCTTTTGCGTCAAACTGGCGTCCTTCATCGTCAAAGCCGTGCGTGAGTTCGTGGCCGATGGTGGCGCCGGTGTTGCCGTAATTGGGCGCGTCGTCCATCTTCGGATCGAAGAGCGGCGGCTGCAGAACGCCGGCCGGGAAGTTGATGTCGTTCGTCTGCGGATCGTAATAGGCATTCACGGTGGGCGCCGAAATCTGCCATTCCGTGCGGTCGACCGGTTTGCCGATCTTGTTCAGGTCGCGCCGCGATTCGAAAGCTACGGCGTGATCCACATCGCCGAGATAATCCGCGGGCGTGATCGCGACGGAGCTGTAGTCGCGCCATTTATCCGGATAGCCGATTTTATTGACGACGGCGTGCAGCTTGAGCAGCGCCTGCTTCTTCGTCGGTGGACTCATCCATGTCAGGGTCTCGATCTCGCTCTGCATGGCGGCTTCGATTTCCTTCGTCATGGTGAGAACGCGCGCTTTGGTTTCGGGGCTGAAGGTTTTTTCCACGAATACCTGGCCGAGAGCGTCGCCGAGCGTGTGATCCACGAGTTGAACGCAGCGCTTCCATCGAGGCTGCATTTCGGGCACGCCGCGCAGGTAATGGCTGAAGAAATCGAAATCGGCCTGCACAAACGGCGAAGAGAGGAAGCGCGCTTTGGCATGGATCACATGCCAGCGCAGATAGGTCTTGATATCGGCGAGAGAATTGGTTGTCAGCTGCGTTTCAAGCGCGCGATAGAAAGCCGGCTGGCTCACGTTGATCTGCCCTCCGGGACTGATACGCAGGGCGGTGAAGTAAGCGTCCCAGCGGAAAGACGGGGTGAGCGCCTGTAATTGGGCACGCGACATTTTGTGGAAAAGCTTGTAGGGATCGCGCTCCTCGACGCGGGTGAGCATCGCGGCGGCGAGGGCGGTCTCTATGCGCATTACGGCGGAGGCGTTGGCCGCAGCCGTCGCCGGAGGATCTCCCAGGAGCTCGAACATGCGCGCCACGTGAGCCACGTATTTCTGGCGGATCTCGACTGATTTGGCGTCGGTTTTCGAATAGTAATCGCGATCCGGCAGGCCGAGTCCGCCCGCATCGGCGAAGGCGATCATGTTGGAGGAATTGGCGTAATCCGGGCTTGAGCCGAAGGAAAACAGCATGCTCGTGGTGTAGAGCGTCAGGTGTTGGCCGGCGAGGAACGCGGGGAGATCGCGCAGTGACTGGATACCGTCGATCTGCTTGAGGATCGGCTGGATCGGCGCGGCGCCCGCCTTCTGGATGGCCGGTTCGTCCATGCAGGCGTGGAAGAGGTCGCCGATTTTCTGTTGGTTGGGAGTACGCGAAGATGCCGTGTTGCCGGCCTGTAGAAGAAGCCCCCAGAGATAGAGTTGATTCTCGTACGTGAGTTTGCTGTAAACATCCCAGCGCGCCTGATCCGCTGGGATCGGGTTGTCTTTGATCCACGTGCCGCAGGCGTATTGATAGAAGTTATCGCAGGGTTGTACGGACCGGTCCATCGCCTGAACGTCGAGTCCGGGGGTGTAGGGGAGGGAAGTCAGGGGTTGCTGCGCGAGGAGGCTCTGCGCAACCAATAACCATGCGGCCGTGAGATAACGCATGATCCGGTTGTAGCACTAAACTAGGGAGGAATCATGCAGATCCTGGTTACAGGAAGCGCGGGTCACCTCGGCGAAGCGCTGGTCCGCACTTTACGGAATCTGGGTCACGAGGTCGTTGGCATGGACATCCTCGCGTCCCCTTTCACAAATTACGTTGGATCGATCGCCGATCGCCAATCCGTAAGGCGTTGCATCCGGGGCGTGCAGGCCGTTTTCCACAGCGCAACATTGCACAAGCCTCACGTGGCTACGCACACGCGCCAGGACTTCGTGGACACGAATATTACCGGAACGCTGAACCTGCTGGAGGAAGCGGTGGGGGATGGCGTGGAATCGTTTATCTTCACGAGCACCACCAGCGTTTTTGGCGACGCTCTTATCCCGGATGCCGGGGCACCGGCCGTGTGGGTGACGGAAGAGATCATGCCAATCCCGAGGAATATCTACGGCGTCACCAAGGCGGCCGCGGAGGATCTGTGCCAGTTATTTCACCGGAACCAGAGGCTTGCATGCATTGTGCTCAGAACCTCACGCTTTTTCCCCGAGGAGGACGACCGCCGGGAGGTGCGCGAGGCCTGGCGGGACGAAAATGTGAAAACGAATGAGTACGTCTACAGGCGGGTCGACATCGAAGATGCCGTAAGCGCCCATCTGCTGGCGATGCAGCACGCGCGCTCGATTGGGTTTGGCCGGTACATCATTACCGCCACGTCGCCGTTTCTGCCCGAAGACCTGCCGCGGCTGCGCGTCGACGCTCCCACAATCCTGCGGCAGCGGGTACCGGAATACGAGGCGGAGTATGAGCGCAGAGGCTGGAAAATGTTCCCGGGGATCGGAAGAGTTTACGTGAACGACCGCGCGCGGAACGAGCTTGGCTGGCATCCACGCTACGACTTCCGGCATGTCATCGAGCGCTTGAAAGCGGGGGGAGATCCGCGCAGCCCCCTTGCCCGGACGATCGGTTCCAAAGGCTATCACGGCCAGGTGTTCTCCGACGGCCCCTACCCGGTGGAATAGTTAACCGGTACTGTACAGCCCGTGTTCGCGAATGTACCGGAGAACCGATTCCGGAACCGGGACGCCCGACACGCCACGCGTCAACTGCATGCGAATGTCCGACGAAGAGACGGGAAGCTGCAGTCCGGTCAGTTCGTGAACGACGGCGCCGGGCGGTGCTTCGGGCACGCCCTGTCCGGCGCCCGGACGCGTCACAACGATGAACTCGACCTCGGCAACGATATCGCGCCAGCGGTACCACGTGCGAATCTCGGCAAACGCGTCGGCGCCGATCAGGAAACACAACGGCCGGATACCGCCGGCCTTCAGCTTTTCGATCGTGATGATCGAATAACTGCGGGCAGGACCATCTTCGACCCGCGACACCTCAAAGCGCGGGTCGAGCCTGCAGGCGAGTTCCAGCATGCGCACGCGGTCCTCATAAGGAGCCGTGGCGCCTTCGGGTTTATGCGGAGGATTGGCGGCGGGAACGAAGAGTACCTTCGGGAGTTCAAAACGGTCCGCTGCCGCCCGCGCGATTTCGATATGAGCGTTGTGGACCGGATCGAAAGTGCCTCCAAACAGCGCTGTCCGATCCACTGAAATCAGCTTCTCTCGATCGTGACGGAGTTGATTTTCACTTCTTTGTTGGGTCTGTCCTGCGAATTGCGGGGAGCTTTGGAGATCTTCTCAACCACGTCATAGCCTTCGACAATCTCGCCGAAAACGGAGTGGCGATTATCCAGATGGGGAGTGGGCGCGACGGTGATGAAGAACTGGCTGCCATTCGTGTTCGGACCGGCGTTCGCCATCGACAGGATTCCGTGTTTCGAGTGTTTCAGGGAGGGATGGAATTCGTCCGCGAACTTATAGCCGGGACCCCCGCGGCCGGTGCCTTCCGGGCATCCGCCCTGGATCATGAAGTTGGGGATCACGCGATGGAATACGATGCCATCGTAAAAGGGTTTCCCGGTCTTTTTGCCTTCGGCGAGATCGACGAAATTCTGCACCGTCCTGGGTACTTCCGCTTCGAACAGCTTTGCTTTGAAGCGACCTTCGGTCGTATCGAACACCGCGTACGTTTCATTTGCCATATTTTTCAATTCTATCGAGAGGCCGGTTGGAAGCGCTTGACCGCCATCGAAGCGCCGGGCGCGGCCGGAAATTGGAGTAGAATCGGGTCATGCATTTTCGCGCCGCCGCGTGGCGGACGTTCGCCGTCATAGGCGGCGCCATGGCGTGTCTGGCCCAATCCGGCGCACAGCAGGCGCAACCCTCCGCGCAACCGGCGGCCGAACTGACCCAGCGCGATACGCCGGTCACCTTCAGCACGGCGGTAAATCTGGTGCTGGTGCCGGTGGTTGTCCGAGACGCCAAAGGTCACGCCATCGGCACTCTCACGAAGGACGATTTTCAGCTTTTCGACAAAGGCAAGCCACAGACAATCGCGAAGTTTTCTATAGAGAAGGCGGAGACGCCCCCTATCCTGCCCGACACGTCGATCGAAACGGACGCGAAGGGAAATCCCGAGACGAAGCCGGCGGGGGCGCCCGGCCAGCCGATCGCCGCGCATTTCATCATGTGGCTCTTCGACGATATGCATCTTTCGTTCGGCGATCTGGCGCAGACGCGCGTGGCGGCGAAGCGCGTTTTGAAGGAGTCTTTCGAACCTGGCAGCCGCGCCGCTATTTACACGACCTCCGGCCACACGATGCTGGATTTCACCGATGATCGCGACAAGCTGGACCGTACGCTGGATGAGATCAAGCCCTGGCCCACGATACCCGGCGGCACGCAGGCGTGTCCCGATATCAGCCTCTTTCAGGCGGATGCGATCATCAACGGGAGCGACCAGCAGGCATTGACGGCGGCCGAGGCGGAATATATGGCGTGCAACCCGGTGGTTCCGCAGAACGCCCCTCCCGGCGCATCCACGACGGCATATGTTCTGGCTCAGATTTCGGGGCCAATCAGGGCGCTCGCCCAGAGTGCGCTCAGTATCGGCGAGCAGGATACGCGGAATACTCTGCTGGTGCTCAAGGGTCTGGTGCGGCGCATGTCGGCGATGCCGGGGAGCCGCACCATTGTTATGGTGTCGCCGGGATTCTATCTCGTGACGGATCATCGAACCGACGAAATGGACGTCATCAACAGCGCCATTCGCAACAACGTAGTCATCAGTTCGCTGGATGCGCGGGGGCTTTACACATTGATTCCCGGCGGAAATGCGGAGACCGCGGGAGGCGTTTCGCAGGTGGCCGACAATATCAAATTGCAGTACCAGCACCAGATCGCCCTCGCCAATGAGGACATCATGGCGGAACTCGCGACCGCCACCGGGGGAAGCTTCTTCCACGACAACAACGACTTTTTCGGCGGCCTCAAGCTGGTTGCCACGCAGCCCGAATACATCTACGTTCTGGGGTTCGCGCCGCAGAATCTGAAGCTCGACGGCAGTTACCACAAGTTGAAAATCGTTTTAAAGAACGGTGCCGGGCTGGAAATGCAGGCGCGCCGCGGTTACTTCGAGCGTCAGCATATGGAAAATGCCGCTGAGCAGGCGAAGGAAGAAATCCGCGAGGCGTTTTTCTCGCGCGATGAAATGCGCCAACTGCCGGTGGAGCTTCATACGCAGTTTTTCAAGACCGAAGATTACAAAGCCAGACTTTCCATCCTCGCGCGCATCGATATCAAGCGTCTCCGCTTCCGCAAAGCGGACGGCCGCAACGACGATACGCTGACCGTGGTGGGAGGCGTCTTCGACCGCAATGGCAACTACGTTACCGGCAGCCAGAAGACCATCGATATGAAGTTGAAGGATCAGACGCTCCAGACGCTTCCCGATTCGGGCATAACGGTCAAGACGAGTCTCGATGTGGCCAGCGGCGACTACATCGTACGGCTGGTTGTGCGGGATTCCGAGGGCCAGGTGATGTCGGCCCTGAACAGCGCTGTGGTTATTCCGTGAAATGTTCCTGAGTTTATCGAGGTGCAATCGTGACTGCTGAACGAATACTGACGCTGGGAATTCTTCCCTTGCTGGCCGCCGGTCTGACGCGCGGGCAACAGGCAATCCCCGACTCCGGGGCGGTCATTCAGGCGGAGACGCGGATGGTTCTGGTGGACACCATCGTTACGGACAAGAAGGGCGATTATGTCCGCAATCTGACGGCGAAGAACTTCAAGGTCTGGGAAGACAATAAAGAGCAGGCCATCAAGACCTTTTCCGCCGAAGCCGGCACTGCCAGTCCGTCAAACCCTCAGACGAGATATATCGTTCTCTTCTTCGATAATTCGACAATCGGTTTCGGATTGCAGGCGCAGGCGCGCCAAGCGGCCGCGAAATTCATCGACGCCAACGCCGGACCGAACCGGATGATGGCGATCGTGAACTTCGGGGGCGCGTTGCAGATCGCGCAGAATTTCACCGACGACGTCGAGCGGTTGAAGGCGATCGTGAACGGCACGAAGGTGAGCGCGGTCGCTCCCAACGGCAATTCCTCGATGCCGGCGTCGCTCGCTCGCGCCGCCGCGGATTTTGGGGCGAACGATATGCTTCTGGCGCTGCGCAGCCTGGCGAAAAATCTGAATACAGTTCCCGGACGCAAGACGCTGATCCTCTTCACCGGGGGCTTTCCGCTGAATTCCGAGAGGATGTCGGAAGCAACGGCGACGATCGATGCGTGCAACAAGTCGAACGTGGCGATTTATCCCATCGATATCCGCGGGCTGGTTGCGCCAGGTACGGGCACGGCAGCGCCAGTCGCCAGGCTCCTTCCGCCTTTTTCTTTGTTCCGGACACAGGGATTGGTGGCTTCGATGGCGTTCCTGCCCGGCTCGATGGCTTTCTTTCAGGCGAAGGGCGGAGGCGGTGGCAGCCCGGGAGCCGGCCGGAGCGGCGGAACTCCCGCGCCGGCGCCTGTCGGCCGCGGTGGAAGTCCCACGTCCTCGCCCGCTCGCGGAACGACTTCCACGCCGGTCATGAATAACACAGTGCTGGGCCCGTCGACGCAGGCCCGCAATGCTCTGATTCCGAAAATGCCGGACAGCCCTGTCGACAACCAGAACATCATGCACATGCTGGCCGATGGCACCGGCGGTTTCGTCATTCGCGACACCAACGACTTGTTTGGAGGCATGCAGAGGATCGGTAAGGAATTGGACGAGTATTACATCCTTGGCTACACGCCTCCCGAGTCCGATGAGGGAAGCTGCCATACGCTGCGCGTCAAAGTGGATCAGGGCGGCACGAGCGTGAGGGCACGCACCGGTTACTGCAATGCGAAGCCGCACGATCTGCTTACGCGCGACCAGCCGATCGAAAAGTCGCTGGAAAATCGCGTGGCCGGCACGCAGCCCGGCAATGTAGCCGCGTCCATGCAGCTTCCATTCTTCTACACCGGTCCGAATGTCGCGCGTGTCAACGTCGCCATGGAGATCCCCGGCGGCGCGATGAAGTTCGACAAGGAGAAAGGCAAGTTCCACGCCGAGATGAATATTCTCGGCATCGCCTATCGGCCGGACGGATCGGTGGGCGCGCGTTTCAGCGATACCGTCAAGCGCGACTTCGAGGACAAGAAACAGGTGGAAGCGTTCGAGAAAGAACCCTTTCATTACGAAAATCAGTTTGACGTGGCTTCCGGCAAGTACGATCTCAAGGTGGCATTCGCCTCGGGCAACGATAAGTCCGGCAACGATAAGTCGGGGAAAGATAAATCGGGGGACGATAAATTCGGAAAGCTCGAGATGCCGCTGACCATCGATCCCTGGGAAACCAGGCAGTTTTCAATGAGCGCACTCGCTCTCAGCGATCAGATTCGCAAGACTACCGACGCGTCAACCAGTCTGGATGAATCGCTTCTCGAAGATCGGACGCCGCTGATCACCCAGGGCGTCCAGGTGATTCCCGCGGGTTCGATCAGATTCAGCAAGGCGCAGCCCCCGCTGTTTTACGTGGAACTCTACGAACCTCCCGGGAAGCAGGCTGGGGATAAAACGGCATTTGGCATGCAAATCCGCATCCTCGATCGCAAAAGCGGCGAGCAGAAATTCTCGACCGGAATGATGCGCGTGGACGCGCCGGCCAGGACCGAGAATCCCGTGATCCCGCTGGGAGAACGAATTCCGGTGGACAAGGTCGACCCGGGTCAGTATATCGTCGAGGTGGAAGCGCTCGATCAGGCCGGGAGTACGGTGAAGCGCACGGCGGACTTCGATCTTCAATAGTGTTTATTTCGGCAGCGCGAACACGACCAGCGTCGAGCCCATGCGCCAATGCTGATCGGGAAACAAGCCGGCCGCGGCGCCTCCGACCAGCGAGCCCTGCCATCCCGTCGGCGTCGCGATGTATTGTCTGCCATTCACCGCGTAAGCGATCGGCGACCCGCGATGGCCGGCGCCTGTCTGGTAGCTCCACAGCTCAGCCCCGGTTCGGGCATTGAGCGCGAAGAAAAACCCTTCGGGATCTCCGCTGAATACCAGGTCTCCGGCTGTCGCCAGCACCGACGCCAGCAAAACATACTTGTAAGGGTGACTCCACATACGCTTCCCCGTAACCGGGTCCCAGGCGTCGAGGTGGCTGTATGTCTCACGATTCGGCGCCAGATTTACGGTGAAGCCGCCGTTCATGAAATCGGCGCCTTCCTTGCCCTCTTTGGTCGTGGCGGTCACTGTATTGCAAAGTTCGTTGACTGGTGTGTAGATGAATCCCGTGCGCGGCGAGTACGCCATCGAGTTCCAGCTCTTGGCCCCGGCCACGCCGGGGCAGTAGTTGACGGCTTTGCCCGGCTGGGGTTCCTTCCGTCCGACCAGTTTGCCGTCTTCGGTGATGCCGGTGATCCAGTCTCGCACCTCAGGCACGGAAAACACGCCGAGGAACTCCCCTGTCACTCGGTCGAGCGCGAAGGTCAGTCCGCTCTTGTTCATGTGGACCAGAAGCTTGCGCATGCGGCCCTTCACTTCGCGATCGATAAGGATGGATTCGTAGGAGGAATCGAAATCCCAGACATCGTCGGGGACCTCCTGGTAATACCAGCGCAGTTTTCCGGTGTCCGCATCGAGGGCGACCACGCTTGCGGTGTAGAGATTCACGTCTTTGCTTCTGTTGTCGCCGGCCACGCGCGCGCGATCGTAGAAATCGCTGCCGGCATTTCCCGTGCCCCAGTAGACCAGGTTCAGCGAGGGATCGAACGAACCGGTTAGCCAGGGTGCGCCGCCGCCGTATTTCCAGCTATCGCCCTTCCATGTGTCGTTGCCCTTTTCGCCTGGAGCGGGGACCACATACCAGCGCCAGGCGAGGCGGCCGGTCTTCATATAGAACGCCGTGAGGTAGCCTCGATGCGCGCCGTCGCCGTTGTTGCCGCCCGTGATCACTTTGTCTCCGGCGATCAGAGGCGCGGCGCCGATGTTGCAGCCGCATTGCCGCGGATCGTCGACTGCGACTCTCCAGACTTCATGTCCGGTCCTGCGCTCGAGCGCCACGAGGCTGCTGTCGACAGTGCCAAAGAAAACCTTATCGTCGCCGAC
>CAWBIS010000099.1:0-29169 GCA_963788485.1 Terriglobia bacterium
GGACGACTTTCGGATCGTGCACGACAACCTGCACGGCGGTTCGCGAACGACGCGCGGGCGACTGGTGCCGTTTTGCCTTTTTACCGACCCCGAACTCGCCCGCGTGGGTTTGAACGAGTCCGAGGCGGCAAAGGCGGGCCGCACCTGCAGGCTGGCGAAACTTCCCATGCAAGCCGTGCTGCGCACTCGTACTCTGGGCGAGACCCGCGGGTTCATGAAAACACTTGTCAGCAACGATAACGACGAGATCCTCGGCTTCATGGCCCTCGGCCCGCAAGCCGGTGAGGTCATGGCGGTGGTGCAAATCGCGATGCTGGGCAAGATGCCCTATACCGCTTTGCGCGATGCGATTCTTACGCATCCCACCATGGCCGAGGGTTTGACGACGCTGTTTTCAGCAGTGCCCGCCAGGGTTATCACAGCGAGGAGCGCTTAATGCAAATTGGAATGGTCGGTCTGGGGAGGATGGGAGCGAACATGGTCCGGCGTTTGCTGAAAGGCGGGCACCGGTGTGTCGTATACGACAGGTCGCCGGAGGCCGTGAGCCAGTTGGTTCGGGAGAATGCAGTCGGGAGTTCCTCCTTGCAGGACCTCGCCGCGAAGCTCGACACGCCGCGCGTGGTCTGGCTTATGGTGCCGGCCGCGGCGGTGGATGAAACGATCGCCGATCTCCTGCCCCACCTCGAAACGAACGACATCCTGATCGACGGAGGCAATTCTTACTACGTAGACGATATCCGGCGTGCGAAGGAACTGGCGGCCCGGCGGATTCACTACGTCGATGTGGGAACCAGTGGCGGCGTCTGGGGACTGGAACGCGGTTACTGCATGATGATTGGCGGGGAAAACGACACCGTCAAGCACATAGATCCTCTCCTCGCGACTCTCGCGCCTGGCGCCGGAAGCGTGGCGCGCACTCCGGGACGTGAACACCTCGATGGCACGTCCGAGCAGGGCTATCTGCACTGCGGCCGGAGCGGCGCCGGCCATTTCGTCAAAATGGTCCATAACGGAATTGAATACGGCATCATGGCGGCTTACGCCGAGGGGTTGGGTATCCTGCGGCGCGCCAACGCGGGAAAAGACACTCGCACGGTGGACGCGGAGACGACGCCGCTGCGCGACCCCGACCTTTATCAGTACGATCTCGATCTGCGGGACATCACCGAGGTGTGGCGCCGCGGCAGCGTGATCGCATCGTGGCTACTTGACCTGACCGCCGCCAGTCTGGTGAAAGATCCGGCTCTTTCCCAGTTCGCCGGACGGGTCTCGGATTCCGGCGAGGGCCGCTGGACCATCAAAGCCGCCATCGACGAGGCCGTACCCGCGCCGGTTCTTTCCACCGCGCTCTACGAACGTTTCAGTTCGCGGGGCGAGGCGGATTATCAGGACAGGCTGTTGTCCGCGATGCGCTACGGGTTTGGCGGTCACCTCGAAAAGACGCCCGGCAAGTAGTCCCAAAGGAGATGCATGAACGAGTTCCAATCGGATGCCCTGGTATTTTTCGGTGCGACGGGCGATCTTGCATACAAAAAGATCTTCCCCGCTCTGCACGCAATGGTGAAACGCGGGCATCTCGACATTCCGGTGATCGGCGTGGCCAAAAGCGGTTGGGATCTCGAGAAGCTTCGAGCGCGCGCGCACGACAGCATCGAGGAACATGGCGGCGGCGTCGACCCTGCCGCTCTGGCCCGCCTGAACGGCTTGCTGCGTTATGTGGACGGCGACTACACCGACCTCGCCACCTTCGAGGCGCTGCGAAAGGAGCTGAACGGGGCGCGGCGACCCGCGTTTTACCTGGCCATTCCGCCTCTGCTGTTCGAGACGGTCGTTGAACAGTTGGCGAAAGCGGGTTGCGGGGAGGGCGCTCGCGTGATCGTCGAGAAGCCATTCGGCCACGACCTCGCCTCGGCACAGGAGCTCAACCGCACCCTGCATCGGGTCTTCCCGGAGTCGGCCATTTTTCGTATCGATCACTATCTGGGCAAACGGCCGGTGAACAACGTGGTCGTTTTTCGATTCGCGAACACATTCATGGAGCCTTTCTGGAATCGAAACTACATCGAAAGCATCCAGATCAATATGGCCGAGGCATTCGGCGTTGAAGGGCGAGGCGCTTTCTACGACCAAACCGGGACCATTCGCGACGTTATCCAGAACCATCTTTTCCAGATCCTGTGCAATCTGGCGATGGAACCGCCCGTCCGCACCGACAGCGAGAGCATTCGGGACGAGAAAGTGAAGGTTCTGAAAGCCATTCCGCCGATGGAGACGAAAAATCTGGTCCGCGGACAGTTCCGCGGCTACCAGGAGGAAAAAGGTGTTGCGCCCGGGTCGAACACGGAGACTTTCGCCGCCCTGCAGCTTGAGATCGATTCCTGGCGCTGGAGGGGAGTGCCGTTCTACATTCGCGCGGGGAAGAACTTGCCCGCCACGTGCACGGAGGTCCTCGCCCGGTTTCGCACTCCCCCAACGGTCGTGCGCGACGCAAACGCTGCGGGGAATCACATGCGCTTTCGCATCAGTCCGGAGATGACCATCGCCCTGGGCGCCGCTGTAATGAGCCCGGGCGACAACATGCAAAGCGAATCGGTCGAGATCGTCGCCAGCAGTCGTCCCAGCCCGGAGGAAATGGATGCTTACGAGCGCGTGTTGGGGGATGCGATGGCCGGAGACCCCACTTTGTTCGCGCGTGAGGATTACGTCGAGGAAGCGTGGAGAATCGTGGATCCCGTGCTGAAAGCCGCCACGCCCGTTTTCGAGTATGAGAAAGACACCTGGGGTCCCGGTGAAGTCGACCAAAGAGTTTCGCCTCCCGGGGGCTGGCACAATCCGGTTGGGAAGGACCCGGAAGACTTCCGCGTTATGACGAATAATCCTTGATCCCGACGCCGGGGCGTCACAGTCTGGCGGCCGGAATTTCACGTCGGACGCCCGCCCGTGGCATCGGTTTATCGACACAACGTCCCGATTCCGGCCGCGCTTCGTTCGTTCCTGAGGCTATTGCGCAGGTCTGAGCCCGGCCAAACAGGTTGGCCATTTGCTTGCCATGTACGAGTCATGAATGGAGCAGTCATGAATGGAGCGGTCATGAATAGAGCAGTCATGAATGGAGCAGTCATGAATTGCGTCACTCTCAAAGCGCTCATATTGCGAGGCAGGCCGGTATCGTGGCTCGCGGCGTTAGCCATCCTTGCCCTCGCCCCCATTTGCGGGTTCGGTCAGCAGAACCCAGCCGAAGACGACCAGCAGCCGCCCCGCCATGTTCTCTGGATTATTCCCAATTTCCGGACTTCTCCGGAAATGAAGGAATATAAGCCAGTCACGCCGAAGGAGAAGTTTCGGATCGCAAAGCAAGACACCTTTGACCGCGGCACCTTTGCTCTGGCCGCGGCTTTTGCGGGTGAGGGCCTGTTGGAGAGGTCCCAGCCATCCTACGGCGAGGGGGTCGAGGGCTACGCGCATTATTGGGCCACCTCCTACGCCAACTTCGCGATAGGCAACTATATGACGGAGGGAATCTTTCCGGTATTGCTCCATCAGGATCCACGCTACTTCCGGCGCGGTTCGGGAAGTGGATGGACGCGCCTCGGTTCCGCGGTCGGCCAGATTTTCTGGACGCACACGGATTCGGGCGGACGCCAATTCAATTACTCGGAGGTTGCGGGAAACTCCGCTGCCGTGGCGATTTCGATGGCTTACAGTCCCGCCAGCCGCAGTGCATCCGACGCGGTGGAATCCCTGGGCACGCAGATCGCCGTGGATATGGCGGCGAACATCGTGAAGGAATTCTGGCCCAACCGCCTGGGGAAGAACTCGCGCGCGCACCGCGCCCAGTGACAGCTCCGGTAATGCCGAATTCGATACGCCATGGCCTGGGCGGGGTGTAGTGTCTTGTGTATATTCGATAATTCGAATATACTATTAGTCGATGGGCGACGCGCTTCGGCAGTTCAAGAGTGAGATCTTTCAGGGACTGGCGAATCCCACCCGGATCGCAATCGTCGAGCTGTTGAGGGACGGTGAACTCTCCGCCGGAAAGCTGATCGAAAAGCTCGGTATCGAGCAGGCCAACGTCTCGCAGCATCTTTCGGTCCTCCGCGCCCGGCAGATTGTCGTCGGCAGGAAGGCGGGTAATCAGGTTTTCTACTCGATCCGCGACCATGCTCTGATCGAGGTCCTCGATATCCTGCGCCGCTATTTTTATTCGCAGCTCAGCGGCACTGTGAGCATGCTCAAGGAAGCGGCAAAACAGCAGCCGAAAGCGCGCATCGGCACGCCTCGATGACGGAGCGGAACCATTCCGCGCTGTCGCGGCGGGAGAAACTGCATCAGGCGGTTGAACACGCGGCTCATTTGCTTCCCGCGCAGGGCCCGATCGGCGTTTTCATCCACCACAACACTCTCCACGCCTTTGAACACCTGCCTTTCGAACGCGCGGTGATTGCAGCGTCGCAGCTGTACGGCACGGAGCCTTATATGCCGGAAGCCGCGTATCGAAAGGAGCTCGCGCGGGGCCGCATTCGCCCCGAGGACATCGACGCCGTGCTCGAAAGCGAAGCCGACGCGGTCGTCTTTCCCGGGCTGACACGGCGTTCGCTCCGCCGCGCCATGATCGCAACGGGCGTGCGCGAATTCGACGGCGCCACGATTCTGTGGCGCACCGAACAGGGCGATCTCGCCCGGGACTTCCGTCAACCTGCGCTGCTTGCGCTGTTCGAGGCCTGCTCCAGGCGCACAGTCGTGCATGAAGAAGAGCCTCCGCCGCCGCGGCCAATCGATGAGATGATCCACCCCTGGCTGATCCGGTTGTGCTCCGCGTTTCTGGATCAGGGCAGTGCCTACTGGCCGATGCCATACCGCCAAAGAGGCTTCTACGAATCCGTGCGGACTTTGCTCGCAAGGCGCGGGGGAGTGTTCCCGAAATATCTGCGTGGCCTCGACAAAGAGTTCGGGCGGCAACAGCAGAGTTCTTTCTCCGCAACCGATGCCGTGATCGAGTATCTCGAAGCGGAGAACATTCCGGAATCCGCATGGCAGGAGATTCTTCAATCCGAACTGCTCGCACTGCCCGGATGGGCGGGGCTGATGCGGAAGCTGGAAGAGAGCCCGGGGCTGGCTCCCCATGAATCGATCCCGTGCTCCCTGATGGACTTTCTGGCGGTGCGGCTGACGATGGCGCGCCGGGCCTCCGTTATAGACGCGGCGGAAACCGCGCCGGCGGAGAACCCGCTCAAGACACAGGAAAGGCTGCACCTGAGCCGATCCGCGCGCATTTACGACGCGGCCCGGGTAGTCTCGTTTTCAGACACTGAAGTCAAACTCCTGTCCGACTCCGATTGGGGATCATTCGTCAACGAGGTCAAAGCGTGTAATGGACTCGAGCGCCGGCGCATTCTCCACCTGGCCTACGAACGGTGGCATGAACGCGCCATTCTGCACGGGCTGGCGAGCCATCGGAGATACCGCGGACTCGACTGCCTCAAAGACCGCCCGCGCGCGCAGGTCTTCTTCTGCATCGACGAGCGGGAGGAGTCCATCCGGCGCGCGCTGGAAGAGCTGGACCCGGAGATCGAGACTTTCGGCGCCGCCGGCTATTTCGGCGTCGCGGTCGATTATCGGGGAATCGACGACCCGCACGGCGCAGCCTTCTGCCCGGTTGTGGTCAAGCCACGGCACGCCGTACTCGAGCAGCCAAAAGCCGAAGACGCCGCGCTGCACGACAGCCGCCGCCGGCGCAGACGTCTGCTCGGGCTGCTGATGCGAAACTCGTTTGGATCCTCGCGCTCCCTGGTTCGAGGCTGGCTGTCGACGACCGTGCTCGGACTCCTTTCGGCGGTGCCGCTGATCGGGCATCTGCTGGCGCCTCGCCGTTATGCCATCCTGCGCGACTGGCTGAACAGGGCTTTTCTTCCGGAGCCGCGCACTGAGCTGCGGTTCATGCGCAACGCCGCGGAATCGCAGGACGCAGTCGAAGGCCTTTTGTTGGGTTTTGCAGCCGAGGAAAAGGCGGAAAGCGTGGCCGGCGTTCTGGGTCCAGCCGGCCTGAAGCGGGGATTCGCCCGCCTCGTGGTGATCCTCGGCCATGGTTCGACGAGTCTCAATAACCCTCACGAATCCGCCCACGATTGCGGTGCCTGCGGTGGACGCCGCGGCGGTCCCAACGCCCGGCTCTTTGCCGCGATGGCCAATCGTCCGGAAGTCCGTTTTCGCCTTCGTGAACGCGGTATCGATGTTCCGGACGACACGTGGTTCATCGGCGGATATCACGATACCTGCAGCGACGGAATCGAACTGTTCGACCTCGATACTCTTCCGGCTACGCATCGGGATCAACTGGAGATCGTGCGCAAATCGCTCGACCAGGCCCGCGCCCTTGACGCCCACGAGCGCGCCCGGCGTTTCGAATCGTGTCCAGCCGGGGCATCGCCGGCGGAAGCGCTGCGTCATGTGGAGGAACGCAGTGAGCATCTGGCCCAGCCACGTCCCGAATACGGACATTGCACGAACGCCGTCTGTATCGTCGGGCGTCGCAGCCTTACGCGGGGACTCTTTCTCGACAGGCGTGCCTTCCTCGTTTCTTACGACGCCGCTCAGGATGCGGACGACCGCAGTCTCTCCTCGCTGATGGCTGCGGTCGTCCCCGTGTGCGCGGGCATCAGTCTCGAATATTACTTTTCCTTCGTCGACAATGACCGCTATGGCTGCGGCACGAAACTACCCCACAATGTGACCAGCCTTGTCGGCGTTATGGACGGCCACGCCAGTGACCTTCGAACCGGCCTGCCATGGCAAATGGTTTCGATACACGAGCCCGTTCGCATTTTGTTTGTGGTCGAGACGACGCCCGAACACCTGAGCGGTGTGATCGATCGCAGCGCGTCTCTCCGGCGAATGGTCGAAAACCGCTGGATTCGCGTGGCAACAATGGATCCGGCTTCCGGCCGCGTACACGTGCGGCGGGATTCCGGATTTGAAGAATTCGATGGTCCGCTCGAACGTCTCCCCGTCGCTCTTTCTTCGGCCGAATGGTATTCGGGCAAGATCGAACACCTGCCCATGGCCTGGATTCCCGCGCTAACCGGGGGCCGGGCCGCATGAGCCCTTCGCAGGGCGCTCTGATGTTTGTGGTCATGGCGCCCGGTGCGGCTTTCAGTCTTCTGGCCCTGTTGTGGTTGGTCGGCTGGGTTCCTTCCGAGCGCGTCTTGTCCAGGATCACCGGACTGACGTTTGCCGCCTGTGTTTTTGCACTCGCCGGGCTGCTGTGGACTTTCGCGGCGACCGGCGCGTCCACGATCACGGTGACGTTCGGAAACTGGTTCGCCGTCCATGAATACCGCTTCCCTCTGGTGCTTCTGGCCGACCGCCTTTCTCTGCCCTTGCTTGCCATTACCGTTGTGCTGTCAGGGCTGATCGGACAGTTCTCGGCGACCTATCTGCACCGCGAGAGCGGCTTCTTCCGATTCTTTCTGCTGCTCCATCTTTTCGCATTCGGGTCGCTGCTGGCATTCGCCGCCGGTTCGTTCGATCTGCTCATCGGCGGGTGGGAACTGGTGGGAATCACGTCGGTGCTGCTGATCGCTTTCTTCGATCGGAGACCGGCGCCGGTGGAAAACAGCCTTCGTGTCTTCGCCGTTTATCGAGCCTGCGACATCGGCCTGCTGCTGGCGACGTTCGCGTTTCACAAGTGGGCCGGAAGCGCATCGTTTGCGGGGGGCATGCCGCGGCTTGCGGGGGCGCAGCCGGCAGTTGTTTGTCTCCTGCTGTTGCTTGCCGCCGCGGGAAAGGCGGCGCAAATTCCTTTCTCGGGGTGGCTTCCGCGCGCGATGGAGGGTCCCACCCCGTCGAGCGCGATCTTCTACGGCGCGATTTCCATTCACGCGGGCGCTTACCTCCTGCTGCGGGTTCAACCTTTGCTCGCCGAGACTCGCGCGGCATCGGCGTGTGTGATCGCGATCGGCGCGGCTACGGCTGTTTACGGAACCATTTCGGGCCGCGCCAGTGCCGACGCCAAGACATCGCTCGCGTTTGCGTCGCTCGCCCAGGTCGGCGTAATCTTCGTCGAGATCGGGCTGGGCTGGAAGTCGGTCGCGGTGGCTCACATTCTGGGACACGCTCTGGTCAGGACGCTGCAGTTCCTGCGCGCCCCGTCGATGCTTCACGACTATCACCACATGCACTCCGCCATCGGTGGAGAGGTTTCCGGGGGGCATCCGGAAGACCTGCTGCCTGAATCGGTCCGGGTGTGGCTCTACAGGTGGGCGCTCGATCGCGGACACCTCGACACCGTTCTCGATCGCTGGTTCGTTGATCCGCTTCTCCAACTCTCGCGCTTGTTTGCCCGGCTGGACGGAATCGGAATAACCGCGCGCGCCAAACGGCGGAGAGCGCCGTCGATTTCGATGCGAAACCCTGCCGAACAGGGAGTCGAATGACGGCGTTGCGTGGTGTGGCGATAGGCGCTCCGTGGCTCGGGGCAATTCTGCTCATGGTCTGGCGCCGCCACGCGCGAATCGTTGGCTTCGCGGCGTCGCTGGTCTCGGTGGCGGCAAGCGTGCTGCTGCTTTTGGCCGAACCCCCTGCACAATCGCTGCGCGAGTCGTTGATGGTGCTGTTTTCCTGCCTGACGCTGGCGTCCACGCTGCTAATGCCGAGGCGCGACCACAACGCTCGAACCATGGGCGCAATCCTTTTTATACTGGGAGCCACGCTCGCCGCGTACTCAACCGACAATCTGGCCGTGTTTCTTGCGGGGTGGATTCTCACCACGATTCCGTTCCTTGTGCGGCCGTGGTTTCGGACGCCCTCGTGGCGTCCGGCAGCGGCTCTTTCGCTGTCGAGCCTCGCCCTGGCTGCGGCCATAGCGCTCATCTCCGCAAGTGGCCATGGGCTTTCCATCGAAGCTTTGCAAGGTCAAAGCCCCGGCGGAACAGCCGTCTTTGGGCTGCTGGTCGCGGCTGTCATTCTGCGCAAGGGAATCTGCCCCGCCCAGGCGTGGCTCGCGGATCTGGCGGAAAGCGGTCCCGCCATTCCAACGGCTCTTTTGCTGAACGGGCATTTCGGGGCTTTGCTTGTCGCCCGGCTGATCCTGCCATTGTTTCCGCGCACGGCGGGCAATCTGTTCCCGGTGCTCTCCTGGTTCGCCATGGCGACCGCCCTCTATGTGGCCATCCGCGCCCTCACCGAAAACTCGCCGCGCCGGCTGCTTTCCTTCCTGGCGCTCAGCCAATCGGCGGGCATTCTGGCGGGTCTCGAAAGCCGCACCGCGGAAGGCATTACGGGGGCGCTGGTGCACTGGTTCGTGGTGACGATCTCGACAACGGGCCTTTTCGCCATTCTAAGGCTGCTGGAGGTCCGCTTTGGCGAGAACCTGACTGCGCGCGACTATCTCGGTCTGGCCGGGCATGCGCCCCGTCTCGCCGTTTTCTTCGCCGTATTCGGCCTGGCTCTGGTCGGTTTGCCCGGCACGCTGAGCTTCTGCTCTCAGGACCTTCTGATTCACGGCACGTTGATGTCGCATCCTGTTACCGGCATCGTGCTTCCAATCGCGACCGCCATGAATGCGGTCAGCATTCTCCGGCTGTTCGCGAGGTTGTTTCTGGGCAGGCGGCGTACGGGTTTCACCCACATGGCGGATGCCCTTCCGCGCGAGCGATGGACTCTGGCAGCCGGCGTCCTGTTCGTCGTCCTTGGAGGAATTTTCCCCAATCTGATCGTGGCTCGACGCGCTGCCGAGGCAGATCAGGTTGCAGGGCTAGCCGCCAGCGGCTCGACCACCCTCGCGCCACGACCCGATTTCCGGTTGTACTGAGGCCTATCGCCTCCCGGCTCGTGATTGCCTGCCTTTCGAAGGCGAGTACCAATACCCCCGCGATATACTGCTCATACCGAAGCGTAAACGCCGGTTAGCAAACAGATATGTGGATCGTCCGGCTGGCACTGGGTCGCCCCTATACATTTGTCGTGATGGCTGTTCTCATCGCCATCCTGGGTGGCGTCGCCATCACCACGATGCCCGTCGATATCTTCCCCTACATCGACATCCCCATCGTCAGCGTCCTCTGGTTTTACCCCGGACTCGGCCCCGAGGAGATGGAGAAACGCGTCTCCACCAACTTCGAACGAACCCTGACCGCCAACGTCGCGGACATCGAACACATCGAGTCGCAGTCCTACAACGGGTACGCCGTTATCCGCGTCTATTTCCACCCCAACGTGAAAATCGATATGGCCGTTGCCCAGACCTCGGCCACTGCCCAGACCCAGCTGCGCAACATGCCGCCCGGCATGTTTCCGCCCAACATACTGAAGTACGACGCCGCCAGCGTTCCCGTCCTGCAGCTTGGCCTTTCCAGCAAGACCCTGCGCGAGCAGGAGATTTTCGATATCGGCAACAACTTCATCCGCACTCCGCTCGGCACCGTCCAGGGCGCGTCGGTCTCCTACCCGTTCGGCGGCAAGCAGCGTCAGGTGATGGTGGATCTCAATCTCGACGAGCTCTACGCCAAACAGCTTGCGCCCATCGACGTTTCCAACGCGCTCAATATCCAAAACCTGATTCTGCCCACCGGCACGGCCAAGATCGCCAAAACGGAATACCAGGTACGTGTAAACAGCAGTCCGATCCTGCTCGACGAGCTGAATAACCTGCCCATCAAGACCGTGAACGGCGCGACCGTTTACATGAAGGATGTAGCCCAGGTCCACGACGGCTACGCCGTGCAGAACAACATCGTCCGCACCAACGGTTCGCGCGGCGTGCTGATCACAGTCACACGCAACGGGCAGGCCTCCACGCTTTCCATCGTGAACGCCGTGAAATCGGCTCTGCCCAACATCCTCAACAATGTGACGCCCGAGCTCAAGGTGACTGCGCTCGCCGATCAATCCGTGTTTGTGCGCGCGTCCATCCAGGGGGTGCTGCGCGAAGCCGCCATCGCCGCCGGCCTCACCGCGCTGATGATTCTGCTTTTCCTCGGAAGCTGGCGCAGCACGCTGATCGTCTGTATTTCCATCCCGCTTTCGGTGTTGACCTCGCTCTGCATCCTGAGCCTGCTCGGCGAAACCATCAACGTGATGACCCTCGGCGGTCTCGCGCTCGCGGTCGGCATTCTGGTCGACGACGCGACCGTCGAAATCGAGAACACGCATCGCAACATCGCCATGCGCAAGCCGCTGGTGCGCGCGGTGCTCGATGGCGCTTCGCAGATCGCGGTACCCACGTTCGTGGCTACGCTTTCCATCTGCATCGTGTTCGTTCCCGTCCTGATGCTCACGGGTACGGCGAAATTTCTGTTCACGCCGCTCGCCATGGCCGTCGTATTCGCGATGCTCGCGTCTTACCTGCTGTCGCGCACTCTTGTACCGACGATGATGGCGTACCTTCTGGAATCCGAGCTCGACATTTACCGCGAAGGGCACTCGGCCGGAACGGGCATCATCTGGCGCACGCATCATCTCTTCAACGCGCTCTTCGAGAAGCTGCGCTATCGCTATATGGGCCTGCTCAACTGGTCGCTCAATCATCGCGGGCGCGTGCTCGCCGCGTTCATGGCCTTCTCGATTGCATCTCTCGGCCTCGCCGCGCTGATCGGGGAGGATTTCTTCCCGGCAGTTGACGCCGGACAGATGCGTCTGCATGCGCGCGCTCCGGCCGGGACCCGAATCGAACAGACCGAACTGCGCTTCGCCGCGCTCGAACGTGAAATCCGCGCCGTCATTCCGCCCCGCGAGCTGGACATGATGATCGATAACATCGGCATCCCGAACAGCTGGCCCGCCATCGCCCAGGGGGACATCCCGACCATCTCGGCAGCCGATGGCGAGATTCTCATTTCCCTGAATAAGGAGAAACACGGCCCCACGAAGATCTACGAGAATCTGCTGCGCAAGCAGCTCCGCGAGAAGTTCCCCGATATGGCGTTCTTCTTTCAGCCGGCCGATATCACCAGCCAGATCGTGAATTTCGGCCTGCCCGCCCCCATCGATCTGCAGGTAGTGGGAAACAACGCGACGGCCAATTACAAAATCGCGCAGTCGCTGGCGGCCAGGATTTCCCGCATCCCCGGCGCCGCCGACGTGCACGTTCACCAGGTCGTCGAGCAGCCCGAAATCCGCGTGAATGTCGACCGCACCAAGGCTTCCGAACTCGGCCTGACGCAGCGCGACGTCACCAACAGCATGCTGATCTCGCTCAGCGGCAGCGCCACCGTGGCCCCGAATTTCTGGATGAACTGGACCAACGGCGTGCAGTATACCGTCGGTGTCCAGACCCCGCAATACCGGCTCGATTCGCTGGACGCGCTGCTGCGCACCCCGATCTCGGTCGCTACCGATGCCGAGAGCGGCGTGACGCCCATGTCGATGTCCGGGGCGGCGGGCGGTTCCGGTTCCTTCGTCGGCGCTTCGCCCAACGGCTCTTCCCAGGCCTACGGAAACCCGGGCGCAATGAGCGGCAGCACGCAGCTGCTTTCCAACCTCGCCACTATCCAGAGGGACTATGCGCCCGTGATTGTGAACCACTACAACGTGCTGAACGTTTTCGATGTCTACGCGAACGTCAGCCGGCGGGATCTGGGCGGCGTAGGCACCGAAGTGCGGGGGATCATGCGCGACGTAACCCCACATCTGCCGCGGGGAACGACGCTGGCCCTGCGCGGTCAGGTGGCGACCATGGAGGCTTCCTTCTACCGCCTCGCACTTGGCATGATTTTCGCCGTGGCGCTTGTCTATCTGCTCATGACGGTGAACTTCCAATCGTGGCTCGACCCGTTCATCATCCTCACCGCGTTGCCCGGCGCCATGGCGGGCATACTGTGGATGCTGTTTCTTACCGGCACCACGCTCAGCGTGCCGTCCCTGATGGGCTCCATCATGTGCATCGGGGTCGCCACCGCCAACAGCATTCTGATCGTCACCTTCGCCAATGACGAAAGAGAAATGTCGAATGCGAAAGACGCGATGCTCGCCGCGGGTTACGCCCGCATGCGTCCGGTGCTGATGACCGCGACGGCCATGATCCTTGGCATGCTGCCGATGGCGCTCGGCCTCGGCGAAGGCGGCGAACAGAACGCCCCGCTTGGCCGCGCCGTGATCGGCGGACTGATGTTCGCCACCGTAACCACCCTCTTCGTCGTGCCCATCATCTACAGCTATATGCGCCACAAACCGCCCGTCGATCACCTGCAGCGGCTGATCGAACGGGAGCGGGAAGTTCTCTGATGCGATACACCGAACCCGATTCGCCGCAGACCGTGGAAGAGAACCTCCGGCGCGAGAATCAAAAGCTGCGCGAACAGCTCGAACGTCTGCAGGGAACGGCCCATGCAGACACGCCGCGTAACGTCTGGCATCCTTCCGGCGTTACCATCTGGGCCATTTTCCTCGGCGCGGCCATCCTGACGGTGATCGCCTTTTTCGCCGGCTACCTTCCCCTGCAGAAGCGGAAGACCGCAATCGAAGCGGAGACGCAGCAGGCCTCCGCCGCGCTGCCGCGCATGAACGTGATTCGCGTGGGCCGCTCCACCCGGAAAAGCGGCATCATCCTGCCTGGCAGCATCCAGCCCATTACTGAAGCGCCCGTGCTTGCGCGCGCGGATGGTTATGTGGATCGCCGTCTGGTCGACATCGGCGACCACGTGAAGGCCGGCCAGACGCTCGCCGAGATCGATGCGCCCGAACTGGCCGATCAGGTCAGCCAGGCCCGAGCCGCCGAGCAACAGTCCGAAGCTGCGCTCGCGCAAGCCGAGGCGAATGTCCAGCAGGGCCAGACGGACATGGAACTGGCTCGCATCACCGCGCAGCGTTCCGGCGCGCTGGTGGCCAAAGGCGCGGTGGCGCGGCAGGATGACGACCAGTATCAGGCTCAGTACAAAGCCAAGCTGGCCGCATTGCAATCACTGCAAAAAGCGGTCGAAGTGCAGCGCGCCAATATCGCCGCGTCCAGATCGAACCTCGCGCGGCTGCAGAAACTGGAGGAGTACCGCGTGGTCGTCGCCCCGTTTGACGGCGTCATCACCCAGCGCAACGTGGATGTGGGCGCGCTGGTGAACGCGGGCAATACGCTCCTGTTCCGGATCGCCCAGGTGGGTACGCTGCGAACCTATGTGAACGTGCCACAGACGTACGCCGACTCCATCCGAGCCGGCCAGGCCGCAACCCTGACCGTTTCCAATCTGCCGGGTCGCGAGTTCATCGGTACTGTGGCGCGGAACGCCGAGGCGCTCGACCCCACCAGCCGCACGCTGCTGGTGGAAGTGCATGTGCCCAACGCGGATAATGCCTTGCTGCCGGGTATGTACGCACAGGTGGAATTGTCGAGCGCCCGCGCGGATCCGCCGTTGCTGGTCCCGAGCGATGCCATGATCATGCGCGACAACGGCGCGCAGGTCGCGGTGGTCGGGCCCGGAAATATTGTCCACATGCAGAAGATCCAGGTCGGCCGCGATTACGGTGACCGTCTCGAAGTCGTGGGCGGGCTGCACGAAGGCGACAGGGTAGTTTCCAGCCCCGGGGATATCGCGCACGACGGCCTGAAGATCGAACCGGCCGAAACCGGCAGGTAGGACAGGTTGTTAACCTGCGGCGGATCGGCAATCAGGTCTTGAGCAGATCGCATACCTTGCGCGCGGCGTTGTGCGAAGCCGTCTTCTTCGATGAACCTTCCGCCGCGGCGGAGAATTCCCGGCCCACTCGAACTTCGACCGTGAATGTCCGGGCGTGGCCTGGTCCATTCTCGGAAACCATGGAATACAGCGGCCGGGGCAGTTTGCGGTCGCGCGTGAGACGCTCCAGTTCCGCCCGGAAATCGTGCGGCGGACCGGAGCCGGCGAGTTGTTCCAGTTCCTCGTCCTCCGGCACTACATAGCGCTCCAGGAGTTCGCGCGCCGGCGCGAGGCCGCCATCCAGATAAATCGCCGCCAGCACCGCTTCGAAGGCGTTGACCAGAATGCGCTGCTTGCCACGCCCCCCCGCGGTTTCTTCGCCGCGTCCCAGTTGCAGGTAGCGGCCAAGATCCAGCCGGTGCGCCGATTCCAGCAGATGCGTTGCGCTCACCAGATGGTTCTTCAACAGCGAGAGCTGACCTTCGTTGAAATCCCCAAACCGGGCGAACAGCCGTTCACTGACCAGGAAACCGAGAATGGCATCGCCAAGGAATTCCAGACGTTCGTTGTCGGCACTCGATGGTGCCACCGCGGCCACGGTCTCATTCGCGCTTGAACTATGCGTCACCGCGCGCGCCAGCAGGCGCCGGTCCGAAAAATGGTAGCCCAGCGCCTGCTCGAGCTCCTCGAGATTCGATTGCATTCAGCCCAACCGCTGGCTCACGCGCGCGGCTCGGAAAAACCAATGCCTACTTGGCAGTTTTCGCCAACTGCTCGAAGCGCGCTTTGTCGTTCTTGGCGAAGCCCTTGTACTGCTCCGGCGTGTCGGCGGAGCTGATCACCTTATCGTCCCAGGAAATCGCGTCGGTGTATTTCTTCTCCGCGGCAAAAGCCCGGCCGAGCCGGATCATCAGCAGCGGATCGTGGCTCGCGTCGACACCCTTCTGAAAATCGGCGATCGCGTCATCGTCCTTCTTCTTTAACAGCGCGATATTTCCAAGAGCCTGATACGCCTGACCTTCCGCGATGCCCTGCACCTGGGGCCACTGCTTTTCCCCATACAGCCACGGCCTTTCGCCATGCTCCAGAACGTCCAGCGAGTCGTGCGCGTATTTGTCGGCCTTCGCCAGCTTTTCGTCCTTGTCCAGATCGGTTTCGCGCGTTGTAGCCGCCGTCACATTCGCCAGCAGGTTGTCCGCATCGAAGTTCTTCGGATCCGCCTCCAGCGCCTGCTCCCCGAATACGATCGCTTTCGTATTGTCGCCCTTCGCCTGGTAGGCCTCGGCCTCGCGCTCGAGGGCGAACGACTTGAAGTCCGTCATCGGAAACTTGGTGATCAGGTTGTCGGTGGCCTTGATCACGTCGTCCGGCATCTGCGCCTGAAGCAATGCCTGTATCGCCTGCTGTTCGGCGCTGCTCTTCGGACCAGGGCCCTGCTTGGTCTTCTTGACCGCAACCTGGCCGTTGCTGTTGGGGGCCTGCGCGAACGCCGCCGTGGCGGCGAACAGACATCCTGCGAGAAAAATTGTAAGTCTCATTGAAATACGTCTCCTGGTCATTTCGGAATATTCTTCGATTCGGTTTGAGCGGCCTTGAGAGCCATCTCGGAAACTCCCTGCACGGCGATGGCGTCCTGGTAAAACTTTGCCGCCCGTTCGGGATCGCCGGAGGCTCGGGCGAGCCGTGCCAGATATACCAGCGCCCAGCCTTTGGTCGGCCCGTCGGGCGATCCGCTGAGCGTTTTCTCAAACAGCTTCACGGCGTTGTCCGGCTGATTCCGTAGCACTGCGATGCGCGCCAGCCCATACCATGCCTGCGCATGCTCCGCCGGGCTGCCCGTCTGCTCCAGAGACTTCAGGTAAAGCTCCTTCGCCGCATCCAGACTGCGCTTCAGATACAAATCCTCCGCCTTCTCGAGTGTCGCTCCGGACGGTGACAGCTCCGGTTTCGGCGCTTCCACCGTGACCTGTTTGCCCAGGCGCAGCAGCGGCGCGGTGTCGAATTTGATCCCCGCAATCCGCGTATCCTCGCGCCTGAGATCGATCCCGTTGGCCATCTCTTCGAAGTAATACCGCATCCCCTGCTCCTGCTTTTCGAACACCGGAAGTTGTTCGGCGAAGAATGGAGTCAGAACGTAACCCTGGCGAGCGGCCTGATCCACTTCGCGCGGATTTTTGTCCAGCCGGCTCTCCACCGCCTTGATCAGGCTCTCATTGGCGAGCAGCACGAAATCGCTCTTGAAATTGGCCTCAATCGGCGCGTTCTGCACGAAATCGAGCAGCGACCGCTTCGGATCCAGCACGATTCCGTACTTGATTACGATCGGATCGATTTCGAAATGCAGGTAGGCGTGACGGATGTCATAGGTGCGGGGATTCTCCGAAGCGGTGGCGATGACGAACGCGTCGTCGCCGTAGTTTCGCGTCTGCACCTGCTCCGGCGCGCCCAGAAGATCGACAAAAACGCGAAACCTGCGGCCCAGATATCCGCCGGCCGGTACCCTCAGATAAGCATCCACCGTGCTTGTCATGGCGAGGAGCGGCGAGTGGTATTTTTCCATCTCCTTGTCGTAAGCCGGCTTCGCGCCCTGCCATAACTCGTCGAGATGAGCCTGCTGATAGAAATCGATCATCAGAGGCGTAAATTCGGCCAGCGCCATCGCGTCCGGCGGCACGTCCACATCCCGGGTGCGCCAGGCGAAATCCGGCGGCCCGGTCACCGACAAGGCGTAGGAAATGTATTGGGACAGGTCCTGCACGCCGTTTCTCTGCATGTGCTTCCGGTAGAATTTCCGCAGTTCGGGAAGCACCTTGATATTCTGTTTCGCAAGGAAATCGCGCAGTTGGCGGCGCAGCGGATTGTTGTCGGGCAGATCCACGCCCTCGTCGTACCCGGCCGCATTGATTGCCGCAAGAACCGCGAACAGGTTCTGATTGGAGCCGAGTTGGATGTTGTCCGCGCCGTGAAGTGCTGTGACACCCAGCAGACAGAGCACGGCCAGAGGCAGAATTCGCTTCAAAACGCTTGCGTTAGTTTACCATTAACGGCGTGACACAAATGCCGCGAATCCTGATGGTTTCCCCGGAGGCCGGCCCATGGGCGAAGACCGGCGGACTGGCGGATGTGGTCGGAGCTCTGCCGGCCGAACTGGCGCGTATCGGCAACACGGTCGCGCGCGTACTCCCCCGATATCGCGCGGTAAAAGCCGCCCCGGCAAAACGCGTGATCCCCAGCCTGCGCATTCCGCTGGGCAGGCGCTACTTCGATGTAGCGATCCTCGAACTCAAAACCGGCGAGACCACGACCTACTTCGTCGATCAGCCCGCGCTTTTCGACCGCCCCGGTCTCTACGGCGATTCGCGCGGCGACTTTCCGGACAACCACATTCGTTTCGCGGTTCTGGCCAAGGCTGCGCTCGAAATCTCCCGGCGATTGTTCGGCGCCGACATCATCCATTGCCACGACTGGCAGGCTTCGCTCGTGCCCGCTTATCTGAAGGACCCGCGTATCTCCGACCCCCATTTTCTCGGCGTCCGCACGCTGCTGACGATCCACAATCTCGGCTATCAGGGCATATTCGACCGCGCCGCGCTCGACGATATCGGATTGCCGCCCGAATACTATTCGCTCTCGGGGATGGAGTTCTATGGGCGTATCAACTTCCTCAAGGCGGGTATCGTCTGGGCCGACCGCCTGAACACGGTCAGCCGCAGATATGCGGAAGAAATCCAGACGCCGGCCTATGGCTTCGGCCTCGATGGGTTACTGCGCGAACGCAGGAATGTCCTGACCGGAATTCTGAATGGCGTTGACTATAACCAATGGAATCCCGAGACCGATCCGCACATCCCGGCGAAGTATTCGGCAACCGATCTGAGCGGGAAAACAACCTGTAAGGCGGCATTGCTCGGCGAGATGGGTCTGCCCGGGAAGGCGATTGATCGGCCCCTGCTCGGGATCATCTCGCGCTTCACCGGACAGAAGGGCTTCGATCTGATTGCGGAAGCCGCGCGGGATCTGTTCAGCGACGATGTCCATCTGGTTGCTCTCGGTAATGGAGAGGCGCAGTGGGAGGACCTGTTCCGGAACCTGCAGGCCGAGTTTCCCGACAGGGTCGCGGTGCGCTTCGGCTATGACGACGCGCTCGCCCACCGCATCGAAGCGGGCGCCGACGTGTTCCTCATGCCGAGCCGTTATGAGCCCTGTGGCCTCAATCAGATTTACAGCCTGCGGTATGGCACGGTTCCGGTAGTGCGCGCCACCGGTGGCCTCGACGACACGATCGTGGGCTTCCCCGCACCAGATGCCACGGGATTCAAGTTCCTTGATTACAATGGAAAGGCGCTTCTGGATGCGATCCGGCAGGCTTGCGCCGAATGGGAAAACCGCGAAGCCTGGACTGCCATGATCGTGCGGGGAATGAAGAAGGATTTTTCGTGGACGGCCTCGGCCGGCGAATACTCGCTTTTGTACCGCCTGCTTGCATCTTCCGGAGGGCCAGGCGACTCTAAAACTTTGAACGAGGATTAAATGGCTGGAGCAAACACACTCAACTTTACCGACGCGGGCTGGGATACGGAGGTTCTGAATTCGGAACAGCCGGTACTGGTCGATTTCTGGGCTACCTGGTGCGGTCCTTGCAGACAGATGACACCTATCATCGATCAGCTGGCCGACGAATACCACGGTAAAGCCAAAATCGGCAAATTGAACGTGGACGATAACGGCCAGACCGCCATGCGCTATCAGGTGCGAGGCATCCCCACCCTGCTGCTTTTCAAAGGCGGCCAGCTGGTGGCGACGAAGGTAGGCGCCACCGGCAAGACAGACGTCCAGAAGATGCTGGACGCCCACGTAGCGGCCTGATTCGCCGCTGCGTACCGTTCAGCGTACGTCTAGCCATCCTTGTACCCGGGAGCTTTCGAGCACCGCGTCGAGGATGTGCAACTGGCGCAGGCCGTCCGCGAACGTTGGATATTCGACCGGCGCATGCCGATCCTCCACCGTGCGATAGAAGCGGCGGAACACTTGTTTGAACGTATCGTCGTAGCCCTCGCTGTGGCCTCCCGGAAGGTCGGCGAAGCTGCGCGCGTTCTCGTTCAGCAGCGACGGGTCTTTCACGATCAGGCGGTTCGGTTCATTGCGCTGCCCGATCCAAAGTTCGTCCGGCTTCTCGCCGTCCCACGCCATGGACGCTTTAGTTCCGTAGATTTCTATGAACAGCCGGTTCTTGCGGCCCGCGGACACCTGGCTGACCGTCATGGAGCCGCGCGCACGATCGCCCAGGCGGAAGATCATCGAGGCGAAGTCTTCCGTATCGATCGGGACCTCCCGGTAATCGCCGGGCCTCGGGATTTTCGCCGAAAACGTCTCCACCGAACCGGTTGGCTTTTTGCGGGTTCGATGGAACGTCTGCAGATCGGCGCATAGTGAAACGATGCGCTGCCCCGTGATGTGCTCCACCATGTCGCACCAGTGCGTGCCGATATCGGCGAAAGCGCGCGAAGGGCCGCATTCGATGCGCCAGTTCCAGTCGGTGTCGTAGAGCAGCCAGTCCTGCGAATAGGTTCCCTGCACCGCCAGGATCTCACCCAGTTCTCCCGCTTCGCGTATGGCGCGCATGTTCTGGACCTGGGGATAGTAGCGCAGATTGTGAAAGGTGCAGTTGGCGACGTTCCTTTCGCCGGCCAGCCGCACCATCTCGCTCGCCTCGCCTGCCGAAGTCGCGAGCGGCTTTTCGCACAGCACATGTTTTCCCGCCTCCATAGCCGCCATGGCCATTGGAAAATGCAGCGGATTGGGCGTGCAGATGTGAACGGCATCGATCGCCGGATCGCGCAGGAAATCCCGATAGTCGCCCGTCGCGCCTTCGATCGTCAGATCGTCGGCGAAACGCCGCGCCTGCGCCTCGGTGCGCGCGGCAATTCCGGCGACCTCGACGTTGCCCAGACGGCGCAGCGCCTCCGTATGCACGCGTCCCATGAATCCCGTGCCGAAAATAGCGGCTTTCATTCGTTTCATCGATTTTCTCCGAACCTGGCTCGTAATACGTACGAAATACTCCCGATTACCTGCCGCGCTGAGCGAAATGTACAACCAGGATAACCCGTTCCGTGTTTGTAATAAAAAGAACCGGTCGCCGAAGGCATTCCTCGCTCCGGGAGGGTTATAGTGGAGTCTAAGACAGATTTTATGGTCGTCAGGATCCGTTTCGGGCGCGGGCCGGTGGTTACGCGGCGAAAGGGAAAGAATAGCCGTATGGCCACGCTGGCAGCGAGTCTGCTGACCATGGCGTCCATCAGTTGCGCATCCCTCGGTTTATGGCGAATTGGCGGGGACCTCGACTGGGCCGGCGGTTTCGTGTTCTCAGACGGGCTTCTCTCGCACTGGCAGGTATGGATCGGCGCCGCGGCCGCCATACAGTACATGAGCTGGCGTCTGTCGCGTTACGCGCGCGCTGCCACTGAGGAGAACGAAGCGGCTTTGAAGGAAGAATCCGCGTCGAATGAACGGGCCGTCGCCAATGTGTAAGCGGGAAGCCCCTCTGCTATCCTACGCATAGATTCAGGCGGTCCGCCATGCGTTACGATACCAGGTACCGGAGTCGCAGTTCTCTTTTCAACTGGTCATTTCCCACGGGCGTGAAATGGCTGATCATTTCCAACGTCGCGGTCTATATTGTCTATTACTTCGGCTCGTGGATGCGCGGCGAGCCCATTTTCGACAGCCTTCTGCTGATGCCCGCGGCCGTGATCCATGGCGCGGTATGGCAGCTGGTCACGTACCTTTTCCTGCACAGTCTCGGCAGCATGTGGCACATCGTGTTCAACATGCTCGCACTCTGGATGTTTGGCGCACCCATCGAAGAAACCTGGGGAACGCGGCGTTTTTTGCAGTACTACTTCCTCTGCGGCATCGGCGCGGGTATTTGCGTGGTGCTGGCGAACCTGGCTTTCGGCAACCCGTATCAGCGCGTGCTGGGCGCCTCCGGCGCCATTTACGGCTTGCTGCTCGCCTTCGGTATGCTCTTCCCGAACCAGACGGTGCTGATGAGTTTTCTCTTTCCGATCAAAGCCAAATACATGGTGATGATCTTCGGCGCGATCGCCTTCATGAGCTCGTTTCAGACCGGCAGCACGGTCAGCAATCTGGCGCATCTGGGCGGCATGATCTTCGGCTTCGTTTACATGAAGACGCAGTTCGGGCGGCGTCGGCAGACGGCCGGATTCGATTTCGACTTCCAGCGCCGTTGGAAAGAATACAAACTGCAGCGCGCCCGCAGGAAATTCAAGGTCTACCTGAAGAAGCACGGGTCGGGCGGCGACGAACCGTGGGTGAACTAACCCTGCGTGAACTGAACACGCGGTAACGTCCGCCGGGGCTCCCGCAACCCTTACCGCCAGGCTCGCGTCGACTTATCATTAGATTATGCGCGTCAAAATCTGGATTGCCGGCGGCATCGCGGCTTTGGGTCTCATCGTGGGTGTGTGGGCGCAGGACGGCCCCGGCCCTCAGGACAGCCAGACAGTGGCGAAACCCAAAAAGGCGCCGTCGACCGATACCACCAACAGCAACACGCCCGCCAGTTCGGACGCCGACCTTCCCCCGATTCCGTCGAAGCTCAGTCCGAAGGCCACCAAAGGCAACGAGACCGACGCCGACGCCAACTTCAAAGCGGAAACCAATGTCGTTAATATCGATGTTCAGGTAATCGACAACTTCGGCAATCCGATTCCCAATATTCCGAGGGACCGCTTCCGCATTCTCGAAGATAACGTGCCGCAGACGCTGACGCAATTCAACGTGGGCGAAGCGCCGCTGACCGTGGCGTTGCTCATCGAGTTCAGCGGCAGATTCCAGGCCTACTATTCGGGCGGTTGGGCCGAGACTCTGACCGCGTCGTATGGTTTTGTCCAGTCGCTGAAGCCCGACGATTATCTCGCGGTCATCGCCTACGATCTGCGTTCCACCATTCTGAGCGATTTCACCAACGACCGCTCGAAGACCATGGAAGCGTTGTCCCGCCTGCGCATCCCCGGGTTCTCCGAGAGCAACATGTTCGACGCGCTCGCCGACACTGCGGATCGCATGTCGAAGATCGAGGGGCGCAAGGCGATCGTGTTGATCGCTTCGGGCATCGATACGTTCAGCAAACTGACTTACGACAAGGCGCGCAAGGCGCTGCAGGAATCGGGCGTACCCATCTATTCCATCGAGATGCTGCAGATCCAGCGCATCATGTCGGAAGCCTCGGGACGGATGAGCGCAACCCAGGATCTGAGCTTCCTGCAGGGCGACAACGAGCTGCGCACATTTGGCAAGGAGACAGGCGGACAGGCGTATTTTCCCCGCTTCACGGGCGAGTTGCCCGGCGTCTTCCAGCAGATCTCGCATTCGCTCCGGACTCAGTATTCGCTTGGGTATTCGCCCAATAATCTGGCCAAAGACGGCAAGTTTCGCAAGATTACGGTGCAGCTTGTGAATCCGGGCACCAGTGAGCCTCTGCGGATTGTGAACGAGAAGGGCAAGCCGGTGAAGTACACGATCCTCGCCAAAGCGGGATACAAGGGACCGAGGGCCGTCGAGTGACCAGCAAGGCGTTGAACAAAGCGGCGGTGAAGCGCACGAGCATATCGCCCGTGACCGCTGAAGTCAAGAACTCAATCCGGCGCTCTTTCATGTGGATGCAAATCCATTTGACAGTCGCGTGACGGCTCTGTTACTTTCGGGTCGTTCCCGAAATGAAACAAGATGACGTTCCCTCCTCAAGAATTCTGCTGGTCGACGACAATTCCCACGGGCTCATCGCCCGGAAGATGATTCTGGTGGATCATGGTTATGAAGTCGAAACTGCGCTGAGCGGTGAGGAAGCTTGGGAAATTTTTCAACAGCATCACTTCGACATCGTGGTGACGGACCTGCGCATGAGCGGGATCGACGGAGTCGAGTTGATTCGCCGCATCCGCGCGGCGGATGCTCCGGCGCGTACGATTCTGTTGTCCGGCTTCGTGGCCTGCCTGGGCATGACCGAGCAGTCGACGGGCGCGGACGAATTGGTTTCCAAGAGCAACAAGGAAGTTCCCGAGTTGCTGCGCGCCATCCGCAAGCTCGCCGCGCGCCCGCACCGGCGCAAAGCGGCTTCCCAGGGTTCTTCGGGAAACGGCAAAGCGGGCGCCATGCGCGCCGTCTAGCCGCAGCGATATTTCTTACAGGCTCAATTCTGGCCGCCCTGGCTATCCTGGCAGCGCTGCCGGCCGCTCCGGCCGTGGTGAAACACACGCAGCCTGCGGCAAAGAAATCTTCCCCTGTTGCCTCGGGTTCGGATCAGGCGATTGCCACGCGCTGGATGAAGACGCTCACGCTCCGCGAGAAAATCGCCCAGCTCATCGTGATCGGCTTCAGCGGGCATCCGATGAATACGCGCACCCGCGAGTACCGGAAGTTTGTGCACCTGGTGGGGCAGGAACATGTGGGCGGCCTGATTCTGGTGAACGTTTCGAACGGCCGGACGGTGGCCAAGGCCGATCCTCTCGAAGCCGCGAGTTTCATCAATCGCATGCAGCGCCTGGCGAAGATTCCCCTGCTCGTCTCGGGCGATTTCGAGCGCGGTGCTTCGATGCGTGTGGACGCGACCACTGTATTTCCTCACGCCATGGCGTTCAGTGCTTCGCGCGATCCCAACGAAGCGCGCATGGAAGGCGAGATCACGGCGAAGGAAGCGCGCGCGCTGGGCGTCCAGTGGCTGTTCTTTCCCGATGCCGACGTTAATAACAACCCGGATAATCCGATCATCAATATTCGCTCTTATGGCGAAAATCCGGAAGAAGTGTCTTCGTTCGTATCCGCGTTCATCGAGGGGGCGCACTCGGTTCCGGGCGCCCGCGTCCTGACCACCGCCAAGCATTTCCCCGGGCACGGCGATACGGCAACCGACACGCATCTCAATCTGGCTACAATCACGGGCGACAAATCGCGGCTTGAGGAAATCGAATGGACGCCGTTCCGGGCCGCGATCGCGGCGGGCACCGATTCCATCATGACGGCCCATATCGCAGTGCCGGCGCTCGACGACCCCGGCATTCCGGCCACGCTTTCGCCGAAGATTCTCACCGGCATTCTTCGCGACGAGCTGGGGTTCAAAGGCATCGTGGTTACCGATGCGCTCGAAATGGGTGGGATTGCGCAGGGTTTCTCCGTAGCCCAGGCATCGGTCATGGCGCTCGAGGCCGGCGCGGACGTGCTGCTGATGCCTCCCGATGGCGAAGCTGCGATCAATGCGGTCGAAGCTGCCGTCAAGAGCGGGAAGCTCACGCAGAAGCGCATCGAAGAGAGCGTCATGCGCATTCTGACCGCCAAGGCCCACGTGGGCCTGGCTTCGAAAAAACTGGTGGATCTGGAAGAGATTCACAACGTGGTCAATTCGATCGGGAGTAACGCGGTGGCGCAGCGGATCAGCGATCGCTCGGTTACCCTCGTGCGCAACGAGCACGACCTGGTGCCGCTCAAGTCACCGGCCACCACGGCGTTTTTCATTCTGACCGAAGGACCCACCTCGATCGAAGGACAGGCGTTCGCCGCGGAGGTGCGAAAGCGCTCGGCCGCCGCGCAGGTCGTCATTGCGGATACTTCCATGTCGGACATGGATCTGGATGCGGCGGTCGATCATGCGTCCCAGGCCGGCCAGTATGTCGTGGCGGCCTTCGTTTCGGTCGCCGCTTACCGGGGAAACGTGGCGCTGGGCGGAGGCTTTCCTGCCATGCTGCAGAAGCTGATTGCGACAAAGAAACCGGTGGATCTGATTGCCCTCGGCAATCCCTATCTCTTGCGCAACTTCCCGGATGTCGCGGCCTATATGACGACCTACAGTACCGTGCCTCCTTCCGAGGTCTCCGCGGTCAAAGCCCTGTTCGGCGAGATCCCGATCGGCGGGAAACTCCCGGTCAGCATCCCCGGTTTCGCGGCTTATGGCGATGGAATCGCTTTGGCGGCCGCCCACGCGGCTGCGAGTGGGCAGTAAAAAAGCGCAAAGGGCGCTCTCCGCGACCCGTTTTGCGCGTGTTTATTCAAAAGCGCAAAGGGCGCTGTCCGCGGCGCCGCGGACGCGACCCGTTTTGCCCGTGTTATTCAAAATACCCCCCGGCCGTCCTCATGACTGACGAAGGGCTCTGCGCGTCCTGCGTGCATCGAAAAGAAATCCGCAACGACCGCGGCAGCATTTTCATCATGTGTATGAGATCCTTCAAGGAGTCCGAGTATCCGAGATATCCCCGCCTGCCTGTTCTGCGCTGCGCCGGATATGTACCTCAAGCCCATGAACCTCAAGTATGAGTCCGCAGACCTACGCCCCCTGGACACCAAAATATAATCCCTGGATCGTCGCGCTCACCGTGACGCTGGCCACGTTCATGGAGGTTCTCGACACATCCATCGCCAACGTGGCGCTGCCGCACATCGCGGGCGGCTTGTCGGCGAGCCAGGACGAATCCACGTGGGTCCTCACCAGCTACCTGGTGTCGAACGCGGTGATTCTGCCGATCGCGGCATGGCTCTCGGTGCTGGTTGGCCGCAAGCGATTTTACATGACCTGCGTGGCCCTGTTCACCATCAGTTCGTTTATGTGCGGCCTTGCCCCCACGCTGGGAATGCTGATTTTGTTTCGCGTCATCCAGGGCCTCGGCGGCGGCGGCCTCGCCACCAGCGAACAGGCCATCCTCGCCGATACGTTCTCGCTCGAAAAACGCGGGATGGCTTTCGCCGTGTACGGAATGGCCGTGGTGATGGCGCCCGCTATCGGGCCCACCCTGGG
Organism: Terriglobia bacterium; assembly: GCA_963788485.1. Classification (GTDB taxonomy): domain Bacteria; phylum Acidobacteriota; class Terriglobia; order Bryobacterales; family Bryobacteraceae; genus BOG-234. The sequence continues at coordinate 26,410 of CAWBIS010000099.1, forward strand.
CGGCTGGATTACCGACAACTTCAGCTGGCGCTGGATTTTCTATATCAACGTGCCGGTCGGCCTGCTGTCGCTTTATTTGACGAACAAGATCGTCGAAGACCCTCCCTACATGGAGGTCGAAAAGCGCAAGACGCTGGCGCATCCGATCGATTACGCTGGCCTCGGTCTGATCGCCCTCGGCATCGGCTGCCTGCAGTTCGTGCTCGACAAAGGCCAGGAAGAGGATTGGTTTTCTTCAAAGAAGATCATCGTTTTTCTGTTGATTTCCCTCACCTCCCTCACCTGGTTCGTTGTCAACGAATGGAAGCACGCCTATCCGATCGTCGATCTGCGCCTGCTGAAGCTGAGGAATTTCCGCACGGCCGCATTCATGATGTTCGTTCTGGGGATGGTGATGTTCGGAACCACCGTGCTGATTCCACAGTTCCTTCAGGTGCTGATGGGATACACCGCGGAGAACGCCGGCAAGGCGCTCTCGGCCGGAGCCGTGGTGCTGATCTTCATGATGCCCGTGATCGGGCAGCTGGTGTCGCGCACGGACCCGCGCTACCTCATCGCCTTCGGCTTCACCGCATCGGCTCTGGCGCTCTATCACATGACGAACATCAGTCTCGATATCGATTTCCACACGGCCACCATGTATCGCGTGTATCAGATGATGGGCGTGGCTTTCATCTTCATTCCGATCAGCACTCTGGCTTACGTCGGGATCCCGCGGCATCAGAACAACCAGGTGGCCGGGATGAACAACCTCATGCGCAATCTGGGTGGGAGCATCGGCGTCTCCATGCTCAGCACCTTTCTGCTGCGCCTGGCGCAAAGGCATCAGGTCTATCTGGTCGCGCATACGTCGGCGGGCGATCCGCTGTTTACCGGGAGAATCGCCGGATTGACCCAGACGCTGGCGAGTCAGGGCGTGCCTTCCAATGAAGCCAATGCCCGCGCCTATTCGATGATGAGCAGAACCATCGGCGCGCAGGCGTCGACGCTCGCCTATATCGACATCATTTCGTTCATGGCCGTTGCCGTGCTTTGCCTTGCGCCATTCGCTTTCCTGATGCAGCGGCCACCGAAGAGCGCGCGGGCCGCGGCCGCGCATTAGGTCCGATCGCTCAAGCCTCCGCGACGCAGGTGTTCCTGAGTTCGCCGAGACCTTCGACGTGCACCACGATCTCGTCGCCCGGCGCCAGCCAGCGCGGCGGTTTGCGTCCGAACCCCACACCCGAAGGCGTTCCCGTAAGCACAATGTCGCCCGGCTCGAGCGTCATCACGCTCGACAGGAACGCGACCGTTTCGGGGATCTTGAAAATCAGTTCGCGCGTGTTGGAGTGCTGCATTCGTTCGCCGTTGAGCGTCAGTGAAACGTCGAGGTTGTGCGGATCTTCGATCTCGTCGGCGCTCACGATCCAGGGTCCCATGGGAGCGAAGGTGTCGAAGTTCTTCCCCATCGTCCATTGCGAAACCGACATCTGATAATCACGCGCGCTGACGTCGTTGCAGTTCATGTATCCGAAGACGTGCTCGCGCCAGTGCGCCGCATCGATGTGACGGCCCCCTTTGCCGATCACGAAACCGAATTCTGCTTCGTAGTCCGGCTTGCGCGAGTTTTTCGGCAGTACGATGTTCTCTCCCGATCCGATGACCGTGTTGTTGTATTTGGCGAAGATGACCGGATACTTCGGGATCTCGAGTTTCGCTTCCGCGGCGTGATCGCGGTAGTTGAGACCCATACACAGGATTTTCGGAGGCCTTGAGATCGGCGCCCGCAGTTTCACCGAAGCGAGCGGAAACGTTGCGGCGGCCTGTCTTTGAGACCCGAACGCCTCGATCTTCTTCAACGCGTCCGTCCCGCCCTGAAGCACCGAAAGGACATCGTCGAAACCGGCTGTTTTCAAGCTGGTGACCGTATCGTTTGTTACAACGCCGGCGTGCAAATGACCATGATGTTCGAAGGTTGCCAATCGCATGAACCGGTAGTCTAACATTGGGCGCTTACGGCAATGCCGTCAGGCGCGGCGGATGTGCGTCCGGCTCCAGCAACCAGACGTGCCGATCCGGATAATAGCGGCGCAACGCCTGATCTTCCCCGGCGCCCAGGTCGATCGCCCACACCACGCGCGCCGCGTCGATATCGGCGGCGTTCTGAATCCATTCATGCGCGCCATGCTGCGGCCAGTAGCGCACAAACACCAGTTGATTGCCGGACTCCTGTGCCAGCCGCTGGTTGATCGCCATTCGGCCTTCCGGGTCGCCTTCGTTTTCGCCTGCGGCGGTTCCGTAGAAGTAGACGAAATGAGCCAGGCACAGAATGAGAATCAGCGATGCGGCTTGTTCGCCAATTCGGAAACGGCTGAGCCGTTCGAGCCCTGCCACGCTGATCAGCAGAAAGAGGCAGCCCACCGCGGCGATGTAATGCGGATAGAAGTAGGGATAAAAAGCGCCGCCAAGCCAGAAGAGCGCAATCGCCATCGCGGCCCCGATAAATCGCGGCTCCTTGAGCACCAGCAGGAATGCCGGCAAAGCGAGATAAAGCGGCGGGAGAAAAAAGAAACTGCAGAGCCGTACATGCTCGCTGAGGCGTCGTAGAAAGCCGCTCCTGTTATGCGCATCCGTCTGGGCGTCGTAATCGATCTGCTGTTCCGCCGTCAGCGAACGATGCGGGGTTGGGTTCGCCTGAAAGGTGAAGGTCGTCGGCACCCCGTATTGATAGCGGCTGAGCTGATAAGGTAACTCCGTCCACTCGCCCGTGACCTGTTTGTT
>CAWBIS010000100.1:0-3856 GCA_963788485.1 Terriglobia bacterium
GCCATTTGCTGAAACCGCTCACAACCATGGTGGGAAATCCGCCGGCGAGACTTGACGGCAGTCCTTCGATCCCGTACTCGGCGGCGATATTCGGGCCGCCGATATAAGGCGGCTCTTTGCCTCCCAGCACATGATCGAATCCGAAACGAACATCGAGTAACGACGTCGCGGACATCGCCCAGACGTAGCCCGCGGCGGCCTGCTGCTGGATGGCGTGAATAAAGCCGTTGGAATCGCCGCCGGCCGGTCCGGGATCCTGGGGCCCGAAATACGAAATATCTTTGCGTTGGCTGAACCGCAGAAGGCCCGTCATGCTGTTGGAGATCTGATAATCGAGCTTGGCGTCGTACTTGTCGCTGTTGTCCTGGAGCGGAATGGTTTCGAGAAGGTTGTTGGAGACGCTGGTCGCCGACCCATTGTTTGGAGCCGCCATGCCTGCCAGTGCCGCCGCGGCGAAGGGGTTGATCTGCGAGACGGGAATCTGCGTGTTGGCCGGATAGTATGCGCCGGTAAACGGGTTCATCACGCCATAAGGCAGAATACCGCTGCGCTCGGCTGCGTCCGGCAGCGAATATTCGTTGAGATACCCCTGCGTCTGGCGGAAGCCTTCGTAATCCACGAAAAAGAATAGTTTGTTTTTGATGATGGGTCCGCCGCCCGTCAGGCCAAACTGGTTCCGATGCATGGTCGGCTTTTCAAATATGCTGGGCGCGCCGAAGACATAGCCGATGGCATTGAGGTCGGTGTTGCGCAGAAATTCGTAGAGTGTACCGTGAAACTGATTGGTGCCCGATTTCAATGCGGCGTTCACAACACCGCCGCCCACGCGTCCGTATTCGGCGCTGAAGTTGCTTGTGATTACACGAAATTCCGAGAGCGCGTCCGGCGACGGCTGCACCACCTCGCTTGAATAGTTCTGGTTGCTGGTTCCGTAGGAGTTGTTATCGATGCCGTCCAGAAGAAAATTGTTATACGTGCTGCGCATGCCATTGACGTTGAATGCGCCCTCGCGAGGAGTGCCGTTGGGTGAAAAAGTAACGGCAATGGGTGAGATATGGACGTTCGTGGCAAGCAGGGCCAGGCTGGAATACTGGCGGCCGTTCAAGGGGAGATCGACAATGGCCTGGGTCCCCACGACCTGGCTGTGTTCACTTGTATCGGTCTCAATCAGGCTGGCCTGATCGGTTACGACCACCGTTTCGGTCACCGCCCCGATCGTCAGAACGGCGTCGACGCGTTGCCGGGCGTTGACATCCACTGCAATATCCGGGGAGGAGAACTTCGAAAATCCGGTTTGTTCGACAGTGACGGTGTAATGACCGACCTTGACGTCGAGAAAGTCATAATCCCCGTTTTCATTCGTGGTGGTTCTGGCCTGGACGCCTGTTTCCTGGCTGATCAGTGTCACTTTGGCGTTCGCCACCGGCATTTGGCCAGGATCGTGAACGGTCCCCAGGACTTCGGATGTTTCGAACTGGCCGAAGGCAATCGCGGTAAAAAAAAGTACCCCTGCAATGAGTTTGATCTTAGGCATTTCATACTGTTGTACCTGCGAAAAGTAACCAACAGATGAAAGAACGGCTACAGATTCGTGATCAGCCGGAACCGGCCTGACCACTGTTAACCGTCGGGGAATACTTAAGAATCTACATTATCGTTTGGCGGCCGATGTTTGCGTTGCCGATTTTTCGGGATGCAGGAGCAATTTCTGCACGCGCCAGTTCAGAATCTCCGCGACGTAGATCGTATTCTCCGCCGGGCAGGCGATCTCGTGAATCCAGCCGAACTCCTTCGGCTGCCGGCCCGTGCTGCCGAGCCAACCGAGCACCTTGCCATCGAGCGTCAGTTTATAAACGCGGCCCGGAAACGCGTCGGCGGAGTAAAGATACTGCGTGGGGCCGGGCGTGATGCAGATCGCCCACGGCGAACCGCTCTGCAACGTGCCGTTCTGTCCTTCGCCCTGCGGTGGTTTGGGCCCCATCCACGTGCGCGCATCCGGCGGAACGGGAACATCGATCCTGATTTCTCGCTCGAAGTTACCGTCGGGATCGAAAACCTGAATACGCCGGTTGCCGCGATCGGCGACATAAATGTTCCCCTTCGCATCATTGGCGATGCTGTGCGGAGTATTGAACTGCCCCGGTCCGCTGCCCGGGGTTCCGAACGACTTCACCCAGTGGCCGTCTTTGTCGAACTTGGCCACGCGGGAGTTGATGTAGCCGTCGCTGAGGAAGATGTCGCCCTGCGTGTCCCACGCAACGTCGGTGGGCTGCCGGAACTGACCGTCAACGGGAGGCAGCGGCGGACGCGGATGCTTCCACGCTTCGGCGCCCTCGTCCGACGCTTCCTTCTTGCGTCCGAACACCATCAACACGCGGCCTTCGGGATTAAACTTGATCATCATGTCCGATCCCTTGTCGACCACCCAGATGTTGTCGTCCTTGTCGATGCGCACGGCGTGGGCGAAGGACCACGCATAGAGGTTCTTGCCGATCTCGCGAATAAATTTGCCGTCAGGGCCGAATTCGAGCAACTGCGCGGCGGCCGCGGCGTACGCCGGACCGGTCGTGTTCCCTCGCGAAAAAACGAACATATGGCCCTTCGAATTGATCGCCACGCCCGCCGCTTCTCCGAGGTACATGTCCGATGGAAGCTTGAGGAGATTCGGAACCGAATCGAAGGGAATTTCGGGAACCTGCTGGGCAAATGCGGAAGAACCCGCAATCATCAATGCCGGGATCAGGAAGGATTTCGAAAAGCATTGCACGCCCCGGAACACTCTCAGGATCATGGCATTAGTATATGCTTTGAAACGCGTGCTGAGAGTCGCCAATGGTTTGTTTCTGATTGCCGGAATCGCCTGGATTTTCCCGGCGCTCGCACCCGCTCACGAAATTCCCAATGACGTGACGGTACAGGTGTTCCTGAAGCCCTCCGGACAGCATTTGCAACTGCTGGTTCGCGTGCCCTTTTCCGCGTTGCTCGATACCGACTTTCCCACCACCGGTCCGGGCTATCTGGATCTGGATCGCGTCGGCGCTTTGTTGCCGGACGCCTCCACGTTATGGATTTCGGACTCCGTCGATCTCTACGAAAACGATACGCGCCTCGGCAAACCCCGGGTGGTCGCAACGCGCACGTCGCTCCCGTCGGACCAATCGTTCACCTCGTTTGAAACGGCGTTCGCGCATGTGAATGGTCCGCCCTTGCCTGCTTCCACCACACTTTTTTGGAATCAGGCGATGCTCGATGTCCTGTTCGATTATCCGATCCACTCCGGCGGGTCGCGATTTTCCATCAACCCGGCATTCGGGCGTCTCGCCCTGCATGTGGTCACGGTACTCCGATTTCTCGCGCCGGATACGCCGGTGCGCGCGTTCGAGTTTACGGACGATCCCGGCCTGGTCAGGCTGGACCCGCGCTGGTATCAGGCGGCGCTCGGATTTGTCCAACTGGGGTTCCACCATATCCTCGATGGAACCGATCACCTGCTGTTTCTCTTTTGCCTGGTCATTCCGTTCCGGCGATTTCGAGCCTTGATTCCGGTGGTGACGGCATTCACTGTGGCCCACTCGATCACGCTGATCGCATCGGCGTACAACCTGGCGCCCGATGCTTTATGGTTTCCGCCATTGATCGAAACGTTGATCGCGGTCTCGATCGTCTACATGGCACTCGAGAATATCGCGGGTGGCGCTACCGTCGAGCGAAGATGGATAGTGGCCTTCGCCTTCGGTCTTGTGCACGGGTTCGGTTTTTCGTTTGCGCTGCGCCAGACGCTGCAGTTTGCCGGATCGCATCTGCTGACGTCGCTTGTTTCGTTCAACGCGGGCGTCGAGCTGGGCCAGCCTGCTGC
>CAWBIS010000101.1:0-16284 GCA_963788485.1 Terriglobia bacterium
CAATTGCTGTCCTGGCCATAGAGACCCACATACCATTTGGTGACGAATAATGTGTTGGGCACGCCCTGGGTGAAGCTGTCCAGTTCGCCGGCGACGAAGTCGGCGAGTCCAGCGCCTGTGGCAGCGCCGGTGAAACCGAAGGAACCGGCGGAATATACGTTGGCGTTCGAACTCGACTGGTAGCGGAACGCCGTGCCACCGAAGGCGAACTGGTGGGCTCCGCGGATGAGCGTCACATCGTCTCCGAGAGTCCAGGTGGTTGGAATAAACGATGCCTGAATGGCGGTCGCGATGCCGATGGAAGGACCGCCCGTGACAGTCACCACGGTCTGATCGGGGATGTAGCAATACATGCTGATGCCCAGATCGCAGCCGGAGAAATAATTGTCATTATCGCGATGAACGCCTACGCGATTGAAGGCGAGCCGGAAGGCGTTTATGGTGTTCGAACTGATCAGGTAAGTGTGGCCGATGGTGGCGGACTGGGCGAGGTCGTTGAGACCCCCCTGGGTCGATGCCAGAATGTCTTTGGTCAGGCTATAAGCCGGGGGCTCGAAATAAGTGGTGGCCATGTACCGGCCGAACAGCGACTGTTTGTCGTTGATCTGATAATCCACGCGCCCCAGTACCTGGTGCTGATTGATCTGCGTCACCGCGCCATAGGTGGTTTTGCCGCAGGGATCGTCGGGATTATTGGGTTGCGGCAGCAGCTTCGCGATGGCGAGCGCCTGCGGGCTGATCAGGGACTGCGGAAGCACGTTGTTCACATAAGGCGCGCCGAGGTTCTTGCCGCTGTTGCAACTCGTGACCCAGGGTTGAAAGTTGCCCTGGAGCATTTGCGCCGTGGGGACGAAGGTAGTCTGATCCGTTGGATCCTGACGCGTAATCGTGCCCTGGTAGCCGGCGAAGAAGAAAAGCTTGTTCTTCAGAATCGGGCCGCCGATGGTGCCGCCGAACTGGTTGCGCTTCAGGGTATCCCGGGTTGTGGCGAAGAAGTTGCGGGCATTCATGTCTCCGTTGCGGAGATAGTCGAAGGCGTCGCCGTGAAATTCATTGGTTCCGGATTTGACCACGGCGTTGATCGCCGCCGCGGAATGCATGCCGTTCTGAGCGGTCAGCGTGCTGGTTTCGACCTTGAACTCCTGGAGCGCGTCGGGGAAAGGGAACGGAAGATTGGTGGCGTCGAACGGGTTGTTGTAGAGCGTGCCGTCGAGAAAATACCCGACTCCGGAAAGCTGGCCTCCGGCTATTGAAATGTTCTGGCCTCCGGGAAAACCGGCGGTGCCGTTGACGCCGCCCTGAATCGCTGCCGGAGTCAGTTGGAGGAAATCGGTGGCCTGGCGGCCGTTCAGCGGCAGATCGATGATTCGCTGGTTTTCAATCACGGTGCCAATGCTGGTATTTTCGGTCTCGACCTGCGCCGCGTTGGCTTCCACCTGCACCGTCTCGGATACGGCGCCGACGTTCAGTTGAACGTCGATTGTCGGGTTGGTAGCTACCTGCAGCACAATGCCGCGCTGCTCGTACGTAGCGAAACCGGATTTGGAGACATCCAGACGATAAGGACCGATCGCGAGATTCGACAGCACGTAGCCGCCGTCGGTGCCGGTGGTCGCGGTGCGTGCCATGCCGGTGTCGGTTTGTGTGGCTTTGACTTCGGCGCCTGGAACCGGAGCGCCGGAGGCGTCCCTCACCACGCCCTGAATCTGAGATGTGGCCTGTCCGAATAAAAAGGCGCAACTCAGCGCAAAAACGAACGCAAAACGAAGCATTCCTGTCTAACCCCTTTCCAGTCCGAAATACGTGGAGAGGAGTATATAAGAGTAGAATGCTGGCGTCAATCCATTGACATATCAATCCGGATACCATAAAGGGCGTCCGGAGATTGGCGCGGATGAAGATCTTCACCATCGGGTTCACGAAGAAATCGGCCGAAATTTTTTTCACGCGGTTGAAGAGTGCTGGCGTTATGCGCCTGGTGGATATCCGGCTGAACAACGTTTCACAGCTGGCGGGATTCAGTAAACGCGACGACCTTCGATATTTTGCGCGGACGATTTGCAATATCGATTACGCGCACCTGGTTGAGCTGGCCCCGACCGCGGAGATGCTCGATTCATACAAAAAGCACGGGGATGGCGGCTGGGAACTGTATGAACGGCGCTTTCTGGAGTTGCTGAGGGTTCGGCGCGTGGAGGCGACAATTCCGCGGGAAGTTCTGGACGGCGGCTGTTTACTCTGCAGCGAGGAGAAGCCCGATCATTGCCACCGGCGGCTGGTTGCCGAGTATCTGAGAGACCGGTGGGGCAATGTCGAGATCGAACATATTCCGTGACCGCAGGCTCGCGAATTTCAAGGGAAAGGCATCGTCCGCGCCCGGCTCTCGGTGATCGACGAAATTGAAGGCGTACACGAGGACGTTCGTATCCAGAAATGCCCTAACGGCGGGCATTTGCTTCTTCGCGGTTGAACTTGTAACGAGGCGGCAAGGGGATTCGACTGCCGGCCTGGCGTAATTTGGCGATCGCTTCTTCCCGCGTCATCTTGCGCTCGACAATGAACTGGTTCGGGCCCGAAAGGCGGACGTTCACTTCATCACCCGCCTTGAGATCCAACTCTTTCACGAGGGCCGCGGGCAGGCGGATGGCGAGGCTGTTGCCCCATTTGGAAACCTGCATGGATATCCATTAGCATAAATGTATATCCGCCTTCCGCAGCCATAATTCGAGGCCGATCAGGTCTTGCCGCACATCGATGGCGCTGAATTCTGTCTGCGCCAGCATTCGTTCGAAGTCCTTGAGCGAATAGGCCCGCTTGAGCAACATGAAGCGGAAGGTCAATCTCGTAATCAACGCATTGACGCGGTTCAGATGCATTGCCTGAACGGCTTGGTTGATGGAGTCCATGGTCGCGTCCCGGCGCAGGTCGATGATGAGGGCGCGGCCGCCCGGCTTGAGAACGCGATACATCTCCTGTAGCGCCCGGACGGGTTGAGTGAAGTTTTTGAATGCGGCGCGGCAGAGAAGGAAATCAAAGGATTCGGCGGGGAAGGGCATATGCGCCACGTCGCCCTGGCGGAAATCGACGCCGACCCCGGCCCGCTCGGCGTTGGCGCGGCCGATGGCGACGAAGCTGCGGCTGATATCCAGACCGGTGATGGAATAAGCACCCAGTCTGGCCAGCTCGATGGCGAAGTATCCCGGGCCGGGAGCGACTTCGAGTACTGCGCTGCCGCGAGGGACTTCCGCCGCGACCCGGCGGGCGAGAGCCTTGAATTCGTCAATGGATTTCAGGGTGAGAGAGGCATACCAGCGCGCGGTGAAGCCCTCCATTCCCATCCCTTTGTAAGCTTTTTCGGAGATTGCGTGGGCCATGGTTACTCCTTACAAAAGGGATCGTAGCGCCGGTTCCGGAAAGGCTCCAGTTGGAATCGGCGAATGCCGGACGGATATCGGCGAATGGCTTCGGTCACGGCCTTGGCAGACTTTTATTCCTGCCGGATTCAACAACTTGAACCGGCAGACGCGGCCGGCGTTGCAGCCGCTGTCTAACATGCGGTCGAGGAGATCCCATGAACATCAACCCTTTGGGTCCGGTGGTTGTGCCCACGCCGGGCTTGCCCGTGCCACTGACAACCAACCCGAAATTAACCGCGTCGAAAGTGCTCTTTCAGGCCATCCCCGGGCTGACGGGAAAAACCTACGCCGGCCTGCCCACGATGGTTAAATCGACGCTCGCGGGCGTCGCGCGAGTCCTTGCGCCAAACCCGACCGGCGGGTTTTCCGAAACCCTCTACATCGAATCGCAGGATGGAGACAATTCCATTCGACTGGCCGAATATGCTGTCGATGCCGACGTTGCGGGCGAAGGGCTGCTCGTGACTTACTGGGCTGAATAGGCGCTATCTGGAAGTGGGGCGGTATGTGGCGGATTGAACGTCTGTTTCCCAGACCTTCACTTCCGCCACTTCGATCCGGTTGGTGTCCTGGCCGATTCCTTCCTGCATCTTTTCGCAGATATACCAGGCGATGTTTTCGGCCGAAGGGTTCAACGTGGTGAAGGGTTCGATGTCGTTCAGGAAGACATGGTCGAGCGGTTCGGAAATGCTCCGCAACAGCTTCTTCAGATCGACGAAATCCGTCAGCAATCCGGTGGCATCGAGTTTCTCGCCGCGGATCACCACCTGCACCTTATAGTTGTGCCCGTGCACGTTCTCGCACTTGCCTTTGTAGTGGCGCAGCGCATGTCCTGCCGCAAATGTGTGTTCTATCGAAACTTCAAACATCGAAAAATCTCTCCACGTCCGCGAACTGCATGGAAAACGCATAGTCCGGCAGACTATCAAAAAATACCTGTCCGTATCGTTGCTGCGTAATCCGGTTGTCCAGCAGCGAAAGTACGCCACGGTCCGACCGCGTCCGGATCAGCCGCCCGAAACCCTGCTTCAGAGAAATCGCGGCTTGCGGGATCTGATAATCGTAAAAAGGATTTCCCCCGGCCTCGCGCACATTGCGGATCCGCGCTTCCACGACGGGGTCGTTCGGCACCGCAAACGGCAACTTATCGATGATAACGCAGCTCAATTGCTCGCCCGGAACGTCGACGCCCTGCCAGAACGACGACGTCGCGAAAAGCACGCAGTGCGGGGTTTCCCGGAACTCCTCAAGCAGAGCCGTTCGCGGTCCCGTACCCTGCATCAGAACGGGGTACTCGATCGCGAACGAAACGCGGTCGTAGATCTGCCGCATCTGCTGGTAGCTTGTAAACAGCACGAACGCGCGCCCGCGGCTGGCGCCCAGGATGCGCACGATCTCGTCGCTCGCGGCCTTCACATAAGCCGGGCTGGACGGGTTCGGCAGATGATTCGGGATGTAAAGCAGCGCTTGCGACCGGTAATCGAAATGGCTCTGGACCATCAGGGTGCGGGCGCTTTCGAGGCCCAGTCGCGATTGCACATAATCGAACTGCTCCGCCACTGCAAGCGTGGCCGAGGTCAATACCGCCGTGTCGATCTTGTCCCACAGGTGCTGCCGCAGAACGTCCGCGACATCGATCGGCGTAGCCTGCACGAATACGCCGCGTCCGCGCCGCTCGATCCAGTGCACGAAGCTGGGATTATTGCCTTCAATCAGGAACTCGAGCGCGCTGCGCAGCTCATGCGCCCGGCGGAAAAGAGGGATGACCTCCTGCGGCGCCTCGGCAATCAACTTCAGGTGGCTGGCGAGCAGATCGAACGCCGTCATCAGGTCCATGTATATTTCCTGATGCCGTTGCAGAAATCCTTCGCGCTCACTGAAACTCGAACGCCCTTCGGCGCCCGGCAGCAGGCTGAAAAAATGCAGTGCGATCTCATCGAGGCGAATCAGGATGCGGTCGAGTTCTTCCGATCCGAATTTCCGCAGCCTGGAAATCGCCGCAATATCCCGCCGCAGTTCCTGCACACGGTAGTTGCTGAGGGCGAACCCGAAATACTGCCCGGCGATGTCTTCGATTTCGTGCGCTTCGTCGAAAATCACGGCATTGTAGTCCGGCAGAATGCTGCCCATCTCATCCCGCCGCACCGCGAGGTCCGCAAAAAACAAATGATGGTTGACGATGATGATGTCCGCCTCCGCCGCGCGCTGGTGCATCAGCGTGACGAAGCAGCGTTCGTATTGTTTGCACTTGACGCCCGCGCAGAGTTCGGATCGTGCGTCGACCTTTGCCCAGGCGGTGCTCTCCTCCGGCAGCGTCCGGATCTCGGCCCTGTCGCCCATCTCGGTCGTCTGTTCCCAGTCGCGGATGATCTGAAAATCGGCGACCTCCTCCAGACCCGTAAGCGCGGGCGAATTCTCCATCTCATAAATCTTCTGCCGGCACGCATAATTGCTGCGGCCTTTCATATAGCAAACGCGCAAAGGCCGGTCGAAAACGTTTTCAAGAAACGGAATATCGCGAAAGAAAAGCTGTTCCTGCAGCGCTTTGGTTCCGGTGGATACAACCACGCGCCGCCCCGAAAGCAGCGCCGGCACGAGGTAAGCCAGAGTCTTGCCGGTGCCGGTCCCGGCTTCGACGATCAGCTTTCGTTTCTCCGACAGCGCTTCCTCGACTGCGGTAGCCATGTCGAGTTGCCCCTGCCTCGGCTCGAACGCCGGATGTTTCGCGGCCAGCAAACCGTCGGGGCGAAAGAAGCGCCGCACCGCGCTCCGGTTGCCCACGGAACTCACAGCCATATCCATAGTTCAACATAGTAGTCATGTCGAAAGAGATACCGGCGGTCGTGATCGTAGGCCGGCCGAACGTCGGTAAGTCCACCGTGTTCAACCGCATCACCGGTCAGCGCAGATCCATCGTGGGAGACGAACCCGGCATCACGCGCGACCGCATCCACGGCTTCGCCACGCACGAAGGCCGGCGCTTCGAACTGATCGACACCGGCGGAGTGGTGGTAAACGACGCCGATTATATCCCCAGCCAGATCCTCGCCCAGGCCCGCGTGGCCCTTGAACAGGCTGCCCAGGTGATCTTCCTGATCGATGGCCGCAGCGAGATTACCGCGTCCGATCGCGAACTGGCGGCCATGCTGCGCAAGACCGGTAAGCCGGTCACGCTGGTGGTGAACAAGTGCGATACGGGCGCGAAGGAAAGCCTGATCCACGACTTCTACTCTCTCGGCATCAAAGATATTTTCCCCGTTTCGGCCGAACATGGCCTGGGCATGGACGCGATGCTCGACCACGTCACCAAAGACTTTCCCGTGGAAGACGAGCCTGAGAACGAAGCTGGCATCGAAGTTGGCATCAAAGTCGCGATCATCGGCCGCCCGAACGTGGGCAAGTCGACCCTCCTGAATGCGCTCACCGGCAAGGAACGCGCGATCGTTTCTCCCGTCGCCGGGACCACCCGCGACGCGGTTGACGAGACCATCGAGCATCATGGGACGAAATACATTTTCGTCGACACCGCGGGTATCCGCCGCAAAGGCAAGACCACGGAGATGACCGAAAAGTTGAGTGTGGTTATGGCGCGCCGCCACATTCGCATGGCGGACGTGGTGCTTCTCGTCATGGATGCGAGCGAAGGTTTCGTGAGTGGCGACGCAACCATTGGCGGCTACGCGCACGAAGGCGGCAGGCCGGTCATTCTATGCGTGAACAAATGGGACCTCGTGACCTCGGGTAAACGCAACGATTTTCAGGAGAACGTGCGCGATCACCTGAAATTCCTCGACTATGCGCCGATGGTCTTTATGTCGGCGTTAAAGGGCACCGGTATCACGAACCTCCTCGATCTGATCCGGCGGGTAAACGATTCCGCCCTTCATCGCGTGACCACGGGCGAGTTGAATCGGTTCGTGGAAACACTGAAGTTCGAAGATAGAAAGGTGCTGTACATCACCCAGGCTGGCGTGCATCCGCCATCGTTCGTTCTGTTCACCGATAAGGCCGGGCCGCTGCATTTCTCGCACGAGCGCTATTTGATGAATCAGCTGCGCAAGCGCTTCGGCTTCGAGGGCACGCCAATTCACCTGAAGATCCGGGGACGCGTGCGCAAGAAGGACCGCCCGGCGCTGAAATAGCTAAACCCGTTTCGCCCGGTCGTGCCACCATATCGCGCCGAACACAATCAGCAGGATCGCAGGCAGTACGGCTACCGCGCGAAAAGAAGTCTGCGCCGCTATCCCGAGCACGCGCTCCAGTTCGGGACCGGGTTCGAGTGCATTGAAAGCCGCGGTCCCGCCGGCCAGTTCCACTTTCTTCGCATCGAAGATCCTGCCCATGAGCGGCAGAACGAAATTATTCGACAGCGTTCCGGCCGTCCCCATCATCCCGATCAGCAGCGCTCCGCCGCGTGGAAAGCGCTCCGCCGCCGTCGCCAGCATGGTCGGCCACATATAGCAGACGCCCGTGCCCCAGACCGTCGCGGCGAGCAACCCGGTGATGGGCGAATTCGCGATACTCAACGAAACCAGTCCGATCGAGGCCAATAGACACGAGCACCACAGCAGCCCGACCGGCGAGAGCCTGTGCGCCATGGGCCCGGCGAAGTGGCGCATCACAAACATCAGGCCGCTGACATAAACCAGCAGCCAGATGCCGCGCATTCCGACAGTTCGAGTCAGCGCGAAATCCATCCACTGCCCTGGGGCCAGTTCCGAAGCGGCCGTAAGAAACATCGAACAGAACAGGACGAGGAACATGGGCTTGAACAGTTCCCGGAACATCGCCCCCATTGAAACGCCCGACGCCGCTCGCTCGGTCGGTGGAAACTTCACGCCCATGCAGAGAATCACCACCAGCGCCGCCGGAGCCATCACCGCCGCCAGTTTGATTTGCCATCCGATACCCATTGCGCCGAGGCCGATGCCGAGCAGACCGCCCGCGATGAGCCCGCCCGGCCACCAGGCGTGCAGCGTGTTCAGCCGCGCGGTCCGGTCTTCAGGGTAGAGAGTGGTGGTCAGCGGATTGATCACGGTCTCGACCAGTCCCCAGCCGATTCCTGTAACGACTGCGCCCAGCCAGATCACGGTGTAGATACCCGCGCCCGCACTGATGCTGCTCGCGAAAAGAACGATCAGCGTGCCGGCAATGAACAGCACGCCGGACATCGGCAGCAGCACGCCCATGCCGATGGCATCGAGCAGAGGACTCCCGATGGCGATGGTGAACGCATATCCGAGGAACGGCACGCCCAACACGGAGCCGATCATTTCCGCCGAATGGGCCTTATCGATAGGGTCGAAAAAGATCCGTTGCAGATCGCCCGCGATGTTGGACCGCAGCGACGCCGCCACGCCCGCCGTGAAAAGAGCCAGAAGGCTCACGACGAACAGCCGGGTCTTGTTGTAGGCTGCGTGGCGGTCGACGGGAGTGATGGCGGGGCTCATCCCGACGAGCTTATCGCAGTCGGGCCGCAGGTGAGCCGGCGTGAGCCGCGGTTGCTATAATCTTCGCGAATGACCGCCAAAGCGCTTCAGCCGTACATGAACACCAGAGAGGATCCGGCTATCAGGTTCCTGGGTATACCGACCGTCGTGAGGTCCACCGGCGAAACGACTAATGGAGCGTTCGGGCTGGTCGAGCATCTCTCGATTCCACCGGGGTGGGCTTCCCCGTACCACGTCCACCATCTTGAAGACGAAGCGTTTTACGTCCTTGAAGGAGAAGTTGCGTTCGTCTGCGATGGAAAATGGATCAAGGCAGGTCCAGGCGGCTATGTCTTCGGGCCTCGCGAAATTCCCCACGGCTTCAGGGTTGAAAGTGCCGAACCCGCAAGGATGCTGATTCTGTGTGCTCCCTCCGGCTTTGATCAGTTCCTTCTGGAATTGAGCGAACCAAAGCCCGACCTCACCCTGCCGCCGCCGGCGCCGGATATGGGGAACCTCATGGAAGTAGCCGCGAAATACAGGATAGACATTCTCGGCCCGCTGCCGGATTAGCCGGAAACGGATTCGCCCGGCCCGCGATATGGAGCCGCAGCGAAGCCGTCCTCTCCCGCTACCCGCTCATCGAAGCCAGGAACTCGCTGTTCGTGCGAGTCTTGCCCAGCTTGTCGAGCAGTAATTCCATCGTCTCCACCGGTGACAATGGACTCAGCACGCGCCGCAGAATATAAACCCGGTTCAGTTCGTCGCGCGGCATCAGCAGTTCTTCCTTGCGCGTGCCGCTCTTGTTGATGTCGATAGCCGGGAAGACGCGCTTGTCGATGAGCTTGCGGTCAAGGTGAATTTCCATGTTGCCCGTGCCCTTGAACTCTTCGAAAATCACGTCGTCCATGCGGCTGCCGGTATCGATCAGCGCAGTCGCGATGATCGTCAGCGAGCCGCCTTCCTCGATGTTGCGCGCCGCGCCAAAGAAGCGCTTCGGACGCTGCAGCGCGTTCGAGTCCACGCCGCCGGAGAGCACTTTGCCCGAAGGCGGCACGATCGTGTTGTAAGCGCGGGCCAGACGCGTGATCGAATCGAGCAGGATCACCACGTCCTTCTTGTGTTCGACCAGCCGCTTGGCTTTCTCGATCACCATCTCGGCCACCTGCACGTGCCGTGTGGCCGGTTCATCGAAGGTCGAACTGATCACTTCGCCGCGCACCGAACGCTGCATGTCGGTGACTTCTTCCGGCCTCTCGTCGATCAGCAGGACGATCAGAGTGACCTCGGGATGATTCGTGGTTACGGAATTGGCGATGCTTTGCAGCAGCATCGTTTTGCCGGTGCGGGGCGGGGCGACGATCAGTCCGCGCTGGCCCTTGCCGATCGGCGTGATGAGATCCATGACGCGGCCGGAAAAATTATCTTTGACCGTCTCCAGCTTGAGGCGCCCGTCGGGATAGAGCGGCGTCAGGTTGTCGAAGAAGATCTTGTTGCGGGCTTCCTCGGGCGGCTCGAAGTTGATGGCATCGACTTTGATCAGCGCGAAGTAACGTTCGCCCTCTTTCGGCGGCCGGATTTGACCCGACACGGTGTCGCCGGTGCGCAGATCGAAGCGGCGGATTTGCGAGGGCGAGACGTAGACGTCGTCCGGACCGGGCAGATAGTTGTACTCCGGAGCCCGCAGGAAGCCGAAGCCGTCGGGCAGGCATTCGAGCACGCCTTCGGAGAAGATCAGGCCGCTCTTCTCCGCCTGCGTCTGCAGGATTTTGAAGATGAGTTCCTGTTTGCGCAGGCCGGCGGCATTGAGCACGCCCATCTCCTTCGCCACCTGGTTGAGGTTCTGGATACTCATGTCCTTCAACTCGACCAGATCGAGCGTGGGACCACCGCCAGGCTTGCCTTGCTGCTGCTTACGCCGCTGCTGGCCGGGATGCCCCTGCGGACCCTGGTGCGGATTTTGCTGATTCGGTCCCCGGTTCTGCTGCCCTCCCAAAGGTGCGCCGCCCTGGCCACCGTCTGCCGGTTGATCTCCGGCGACGACGGGAGCGGGCGGTTCCGCGCTCGCTTCGACGGGAGCCGCGGGAGGAGCAGCGCCGTTGGCCGGCGGCGCGGTCACGACGGGCGCTTCCACTTTCTGGGTGTCGTTTCTGGCAACGTCGTTTCTGGGAACGTCGTTTCTGGCAACGTCGCTCCTGGCAGCCTCGTTCCTTTCCGTCTGCCGGGGCGGCCGTTCCGCTCGCGGCGGCCGTGAATGGCGTTCCTGATGCGCCGGCTTGGGCGCCGTCTCGACTGCGGTATCGGAAGAAGCGTCCCGGGAGGGCCGCTCCGCCGTCTTCTCCGGGGCCGATGGCTCCTGAGGCGGTGTGTCTATTGCGTTTGCGCCAGATGTATTGGCGGTAGGTGTGTTTTCGTTATCGCTTGCCAAATTTCCCTCACTCCGCGGCCAGTGACCGCCGAGAACGGCAGCGGCTCGGCGTATTGCCGGATGGCCTTTAGTCCGCGCTGCTGCTCTGTGTGATTCAGTTTGTCGATCTTCGACGCCACGACGATGTAGGGACGGTCATTGGCCTCGAGCCATGCTTTGAGTTCGAGGTCTTTTTCCATCCATCCGCGGCGTGCGTCGAGGATCAGAAATGAAAGCCTTAAGTTACTTCTCTCCCTTAAGTAATGTTCAATGAGCTTCGCCCACTCACTTTTCGCGGCGAGTGGCACCCGCGCGTAACCATAGCCTGGAAGGTCGACGAAATGGAGGTTGCCATCGATTCTGTAGAAATTGATCGACTGCGTGCGACCGGGCGTATTGCTGGTGAACGCCAGCCCGCGCTTCCCTGCCAGCGCATTGATCAGGCTGGATTTGCCGACGTTACTTCTCCCCAGGAAAGCTACCTCGGGCAGCCCGCCGGCGGGGAACTGCTCGGGACTACCAGCGCTGTTAATGAATTCCGCTACCAATTTTACTACACCGGGAAGGAAGGTGGGCGCAAGCGGGACTAAACGACAGTATACCAAGGTTTTTACACGAACGTGGGGAGCTGCAGGAGTTCGTCCGGCGGCACGGCTTCGAGCGGCAGCCCGGCTTTCTTCCAGGCCTGGAAGCCGCCCACCATGACCCAGGCCACAACACCTCGCGCGGCGAGTTCGCGGGCGACCTGACGGGCAGTGGCATCTCCGAGGCAGGTGCAATAGAGAACGATCTTCCTGTCTCTGGGAAACTCGACTTCCGCCTGGCCAATGGCGTTGGGCTCCAGCCGGGCGGAGCCTCGGATACGGCGGGCGCCCTTGTCGTAATAGCCGTGGCTGCGCACATCGAAGATGATGAACTGCGCGAGGTTCCGCGCTACTTCATCCGCATTGATGCCGAGGACCGGGGCGCGGTTCCGTTCCCGGATGCTCAGCCATGCGCGGTAGCCGAGATAGCCGGCGAAGAGCAGCGCCAGCGTCCAGCCGAGATAATGTCCGAATTGCAGATAAGTCCTGGTTATTGCCCCCAGAAAATCGCTGAAGCTGTAGCCTGCCCCCCAGTAGGCCAGAGTGTAGAGGGCCGCGCCTCCCAGATCGAAGCGGAAAAACTGCCAGGCTCTCATGTTCATGCTGCCCGCCAGTGGGGCAGCCATGGTGCCGACGCCAGGCACGAACTTGGCGAACAGCAGGACCATTTTTCCACGTCTGAAGAAAGTGTCGGCGGAGCGCAGGATGCAGGAATCCGGGTTCAGCGAAAGCCGGCAAAGGATGCGAAGCGTCCACCAGCCGGTGTAACGGCCCAGGAGGTAGAGCATCGCGTCGCCGAGGAGAATCGCTCCCAGGGCAGTCAACACGGAAAGCGCTGGACGAAGCGGCCCGTGCACACTGGCCGCGCCCGCAGTGAGAATGGCCAGTGCCGCGGGTATGGGAAAGCCCAGCGACTCGAGCAAAGCCAGCGCAAACAGAATGGAATAGCCGTGCTGCGCGATCGTGGCGGCGAGCGATTCCATTCTGGCAGATTAGCAGGCTGCCCGGCCGCGAATATAATAGCCGCGGGTACCGGTCCTTGAAGAATCTCCTCATCATCCTTATTTCCGGGCTGGTTCTGCCGCTCGCGGCTCAGGAGCTGTCCCCCGAGGTGCTTCTTCTTTCACGGGTCAAACGGCAGGTCCGGGAAGATCTGAAGCGCCTGTCCAACGTCAGTTGCCTCGAAACGGTATTCCGTGAACACCAGGCCAGAAACGAAAAAATGAAGGCGTTGGACGAGGTCCGGCTGGAGATCCTGACCAACGGCACGAAAGAGCTGTATGCCTCGCCGGGCGATCGCCGATTTTCGGAAAATCCGCCGATCGACTGGGTGGGCAGCGGCGCGCTGGGCAACGGTTTTTTCGGGCTCTACCTGAATACCGTTTTCCTCAGCGGCAACATTACTTATGCGTGGAAGGGCGAGGAAGAGATCGGCGGCCGCAGGCTCGCGCGCTGGGATTACCGGCTGCCTCTGATGTCGAGCGGCCAGACTTTCGTGCTGGAGGATGGCTCCGGCACGGTGAGTCTGCACGGGTCTTTTCAGGCCGATCCAAAGACCGATAGTCTGGTTCGTCTCGAAGTGGCCGCGGGCGATTTTCCGCCCACTCTCCCTCTCTCTGAAGCGGAATGGAGCATCGATTACGCGGAGACCGAGCTTGCCGGCAATGTTACGGTGCTTCTTCCGCAGGCCGCGGATTTCCGCATGGTGAAGTTCTCCGGTGAAGCCACGCATGACCGGTTCAACTTCACGCAGTGTCATTCGTTCGGGGTGGAAACTGCGATCAGTTTCAATGCGCCGGACGCTCCCGGCGAACCGGCGCGATTTGCCGTGTCGGCGAACGACGACGTTTTGCGCCCACTGCCGGCCGGGCTTGAAATACCGGTCAAACTGACGACGCGTCTCTCGGGCGGGATGACGGTGGGGACGTTGATCGATGGAGTTGTCCCAGGGAACGTAATGCTCATGGGTCAGACCGCGATACCCGCCGGCTCCCCGGTGCGGGGGCGCATTCGGCGTCTCGAACGCTCGACGGACCCCGAACCGTATTTCACCATCGCCATCGAGTACACGGAAGTGGCGTTCGGGGGAGTGCGGTATCGTTTCGACGCGGCGCTGTCGCGGATGGATCCCGCGCCGGGCGTGGAACAAGAGCTGTTATTCGGAGGATCGTCGGATATGCGTGCATCCGTTCGAGGCGGAATTACAAGCCGGCAGACCGTTCATTTCACCGAACTGCCCGGCGTCGCCACGTTCTTCTGCAGAGGCGCACGATTGAATATTGCGGACGGCTTTCAGACCGTATGGAACACGGCGCGAAAGCAACCCATGGCTGGCCACAGATGAACGCGGATAAGACGAAATAAGAGATCTTGTCTTATCCGCGTTTATTCTAGTGCGCGCGGTCGATTTCCTGCTGAACCGCGATCTCGACACCGGCAGGCGCCAGCGGCAACGCCACCAGTTCACGTTCCAGCGCGAGACGCAGCACTTCGTCCATGTGATCGACGAAGTGAAGCTTCATCAGATTGCGGATGTATTCGGGAATATCCGGAAGGTCCTTCTGATTGTCCTTCGGAATGATCACTTCGTTGATGCCGTGGCGATGGGCGGCGAGCAGCTTTTCCTTCAAGCCGCCGATGGGCAGGACTTTACCGCGGAGGGTGATTTCACCGGTCATGGCTATATCACCGCGCACCGGAATCTTGGTGAGAGCGCTGCAAATCGTAGTGGCGATGGTAATCCCCGCGGAGGGTCCGTCCTTGGGAATTGCGCCCTCGGGAATGTGCAGGTGAACGTCGAGATTGCGATAGAAATCGCGCGCGAGGCCCAGCGTCAAAGCTCTTGAACGGATATAGCTGAACGCGGCCTGTGCCGATTCCTGCATCACGTCCCCGAGCTTTCCGGTAACCGTCAGCTTGCCTTTGCCTTCCATCAGGATGCATTCCGTCGTCAGAATCTGGCCGCCCACTTCAGTCCATGCCAGACCCGTAGTCGCGCCGACTTCATTCTGCCGGTCGGTGGTGGTGTCGCGGAATTTGGCCGGTCCGAGCAGATCAGTGATCTTGGCGGCGTTGACGACGGCCTTCTGCTTCTCGCCGTTGCCGACAATTTTGCGCACGACCTTGCGCGCCACATTGCCGATCTCGCGTTCCAGATTGCGAACGCCGGACTCGCGCGTGTAGAACTGGATCAGAGCCGAAAGACCGTCGTCCTGGAACTGAATCTGGGCATCATTGAGCCCAGCCGCGGCGGTCTGTTTCTTCACCAGGAAGCGTTTCGCGATTTCCAGCTTTTCGAGTTCGGTGTAGCCGGACAGGCGGATGACTTCCATGCGGTCCTGAAGCGCCGGCGGGATGGTGTGCAGCACGTTCGCGGTGGCGATGAAGAACACCTGCGAGAGATCGTATTCGACATCGAGGTAGTGATCCACGAACATGTAGTTCTGCTCGGGATCGAGCACTTCGAGCAGCGCGGATGAGGGGTCGCCGCGGAAATCGGTCGACATTTTGTCGATTTCATCCAGCATGAAGACGGGATTTCGCGTGCCCGCTTTCTTCATCATCTGAATGATCTGGCCTGGCAGTGCGCCGATGTAGGTGCGGCGGTGCCCGCGAATCTCAGCTTCGTCGCGCACGCCGCCGAGCGACATGCGTACGAACTTGCGGCCGGTGGCCTTCGCGATCGACATGCCGAGCGATGTCTTGCCCACGCCCGGAGGGCCGACAAACATGAGGATCGAGCCCTTCGGATTCTTCACCATGCGGCGCACGGCGAGGAATTCGAGGATGCGTTCCTTGATTTTATCGAGACCGTAATGGTCGGACTCAAGCACTTCTTCGGCGAACTTCAGATCGCGGATTTCCTTGGACCGCTTCTTCCACGGCACCGCGAGCAGCCAATCAAGGTAATTGCGCGACACCGTCGATTCGGCCGACATGGGCGGCATGTTCTCGAGCCGCTTCAATTCCGCCGTGGCCTTTTCGAGGCCGTCTTTCGACATCCCGGAGGTTTCGATGCGCTTCTTCAGCTCATCGATTTCGCTCTTTTCGCCGCGCCCCAGCTCCTTCTGAATGGCCTTGATCTTCTCGTTGAGGTAATACTCTTTCTGCGCCTTTTCCATCTGGCGCTTCACGCGGCCCTGGATGGTGCGGTCGACGTTGAGCTTCTCGATTTCGATATCGAGCATCTCGGCGACGCGCGTCAGGCGGTCGATCGGGTCGAAGATTTCGAGCAGTTCCTGCTTTTCTTCGATGGTGAGCTGCAGGTTCGCGCCAACGGTATCCGCAAGTTTGCCGGCGTCGTCGACGCGAATGGCCGCGACCATCGTTTCGTAGTTGAGATTCTGGCTGAGCTTGACGTACTGCTCGAACAAGGAAGTCACGCGGGTGGTAAGCGCTTCGAGCTGCGGACCCGATTCGACCTTGAAATTGAAAGTGCGCACGACGGA
>CAWBIS010000102.1:0-25135 GCA_963788485.1 Terriglobia bacterium
GTCAGCAGCTTGATTACGCCGTTGTGCTCACCATAATCGTGCGGTTCGACGATTCGATCTTTGTTGCGGTAGCGAAGTCGGAGCAGCCTGGTTTGTTCGATCGCCGTTCGCAATAGCTGATCGAGGTGCGGATCGGACGTTGGCATGCGAAGGTCCTTCGAAACCAGTTTGCACGTGTCGTACCGGGGCCAGCTATAGGTCAGCCAGGATTCGGCGCACGGAGGTGCGGCCGATGTCGAGTCGGCGCGCGATCTCGGCTTTGCTGACGCCCGTGCGGTACAGTTTTCGAATCTGACCGGCCTTCTTTGCCGCGGTGAGAGGCCGCCCGAAGCGCTTTCCGTTCAGCCTTGCTTCGGCAATGCCCGCGCGAATCCGCTCGCGCAGAATCTCGTGTTCGAACTCCGCGAACACAGACAGTAACCCAGCCATTGCCCGGCCCGTTGGCGTTGTCAGGTCGAGCGCTTCGGTGAGCGACACGAAAGCGACACCCAGTCCGGCGAGTTCCTTCAACGTAACGACCAGATCGACGAGTGACCTGCCCCAACGATCCAGCCGCCAGACGAGCACCACATCGATCTCACGGCGGCGCGCCGCCGCAAGCAGATTCTCGCGGAGTTCACGCTCCGCCGCACCCGAACCGACTTCCTTGATCTGGACCGCGATCGTCCAGCCGCGCTTCGCCGCATACTCCCGCATGGCACGCATCTGTAACGGCAAAGTCTGCTGGTCGTGCGTAGACACCCGCGCATACAGCCCCACGCGGAACATTTTCACCGGTTCCTGGCGCTGGCCGAAAACCCTCTTCGTTTTTGCTGTTGCGGGTGTCCGTTTTGCGGGCATTTCAGAGTCTCTGATACGCGGGGCTATTATCTAATGCTTTCGGCCATGCGACCGAACCATGATATTACGCAGCCGCGGCGGTTGCGCTGCGCTGATAGTTCCACGGCATCCACTCTGCCGGACGCACGGCCACTTCCGCAGGATGCCGGAGCAGCTCCGTCAGGTAGTCGAACGGGTTGACTCTGTTCAGCTCGCAGGTGTGGATCAGGCTCATGAAGAGATCGCCCACCAGCGCTCCGTTCATCGTCTTATAGAAGAGCGCATTCTTCCGGTGCAGGATGGCTTTCTTCAACGCCCTCTCGACGACATTGTTATCGAGCGGTGCACCCGCCTGCCGCAGAAACAGCGTCAGTTTCACCCAGTGCCTCAGCAAGTAAGAGATGGCCTTGCCCAGCCCCGAGTTGGGTTCAGTCTTATGTTCTGCAAACTGCGCTTCCATCCACTGACGCAGATCTTCCATGACCGGCGCGCTGTTCGACTGATGGAACGTGAGCCTTTCCTCCGCTGTGAGACCGCGTTTCTTCGCTTCGGCATCGAAGCCGTATACCGCGCCCAGCGATTCCAGCACATGCCGGCACTCATCGGGAAAGCTGTCCGCAATCTCCGTAAACTGCCGCCTTCCGTGCGCCAGACAGTTGCCCAGCAGGGTTTCGATAAGCTTCGGCGAGTTCCGCGATAGCGCATCGCACATCTGGATCGGCGGACTCAGTCCGGGAGCGCGTTGCTGCAGGACGTCGGCGAGGTTCTCGCCCGCATGCTTCCATCCGCTGAAGTAAAGCGCGATCTTCCACCCGCCCGAAACCGATACGATGCCGCTGGTGAAGGTTCCCGAGCGTCCGTCGTCACCGCGGCGCGCCATCTGCAGTATCCGCATGCCGGTGTCGTCGTTATGCACTACACCACCTTGCGCCGCCTGCCGGATGAACTCGCCCTGTATGCGTTTGAGCTGCTTGGCGGACTGTTCCATCAACTCCCACTGCGTGGTCGCCGGAAGCGGCATTCCCAGTTGTGCTTCCAGCCGCTCCATGCGATGGAATGGCATCCCCGTCCCGTACTTCAGCAGCGCGATCATCGCCACTGCTGTGGCGTCGAACTTTTCCTCGCCCGCCGACTGCGGCGGACTGGCGGTGAACACCTCGCCGCAGGCGTTGCAGCGCAGCCGTTCCATCTCAAACACAGTCGCCTTCAAAGGTGCCTGCCCGATGATGCGGACCAGCGTCGCCGGTTCCTTCTGGCGATACACTTTTCCTTCTCCGCATCCGGGACAGGCATCGCCGGCGTGAAGCGTGGAATGCGCGATGGCAATCTTATCCGCGCCCGAAAAAGCGTCCGCGCCATTGCGGCCATGCCCGGCACGCAACGGTTTCTCCGGTTCCGGCGGCGTGTCAACAGCCGCGGGCGGTGTTTTCGGCTCCAGCACGGCGCTGGTCTTCTCCGTGTTTCGTCGCCTCACTAACCTTTCCGCCATCGCATGCACCGCGGCTCTGAGCGTGTGGCCCTCCGCTTCGTTCAGCGGCCCTCGCATGGCGGTGTCGATAATCCTGTCGAGTTCATCGACATTGACATCGATCCGCCGCCGGGATGACTTCTTCATAACTCGCTCAGCAACTCACGGAAACGCGGAGTCAGCGCCAGCCCGAGCACCTCTTTGATGGACCGATTCGGGATGTAACTGTTGGAGGCTTTGCCCCGGCCCGTGGTCCTGCCCATCAACACCCAGTTGGCCGCGCGGTAGCAGGTCCCGCGAAAACGGCCGGGATCGATGAAGGTCTCGGCGAAGTAAACCGGATGACTGTACATCCGCTCCCAGTCTGCTGAAAGCGCCGCCGCCACGCGGCCCAGAATGTGTGACGCCAGATGCGGCACTCTGATCCACGGCAGAATGAGGAAGCGCGTGTTGTAAGCGATGAAGCGGATGTTGCGCCGCCGCGCCTCGGCGCTCCATCCTATATAACGGTCGCGGCTGGCGAGATGACGCGGCGCCGAACTCCATGCCATGCAGGCGATGGGCCGGCCATGAGCCCACACCAGATACTTCAGGTGCTCGCCCACGGGCTGTTCGTAACCCAGATAATGATGCTGCTCCATCAGACTGTTGAACAGCGGCTCGTCGGCCGTCTTCCTGACCTGCTGCAGCAGTATCGGGCGGATATCACGGAGCGCGCCACTGAGCGGGGTCATGTCGATCAGCATCGATTGTGGCCGCTCGCGCCGTACCAGCGGGTTCGGAGGCCGAAAGCGAATCGTCGGCAACTCGATCTCGCCCGCGCGGTGCAGCATCAGTAACAGACCGCGGCAGACCATATCGCGTGGTGCGCCATTGGCCTGCTTCCATTGCCATGCCTCGCAGAGCCTCGCCGACAGTCTGCGCCGGCTTGCCTTGGGATCTTCCGCGATTAATGCGCGGATGAAACCGATCTCTTCAGCAGTAACGGTGCGGCCCCGGTATCTCCACTCCGGCATTCTGTGGCCAGTGTGGCAGAACCCAAAATGGAACGCAAGGGGTTGAGGCAGTTTTTTACGCGCTCACCTGCCGCCACACCGGCGGCGCCTCGGCCTCCGGATTCGCGGCGGCTAGCAGTAACTGCGCCTGATGGGCGCGCAGAGTGCGCGCCGGTTCTGCGCCTGTGGGCCACCACCGGAAACGGCCCTTCGACAGTCGCTTCGTCGCGAGCCAGAAGCCTTGTCCGTCATACGCCAACAGCTTTATGGCGGTGCCGCGTCGGCTGCGGAAAATGAAAAGACAACCGGAAAACGGATCGGCATCGAGCTTCTCGCGGCATAGCTGCGCCAGGGAATCGATCCCTTTCCTGCCGTCGATCGCGTCTATCGCAACCAGTATGCGCAGTTGCGGCGTGATCTGAATCAGGACGCCGACTCCCACAGTTGCCGGCTCAGCGTTGCCAGATAAGAAGCGGAAGCATCCTTCAACTGGATTCGCAGCTTCGCGTGGCGGCCTTCCAGTTCGATCACGCATTCGGGCAGCGATTCCCCGCGCGGCGCGACCAGTTCCACGAACCTCGGCAGCACCGGTTTCGACGGTGTTGCTGAAGGAGCGGCCATCCGCCGCTTCAGGTGATTCCACTCCACGCGCAATTCGGTTGAGGCCCGGCTGACGCCCTCCCTCCGCGCAACCTCGACCGCTGCCGCCCAGAGTTCGTCCGGTATCGCGGCTTTACCCTTGCGCCTGCGTCGCCATTCCTCGAAGCGCGTTTTCACTTCTTCGAGACTGACGGTCGGCTTTTTGGTTCGCGGCATGGTCCTCCTCCCCGGCCAGAACCGGCGGAAGAAAGACCTTACCAGCT
Organism: Terriglobia bacterium; assembly: GCA_963788485.1. Lineage (GTDB taxonomy): Bacteria > Acidobacteriota > Terriglobia > Bryobacterales > Bryobacteraceae > BOG-234. Next base: position 4,146 of record CAWBIS010000102.1, read on the forward strand.
ATGCCCAGCGGACTTCATGCAGGCTTGCCGAAAACTCACCGTGATCTTGACACTCGAATGGCCAAGCAGTCTCGATAGATCAATCGGAAAAACACGCAATAAAGCGCAGACGCCGGGAGTGTTCTGCCCCTTCGCCGACAAGGAAGGAGTGACCTCATCGGCGAATGGCCCTCGGGCCGCTGATCCCGGCGGCCGCGAGGTATTCATCGAGGTAGGCTTTCAGCCTGTGATGACATGTCGCCTCGTGTTCTTTGTATGCAGCCGTATTGGCAGAAAGCGCAGCTTCGCGCAAGCGGAAAGAAACTACGACTGTTTTTGCGGCTGGGCCGCGTGGGCCAGCAACTTCTCAATCAAACCTTGGTCGAATGCCGGATAGACCGGCTCTGCAGTTGTGATTCCGAGGATAGGATTTCCCTTTGGATCGACGGGGCCACCTTGCAGAACGCCAAACACCTTGCCGGTCGCCAAATCGAAGATAGGTCCGCCGCTATTGCCGGGAGCCGACAGCAAGTCGAGTTGGAAACCCGACAGATGCTCGCGGGCAATTCCCGGAGCCGGAAGGATAGAACTCATCATGCCCGTGGTGAACGAACTCGTGACCGATCCCGTCTGGTTCCAGAGAAAATCGCCGAAAGGATAACCGCAGGTGGCGACCGGCATCATTTCGTGAAGATCGGCGTAATCGGCCACGTCCAGTGTCGGGAAGCCGCTTGGGAACGCGGGATGCGCGCGAAGCTTGAAAAGGGCGATATCGAAGTCGTTGACGATACCAACTTCGGCAGGCGTCACTTCGTGCATGTAAACCTTGGACCCTTCGGCGCCTCCGTAAAACAAGAGCCCAAACACTGTCATCGGGGTTGGCACCATCACGCCTTCACCTACCCGTGCCAACACACTCTTGTGATGCTGGTCTTTGACGAAGGTTTGAAACACGTGGTTGGCGGTGATCACAATCCCATCGGGATGAACACAGAAGCCGCTGCCTATGATCTTGAAGGGATGTCCCGGCCCTGGATTTTCCCGGCGCGTCATTACCGCAACCGTGGCTTTCTTTACCGAGTCGGAGATGTCCCTGGCGTTCATCGTCTAGTCCGCCAAGCTGCGCTGATGGGAATTGATCCCATGCTTCTCCAAAACGGCCGCCGCGGCCTTCATCCCGTCCATCGTGGCGGACATCCGCAGTGAGTGCCGAACATCGTCTAAATATAGGTTGAAATCCTCGACTATTGTCTTGCTCTTATAGCTGGTGCTGACGTTGGGAATACGCAGCTTATGGATGTGTAAAAGCAACTTGGGGTCGATTTCCAGCCACACCCATCCGCAGCTGTCCTCGTCTTTTCGGCGCCTCTTCTTGGCGCGCTCTAATAACTCCTTCGTTGTTGCCTCTCTCGCCGCAACTCCCGCCTCGGTTGCTTCCTTGAGGATGGTGCGCAACTCATCGGAAGTGAATTTTCTTTTCGGTTGCAGCCAGACCTGATTCTGCTTTGCGTAGCCGAACTTCGCAGTGCATTGCTCGTAAACGGCCTTGTAGGTATGGTCCACCAGCAGCCACGTATCCTCGAAATAGTTGGCGGGCAGTTTGAGCGGCGTGTCTTCCTTCACCCTCATGCCCACCGTGGCAAACCGACTCACAAAGTCGGCCGTGATCCATCCGTCTGCGTGAACGATGCAATTCCGGATTTCCTGCAGGCGTTCTAGCGCCTTCCAGTCAAACGGCGGGCGGTTCATGTTTATCTTTGCAAACTCCGCCAAATGGTCACGCATCTTGTGAAGGGTGAGGCCCATTTGCGAGGGCGGGATCGCGGCGCCGCCGGCGCGAAGATGTTCAATGACCAGATTCAGGAAGCGTTCGAGGAACGTGTACAGGCCCACGATTCCGAACGTATGCCCGCGATCCAATAGGGATTCGATTTCTTCCCGCTGCGAGATGAAGTGGTCCCCGTCCGCATCTTCATACTGCGCCTCGAACTCCTTGACTTCCTTTCGCCACGCCTTCATTGCAGCGTTGAAGGTCTTTTCTCCCTGCGTGTGGAAATCCTCCAGCTCTTTCAGGCGGATTCTACCCATCCGCTCCAAAATATCGAAGCGCCAGTCGACCTGGATCGGCAGAACCTTGTGGGAGTTCATCAATTTATCGTAAGACTTCGCGGTAAGATACCGGCGGGGGAAGCCAATTTAAGGTGTAAACCGCGCCATCAACCCGCCCGGCAATAGCGGTTTGGCTTCACGCTTTGCCCAACCGCTTCTTGGCATCCGCCGACAAGGCCGGGACAGTGTATAGATACATGAGCAGCGCCCGGCACAACGATTCGAGCAGAGGCGCGTCGTTCGGGTCCAGGTCGCCCAAGTTCCCGTGCGCGCCGAAATTCCGCAGATCCTTCAACCCGTGAGCCACTTCCTTCAGCGGCTCCGGCAGTTTGCCCGAGCCGGCGAGATGCTCGATGCGGTTGTGGAGGAAGTTTCCCTCGGCCTTGTGGTCGCTGCATATCTGATCCAGTACGCGGCCGAGCAGGACGGCGAATGCGTTCGGGCTCACGCGCCGGACGCGCATGGCTGCGTCCCATTCCCGTTGAATGGTCGTGGGCGGGCCCATCGGGGATTCAGCGGCACTCGGGTATAAAATCTGGTCGTAGGAGCGGTCGATGTATTCCGGGTCCGTGCCGGTGTGAACTGAGAACCGGTAAAACGTGACCTGATGGCAGGTGTAGCAGCGGAGTGTCTGATAAATGTTCCCCGCCTCCCATTCCAAGGGAAACCGCGGATCGCTGTTGTCCTCACGTTGTTCGGTCTCCCGCGCCTCCGCTAAGATTCGCATCGTGCCTTTGTTGCCGCAGTATCTGCATTCGACGGGGAAAGACGTGGCGTCCATTTTGCGATTATCCGCCAACATCGTCCCATTCACCCCCTCACCGCGCTGCACGACTTCATTACGTTCCCCGCGACGCGGCTTTGTATCCTTCGGCCGGGTTGCGCGATGGATTGCTATGCCCCGTTATCGATTCTCGAGACCGTTGCGATCCGCGTTCATGAGCGTCTTGGCAACCAGGCCCTCAAGGCGGCTTCCGCGCGCCGGAATCCACTTCGCGTAGTACATCTCCGTGATCTTGACGCTCGAATGCCCAAGCAGCCTCGATACATCGCCAATCGGAACGTCGCGCAATAGAGCACGGACGGCGAAGGTGTCGCGCAATCGATGCGGGCGACAATCGTCAACACCCCAGCGTCCACCAATGCTCTGCATCAGATCGTAAACTTGGTACGCAAGCCCGTAGCCAGCGGTCGCCGCACCATACCAGAATGGCCTGCTTGGCGACAACCATTGACATTGGTCAATCCTAGCCTTGAGATGGTCGGTGAGGTATACCTCGGTCGCCTGGACTCGCGCTGTTCGCTTGCTCTTGCGTTGCGTGAATCTGTAGATCCACAGTCCCGATTCACCCTTGTGCGCAGCCGCTGGGTCGAATCGAATTGCATCGCTAACCCGGATTCCGGTCTCAAGCATGAGTTCGAGAAGCAGTCGGAACGTAAGAGGAGCACTCGCGTATCCATCCCGCCCGCCCTTCAGCTTTTCGGCTCCAGCTAGGATGAGATCGACTTCCGCATCAGTGTAAGGATTCTTCTGCTCATGCGTAGCGCGATACGGCCTCACTTTCTCGGCTAGGGCGAACTCCGTCCAACTGCGACGATATGCTTCACGGAGGAAGCATCGAATCTTGGCCGTCACCTGCGCCTTGCTTGTGGCGGCCATATTGTCTGGCAGTCCTTCAACTTTGAAATCTTCAAGGAGATCGACGGTCAGTTCGTGCATGAAGTGAACGCCACGCGTCGCGCAGTAGGCGCACAACCGATCAAGCTGGAAACGATAGGCGGCGGCGGTTTTCTCGCCGAGCTCCTCTTTGCGCGATGCGCTGAAGCGCTCGATGCAATCGTCGAGGCGCGGACCATGGACCTTTTGGTCTTGGCCGCCCTTTAGAAGCGCCTGCCTTTGGGCCTCCGCCACCGCAATGATGTTCGTTCCGGTGCTCTGCCGGGGAACGTGAGTTGTTTCGGTATTCCCGTAGATCCAGAGCGGGCAGTCGCAAGCCATATACTTGCGTTTGGCAGCCGGCGTGAGCTTAAGGGTGTGTACAGCGCATTTTCCAGAGTGGCGGCGATAGAGGGCTAACACGGCCGTTTCCTCGTAACCCATTGTACTCCTTGTACATAGGCCGTGTACATCGATTTTGCAAGTGATTGATTATAAGATGGTTGGTAGCGCTAACGGGAATCGAACCCGTATTTAAGCCTTGAGAGGGCTCCGTCCTAACCGTTAGACGATAGCGCCACGACTCCCTCAGATTAGCAGATCCAAATCGCGCGGTACTCGGGCGCGCTCTCAATCCCTCGGCTCAAAAAGGCCAGAGCCTCCCGTTGGTCGATCCCCAGTTGATGCCCGCGCTGAGCAGCACCTGGTTTCGCAGGCCGATAAATCCCGCCAGGTCGAAATGGCGAAGCGTCGCTGTGAAAGTCCCGTTGAGGTCACGCCGAATCTTGTGCGAAATGGATAGCCTGATGTAGTCGCTCTCGTACCCGGAGAGGGCTTGGGCCACCGCCGTCAGTGTGTCCCGGCCAACCGCTGCCTGAATCGAATAGACCCGAAAGAGCGGCATCCCAAAGCTGGCGCTGAAGGATTCTTGCACCGAAGTCTGAAAAAGTCCATTGCCCGGCGAGATTCCATGAGCGAACGCAATTGATGCGGTCCGGCCGGCACGAAAATCCCTGATCAACTGGGCCGAGATATCGCTCGTCGAAGTCTTCGATGCGACGTCGATATATCCCGAACTCTGCCCCAGCAGCGCCGCGACGGCTGGAGCAACCGTGATCGTCTGAAATCCGAGGCTTTGCACCATCGAGGCTCCGCCGCGCACGCGCAGTTGCATCGTTCTGCTGAATGCATAGGAGTAAATCGCGCCGACAGTATTCACGCTGCTATTCCCAAAGCCTTGCGCGAAGATGTAATGGCTGAACGAATAGTAGGCGCCCACGGTCAACTGCCGATTCAGTCTGTAGTTCGAGTCGCCACGGGTCTGCAGGCCCGTCATGCCCAAAAGGCCCGGAGTGTTGCGCTCGATCCCGAAGTAAGTAGATCCGCCATCGAACGATAGCCGTGCGCTTTTCTGCCAGACAAAGTCAGCCTGGGTTGAGAACTGCTTGGTACCGAGGTCGGTGATCTGGATGTTGGGGCTACTCGACAGGTTAATGTTCGCGATGGTGGTGCTCGGTTCGAGGTATTCGCTGCCCAGCGTGTAGTTCTGAGAAAGAAGTGAACCGCTCATCACGACGTTCAGCGTCATTCGCCGCGACATAACGTGAGAGTAGTCCACGGCGATGGAATTATTCGAACCGCTATAGCCGCCGTTCGTCGGGTAGTCGTAATAACTACCTATGTAATTTACGGCAACCTGATCGTGCCGAAAGTAATGCCGTCCCGAAAAACTCCAGCTGAGCGCCGCTCCGACCAAATTCGTGCTGCCGACGATGCCATTTGCGTTCACCGCCTCCGCAGCCCCGACGTCATCCACGAAACTGATCCCCGCCGATTCCGACCATTTCAATTCCTGTGGGATTAATGGGCGGCTTACAGAGTAACTGCGGCTGAGCACGGCCGGCCCCGTGTATTCCTGCACCGGCTGGTCGGAATCATCTTCCGAAACCACCTGCGGTCCGGCCTGTGCGGCATTTCTCTGCTCCGCGGCAATGGATCCAGGGGTGGGCGCTTGATCCTGGTCCGCTTTTTTCTTCTCCGCGTCTCGGTCAGCTTTCTCCCGCGCTTTCGCGTCCTTATCATCGCTGTGGTCCAGAGGGTCAACCTGCCGGATCTGCTGTTCGAGTTGTTGCTCCGGGGTTACGACCTCGGGACCCTGAGCGGGTAATGCGTCTCCGGCGGGGGTTTCGGGTTGCGTGGGCAGGGGCGGCGCGGTCTGCTGCGCCCGCAGAGATGACCCTGCGGCAAGCAGCAACAAGATGGCACAATACCCCCTTCTACGCATTAATACCGAGTCTGACGCTCTTCGCAGTTCAGTGTCAAGCGACGGCAGGCTGCGGGTACCATCTTCGGTATGCAATTCCACACCGAATATCTGACGTTTCGGACCAAAAAACGTCGGGAGTACATCAATATGACGCCTCAGGTGGTGACAGCGCTGGCAAACAGCGGCATCCGCGAGGGCATGATCCTCGTCTCGGCGATGCACATCACCGCCGGCGTCTACGTCAACGACGCCGAAGACGGGCTGATTCAGGATATCGACGAATGGCTGGAAAAGCTGGCGCCGTTTCGGGAAGATTACAGACATCATCGCACCGGTGAAAGCAACGGCGATTCTCACCTCAAGAGTCTCATCGTGCATCACGAGGTCATCATTCCGGTGACCGCCGGAAAGCTGGACTTCGGTCCGTGGCAACAGGTTTACTACGCGGAATTCGACGGACAGCGGCCCAAACGCGTCATCATTAAAGTGATGGGCGAGTAATTGTCAACCCACCACAAGGGGGTTTTCATGCAAGCCAAAAGTCTTGTCGTTCTCGCGCTTTGCGCGGCGTTGCTGCCCGGCGCCGAGTTGCCGGTGCGCACAGTTGTGCTTTACAAGCACGGCGTCGGTTATTTCGAACGCGGCGGAACGCTCGGGCCCGGCGAGTCCGCCAGGCTCGACTTCAAAGCCGAAGAGATGAACGACGTGCTCAAATCGCTCACCATCAACGAGCAGGGCGGGAAGGTCAACGGCCTGCGTTACGACTCCAGCATTCCGCTCGAACAGAAACTGAGCGAATTCCCCTTCCGCATCGCAGACGGCCAGCCGCTGAGTTCGGTCATCGATCAGCTCAAAGGCGCGCGCATCGAGATGGAATTCGGTCCGCAGAAAATCGCGGGCGAGATCGTTTCGGCACGCCTCATCGCGGGCGAGAAGGACCGTCCGGAACGCGAGCAGTTGACGCTGCTGATGGATTCCGGCGAACTCCGCAACGTCGATCTCGCGGCGGCTACTTCGATCCGTTTCACCGATCCGAAGCTGCAGTTGCAATTCCGCGATTATCTCGCCGCGCTGACCGGTGCGCGCTCCAAAGACAAACGCAGCGTCTATATCGATTCCTCCGATTCGAAGTCGCGCGATCTGGTGGCGTCGTATATTATGCCGATGCCGGCCTGGAAGTCCAGTTATCGTCTCCTTTTCGCCGACAGCGGAGAGCCGACACTCGAGGGCTGGGCTATAGTCGACAACACCACCGGCGAGGACTGGACCAACGTGCATCTCTCGCTCGTTTCCGGCAAGCCGATTTCGTTTATCAGCCAGTTGTACCCGCCGAAATATGTCAATCGGTTGGGGGCGGATCTGCCGGAAGATCAGGCGGTTGCGCCGACGGTTTATGGAGGCGCGGTCCAGCAGCGACAGGCGAAAGCGCTGCCACAGCCATCCGCGTTCGCCGGCGTTCCGCCGGCTTCTGGCGGCGGCGTTGGTGGCGGGTTGTTCCGCGCGTCGGCGGGTATGCAGACGGCTGAGATGAGTTCCGTCGCTTCGGCGGGCCAGGCTATGGAGATTGCCGATCTCTTCGAGTACACCATCGCGACTCCAGTTACGGTGCGCAAAGACGAATCCGCCATGCTGCCGTTTCTCCAGCAGAAGGTTTCCGCGCGCAAACTGATTATCTATTCCGATTCGAGCAAACCAAACCCGTTCAGCGCGGCGGAAATTACCAACAACACCGGCAAGACTCTCGATGGCGGTCCCATCACGGTCTATGACGCGGGGGCTTACGCCGGTGAAGCGCTCGTCGAAACCTTCAAGAACGCCGACAAGCGCTTCATCAACTACGGCGTTGATCTCGGCACGCGCATCGCCACCAAACTCGATTCCCGCACCGACGCTGTTCGCGAACTCCACGCCCATAACGGCTTGCTGGAAACAAAAGCCGCGGTCGTGCAGAAGAAAATGTATATGATCCGGAACATCGATCCGCGCCCGAAAACGCTGATCCTCGAGCACCCCGTGCGCGTCGGCTATGACCTGATCGACACGGCGAAGCCCTCGGAAATCGCACGCGACGTCTATCGTTTCGAGATCAGACTTCCGGCAAACGGCAGCCTCGAATTTCCCGTAACTGAAGAGCATGTCTACGACACGCAAGTCTCCGTATCATCCCTGAATCCGGACGCACTGCTGGTGTATGTTCGCAACAAGGCCATCGGCGAGAACGCGCGGCGTCAGTTGCAGCAGATCGCGGATCTCAAGACGCAGATCGCCAATACGGACGCGGAAAAACATTCCCTGAGCGATCAGGTTAATACCATCACCCGCGACGAAGAACGCAACCGCCAGAACATCGCCAGTCTTTCCGCCGTGAGCGGCCAGCAGCAACTGGTACAGGATTATGCGCGCAAACTGGCCGATCAGGAAACGCAAATCGCGAAATTGCAGGACCGCGACGCCGCCCTCGACAAGCAGCGCGCCGCCTTGCAATCGCAGCTGAACGGTATGATCGATAAGCTGGAGTTTTAACGCGGAAAGCGCCAGCCCCTACTGCTTGTGGCGGGAAAACTTCTGCTTGATGTCGGGCCAGAACTCCGGCAGAAGATTGCCCAGTGCGGTAGCCGTCAGGCTGGTCACCACGCGCGATTCGAGTTCTCCCCCGCCGACGCTTCGGGGCGGATAATAGGCGTCCGACAGCGCGATCCCCATCCCCATTCCGATAACGCCGGAGAAATTGAAGCTCTCTTTTCCCGAATCCCGCTTTGTAATGACAGCGCGCGACAAAGCATACCCGACGCGTTTCATGATCGACCTCGAGGGCCCCATTCGAAAATAGCGAGGGTCTTCGTGCAACAGCGACGCCAGCACGGCGTCCTGGAAGAAATTCTGAGTCGTGATGTCCGCCTGCGCTGCGCCGAAGCGCTGCAGGTAAGACATCGCGCCATAGCCGTATTTTGGATTGTCGTTGTCAATCTGCGACATCGCCGCACCGCCGGCGGCCGACGCGAAAGTGTAAGGGTCGATCGTCTCCCGGACGAACAGTTTCCACTTTTCCACTACGCGCAGAGGTACGTATGGGGCCGTCGGATCCGAAACCGTCTGATAATTCGGGATGATCCCCAATATGCGCTCGTAGGAATCGGGCAAAGTCGAAGGCAGGACCGGAACCACGTCGACCGGTTGCGCGGGCGTTTGCGCGCAAACCGACGCGGCTCCGCAAAGGAGCAGAAGTGTCCCGAATCCGGCCATGGCCATGTGACGAAAACCTCTACTGCGCATATGGCGCACGGTCATTCAACCCTGTTACAGGCATTCGGTTCCGCAGGTAGACCTGTTTCAGACCCGAGTGCAGCCGACGAACGAGCCGGGAGTCCGGTTTCGGAATTCTTTTCCCGCACAATTTGTGGCGCGCCGCACCAGATCCGCGGCGGACCCCTGAACAATGAGTTATCCGACCTCCCTTTTGTCTCATATCGGCATCGGCGGCGAGACCGCCACGCTACATTAGGTTAAGTGCCACTCGACGACGCACTCCGCTACGCCGCCGAGCGAAATGGAGTGCAGCAGGACTTCTGGGATATTTTTGGCCATCGGCATTTCACCGGGCCCGAAACCAACCGCGCCATTCTGACTGCGCTCGGTCTCGATTGCACATCGGAAGAAAGCCTGCGCGCCTCTCTGGCGCAGCGCGAAGCGGACGCGAATGCGCGTCCCCTGCCCCCGGTTCTGGTAATCAGCGAAAATGCGCCCCTGCGTCTGGCCGGAAACCTGGATCTGGAAATTCTCACCGAACAGGGTGAAAGCCACCGAGTCCGCATCTCCGACGGCGTGGCCGCTCCGGCTTTGAAATTACCCCTGGGCTACCATGAAGCGCGCTCCGGCGATTGCTCGATGCGGCTGATTGTTACCCCGGATCGCGCGCATCTCCCCGCCCCGGGGCGGCACGCTGGATTGGGAATCACTCTCTATGGCTTGCGCTCGGCGCGCAACTGGGGATGCGGCGACTTCCGCGATTTGTGCGATCTGATCGCGTGGGCTGCAACCATTCTTCACGTCGATTTCATCGCTCTCAACCCGCTCCACGCGATCCATAATCGCGCTCCGTACAATACCAGCCCGTATCTCCCCAACAGCATCTATTACCGCAATTTCCTCTACCTCGACGTGGAGGGCGTCCGCGGCTACGAAGTGATTCGCAGGCGGTTTGAGGACGCGGAGATCCACGATGAACTGCGCCGGCTGCGAGCCGCTCCCACGGTGGAATATGAGCGCGTGGCCGCCGTCAAACGTCGCGCCCTGAATCTTATCTTCGAAGCCAATCCGCCCGGACCCGATTGCACCGACTGGATCGCAGCCGAAGGCGATCTGTTGCGTCTCTTCGCCACTTATTGCGCGCTCGACGAATACCTGCACGCCGCCAACCCGGACCTGTGGGTCTGGCCCGACTGGCCCGAAGAATACCGCGATCCCGCGGGCCCCGCGGTAAAACAGTTCGCGGTCACACACGAACGCGAAATCCTGTTCCACGGCTGGCTGCAGTGGAATGTGGATTTGCAGCTCGCCCGCGCCCAACAATGTGCCAAAGACGCCGGAATGAGCATCGGGCTCTATCACGACCTCGCTCTGGCGACGGATCGCTGCGGCTCCGACCTTTGGGCGCATCGCAAGTTCTACGTTGCCGGCTGTGGCGTCGGTTCTCCGCCGGACGATTTCTCGCCCACCGGCCAGGATTGGTCTTTCCCGCCGCCCGATTCCTGGCAGCACCGGGTCGACGGCTACCGGCTTTATACCGAGTCCATCCGCAAATCCCTGCGCCACGGGGGCGCCCTGCGCATCGATCATGTCATGCGGCTGTTCCGGCTCTACTGGATCCCGAGGGGACACACGGCCGCCCAGGGCGCCTACGTCCGCGATCACGCCGACGATCTCGTGCGCATCCTGGCTCTTGAAAGCGTTCGCAACAACGCTGTCATCGTCGGGGAGGACCTCGGCACCGTCGAGCCCGAAGTTCGCGAGATTCTGGCGAACTTCGGCATCCTGAGCTACCGCCTTCTCTACTTCGAGCGCATCGACGGTGGGTTCAAGCCGCCCGACCTCTATCCGGAGCAGGCCCTCGCCGCCTCCACCACTCACGATCTGGCTACCATCGCAGGCTTCTGGACAGGCGCCGACATTGAGGCCAGACTGCAGGCCGGAACCATCGATCGCGCAGCCTGGGATGCCCAGAGGGCCGACCGGGCGCGCGATAAACAGCGTCTGCTCGACGCGCTGTTCGCGGCCCGGCTCCTCCCCGCCACATACGAGTCAGCCGCCGATCGAATCGCTGAGCTCACGGGAGAACTCCACTACGCCATTATCGGCTTCCTCGCCAGAACCCCCTGCGTGCTCTGGCTGGTGAATCAGGAGGACATGACGAAGGAACTGGCACAGCAGAACCTTCCCGGCACCACAGCCCAATACCCCAACTGGAGCCGGAAAATGCACTGGTCCATCGAAGATCTCAGGGAGCTGCGCGAGGCTCGGGATTGCGCCGCGATGGTCGCGTACTGGATTGAAACTACAGGGCGGGCAGCGCGATTGCCGCGTTAGGCCGTCAACAGGCCATCCGCGGAGATAAAGGCTATCTAAACCCCCTATCTTTACACTTATTCACGTTCTACATTCGTAATAAAGGTAACAATGGTTCTTACCGGTCGTCTCATCGAAGACGAGTCCTGATAAGAATATGCAAACAAAGGTGTGGAGCATTATCAACAGAGGTGCAACAGCGTTGGCCGCGTTGGCGATCGCGTGCGCACTCCAGACGGGGGTTCGAGCTCAAAACGTTGGCAGCATCAAAGGCGTAGTGACGGACCCATCGGCGGCGGTGATACCCAACGCGACGGTGGTGGCAACGGGCAATGGCGTTACTCGTTCGGTAAAAACGGATAATCAGGGCCGCTACAGCGTCCCCAACGTTCCTCCGGGAAAATACAACGTTCGCGCCGATGCCAGCGGTTTCGTCCCGTACATCAGCAACGATGTCGATGTTCCAGCCACGCAGGCGGTGAATCTCGACATCGCCCTGCAGATTGCCACCGAGGCGCAGCAGGTTTCGGTGAACGACACTTCGGCCGCCCAGCTTTCAACCGACTCATCGAGCAACGTGAGCGCCCTCGTGTTGAAGGAAGAAGACCTCGAGCAGTTGCCCGACGATCCGGACGATCTGCAGGCGGATCTGGAAGCTCTCGCCGGCCCGTCCGCGGGTCCCAATGGAGCGCAGTTCTTCATCGATGGATTCAGCGGCGGCCAGCTGCCCCCGAAGAGCTCAATCCGCGAAATCCGCATCAATTCGAACCCGTTCTCCTCCGAATTCGACACGCCCGGTTTCGGCCGCATCGAAATCCTGACGAAGCCTGGAACGGATAATTTCCATGGCCAGGTCTTCTTCAACTACGGCAACAAGGATTTCGACACACGCAACCCGCTGCTGACGACCGCATGGCCGGCTTATTCGTCGCAACAGTTCAATGCGAATATCGGCGGCCCCATCAACAAGAAATCCTCTTTCTTTCTCGATTATCAGAGACGCTCCATTAATGAGAACGCCCTCGTGGACGCGCAATATCTGAACCCCGCCTATGCGATCGTCCCGTTTAACCAGGCGGTGGTGACTCCAAACGAACGATGGGAGATCAATCCGCGCCTCGACTATCAGCTCAACGCCAACAACACCCTGGTGATGCGTTACAACCACATGCAGGCGTCGAACGAAGGCGGAGTCGGCGGATTCAATCTTCCCGACCAGGAAACGCAGACATTCACCAAGAACAACATGGTGCAGATCACCGAAACTGCCGTCCTCGGGACGGTCGCCGTGGACGAAACGCGGTTTCAGTTCCGCAGCAACAACGCGGATACGAATCCCTTTGGCGATCCGGCCATCCCCGGCATCAACGTGTCCAGCGCTTTCTATGCGGGTGGATCGCCTTTCGTCGGCACCAACTACACCGACACCAAAGGTTATGAACTCGCCAACACCGTGACCTTGTCGAGAGGCAGCCACGCCCTCAAGATCGGTGCCCGCGCGCGGCAAACGGATCTACTCTCCAAAGCCACCAGCAACTTCAACGGTTCGTGGACCTTCAGCACGCCCTCGGCTGTGGCGCTGGCTCCCGGCGGGTGCCTCTACGGCGTCACCAATCCGACGTCTCTCGATCTCTACCAGCAAACTGAAAGCGATCTGTTCGGAAGCAATCCAATTCCGGCTTCGCAGGTGCTCGCCGAGGGCTGCGGCCCGACGCAGTTGACGCTCAGCGGCGGCATTCCGGGACAAAACGTGGGACAGTTCGATCTCGGCGCATTTGTCCAGGACGATTGGCGTCTGATGCCCAACCTCACGGTGAACATGGGGCTCCGCTACGAAACCCAGGACAACATTCGCGATCACAACGATTGGGCTCCGCGGGTTGGCATAGCCTGGGCGCCTGGCGCAAAAGGCAAGACGGCATCGAAGACCGTTGTGCGCGCCGGATATGGAATCTTCTATACCCGCTTTGCCGAAACCAATCTTCTGCAGGCGCTGCGTTATAACGGCGTCGAACAAACCAACTACAGCGTCAACAATCCGTACACGCAGCTCACCTCCGCGGAGTTGGCAGCGGGTGAATCGGTGAGCAGCGTCCCGGGATACCTGCAGGCTATCCAGGCCCTCGAAAACTTCAATCCCAACGCCAGCATCTCCAATATTCCGACGTCTTTACTGACCGTTTCGAACCAGGCGATCTATACCATCGACCCGAGCATTAAAGCGCCGTCGATGAACCAGGCTGCGATCGAAGTAGACCGCCAACTGCCGGGCCGTACCCAGTTGTCGGTGAATTATGTGAATACCCGTGGCGTACATGTGCTCAGAGAGCGCGATATCAACGCGCCGTGCCCTGAAATTGCCACCGCGGCGTGTCCCGATCCAGCGGGAGTTCGCCCGTTTTCGGGTACGACCGTTCCCAACGCCAATGGCGATATCTACCAATACGAAACCAGCGGGATATTCAAGCAAACCCAGCTTACGGTTAACGCCAACACGCGCCTGAACTCTCATTTGCAGTTGCAGGGATACTACGTTTATGGTCAGGCCCACACCAACGCGAACGGTTTCCCGATGGATCAGTACAACGACAAGCTGGACTGGGGCCGAGCGGCCTTCGATGTTCGCAATCGCGCATTCATCGGCGGTACCATTGGCCTGCCGCTGCGTGCGCAGGTGGCGCCGTTTGTCACGATGCAGTCGGGAGCTCCGTTCAATATCACCGATGGATTACCGTACCTCGGAGAAGACGATGGACTGAATAATGCCCGTCCGGCTCTCGCGCCCTGCGCAAGCGCCCAGTTTGTGACCAAAGCCGGATGTTTCACCAACAACCCTCTGCCAGGCCAGGCGCTGGTTCCCGCTTATTACGGCGACGGCCCCGCGCAGTTCTCGGTAAACCTGCGCATCAGCCGCACCTGGGGCTGGGGTGAAAAAGTGAGCGGCAATCCGAATCAGGGCGGCGGTCCCGGCGGCGGTGGCCCTCCCGGTGGTGGCGGCGGCCGCGGCGGTGGTGGCGGATTCGGCGGCGGTGGGCGTGGCGGTGGCGGCTTCGGCGGCGGCGGACGCGGCGGGTTCGGTGGGTTCGGCGGCGGCAACACGGGCAAGCGCTACAACCTGACTTTGAACGTCGAAGCCCGCAATGCCCTGAATCACGTGAATTACGCGGCGCCGATTGGCGTTCTGGGTTCACCCTTCTTCGCGGAGTCGACGGCTATTAACAACGGCAACAGCGCCGCCGGAAACCGCAAGGTGACGCTCCAGTTGCGCTTCCAGTTCTAGCCGGTAGGGCAGGTTGTTAACCTGCTGCGGATTGGCAATAGATTGGTAATCCGCCTGACCCGGAGAGCGAGATGGATGAGCCGCGTGCCAGGCTGCCATACATGGTAGCCTGACCGCATGGAATCGGAAATCGGCTCTGTTTGCCGTTCTCATCTTGCCTTCATGAAATGGGCGGACGACATCGCGCTCGCCGCCCTCTTGAAACTTCCAGCGGACAGAGTCAGCATCGATCTCGGAAGCTCCTTCAAGAGCATTTTCGAAACCCTGAACCATGTTTATTTAGCCGAACTGGTATGGCTCAAACGCGTCCAGGGTGAACCGGGCGCGCGTCTTGCCGATCTCGCAGTTCCCCCCGACCCCGATGCGCTCGCTCACTCCTGGCCCACCCTGCATCAAAACTGGCTCGAACTCGCGCACGCCCTCGGCAATTCTCAGTGGGATGAACCCCGCCCGTTTCGCACCGCGAACGGCATGGAATCCAGGCTGCCCCTTTGGCAGATCGCGCTGCATGTCGTCAATCACGGCAGCTACCATCGCGGACAATTCGCCACCCTGCTGCGGCAATCGGGCTTCACGCCGGCCGCAACCGATCTCATGGCTTACTATCGCAGCGCGCTGAAATGACGGCGCTCGAAGTCGCGCTGGTGCTCTTCCTGGCAACTGTTATCCGTTCCGCCTTCGGTTTCGGCGAAGCTCTCGTAGCCGTGCCCCTGCTCGCGCTAACCATCCCGGTAGAGATTGCGGCGCCTCTGGCCGTGCTGGTCTCGATCACTGTTGCGCTCGTTGTCGTACTCCAGGACTGGCGTCATATCCATCTCCGCAGCGCCGGCCGCCTGGTGGTCTCGACCCTTTTCGGCATTCCCCTGGGATTGCTCATGCTGAAGCTGGCGCCGGAGCGTGCAGTGAAAATGACCCTCGCCATCCTGATCGTCGTTTTTTCGATCTGGTCGCTGCTAAGGCCCAGCCACTACGAACTGAAGGACGACCGTTCGGCCTGGATCTTCGGTTTCTGCGCCGGCATCATGGGCGGAGCGTATGGCATAAACGGACCCCCGCTCGCTATCTTCGGATCGCTGCGCAAATGGTCTCCCGGGCACTTCCGGGCGACTTTGCAGGGTTACTTTCTCCCTGCGAGCATGGCCGGCATGATCGGTTATTTCTTCAGCGGCCTCTGGACACCCGCGGTGAACCGTTTCTATCTTCTGTCGCTGCCCGCGGTCATACCCGCTATCTTCGTCGGACGCATGCTCAACCGTCGGCTCGATCCCGCCCGCTTCCTGATGTATGTTCACTTCGGACTGATCGGCATCGGCGTCCTTCTCTTCCTACAAGCCCGGTAGACTGGAACGGCATGGCCTGGGCCGACGAGGGATTTCTGTTCCCGCTCTCCGCGCTTTCCGAAACCGAAGCGGCGCGGCTACTCGGGCGGGTCGATGAACTGGAAGCGCAAAAGCCTGGATGGCTGCTGGCAAAAACCACTAAAAAGCCGCATCTGCTGCTGACCTGGCTCAACGAACTGATACGCCATCCGCGCATCCTCGATCCCGTGGAACAAATTCTGGGGCCGAATCTGCTCTGCTGGGGCGCGAGTTTCTTCGCCAAGAAGCGGCACGACGCCGGCTTCGTGACCTGGCATCAGGACTCGACATACTGGGGACTCTCGCGCCCCGACGTGGTGACCGCCTGGGTCGCCTTCACGCCCAGCACCGTCGCCAACGGATGCATGCGCGTGATCCCGGGCAGCCACCTCGCGGATCAACTCCCGCATCGCGATACGTTCGCGGCGGATAATCTGCTGACGCGCGGTCAGGAGATTGCGGTTGCAGTCGATGAATCGAAAGCCGTCGACATTGTGCTCGCGCCAGGCGAGCTTTCCCTGCACCACGTCCGGCTCGTGCACGGCTCGGAGCCGAACCGTTCCGATGCGCCGCGCATCGGTTTCGCCATTCGCTATTTGCCCACAGACGTACGGCAGGTCAGCGGCAATCCCGACAGCGCGACACTGGTCCGCGGCAAAGACGACTACGGTCACTTCCTCCCGGAACCGCCGCCGCGCGCCGATTTCCACCCGGACGCCGTCGACTTTCACGCGCGCATCATGGAAGCCAACCGGAAGATTCTTTACCGCTGATCGCGTCGGTCGTATTTGGTTTGAAAAAACTCGACCTTCGCCTGATCCAGCCCGGGACCCATTTCGGCCTGATCGCCGAGAACCATCCTGCGGTCGCTCGTTTTCCTGTCGAAAGCCTGCCACTCCGCCAGTCCTTTGCCGTTTGGATTTCCGCTGGTAGCGAAATTGACCCAATACGAGGAGATCCGATCGGAGACCTGATGATCGAGTTCGGTCCACGGGCGCGGCGGCAGCAGGTTCTCGAAAACGTACGCGGCTTCGGAGCCATGTGTCGCTCCCGATCCGAATCCGCCGCGCGGCGAAGCGGTATTCCCGGCGGGCGGCTCGTGCGTGAAGTAGTAGAGAAATGCCTTCGACTTCCCCGTCTTCGACTGCAGGCTCGCCCAATTGCGCATGACCCAGCCGAGCTCATCGCGAAAGGCCGCCAGCTGCGAGGCGTTGGCTTCTTCGTCGGTGTTGCCGGGATAAATCTTCAGATACTGCTCGGCCAGATCGCCGTAGCGCCGATGCGCCTGTTCCGTGTACTTAGCCGCGGTGGTCGGCTGCAGGAAGAACGTACCTTCGTCTTTGTTCGATCCGAGCAGCACCGGAACATCGTTCTGCTTGCCCTCGGCGAACACCTTGCCCACGTCTTCGGGAAGAAACCAGCCGTCGACAATCGGACCGCCGCCGCGTATCTTCAGGATCTCCTCGGCCGGTTTGGCGCGCAGGTCGGCCAGCGAATGCGCGCCGATCGTCTCGGCTCCTTTGACGCCCGCCTGCTCCGCTTCGGCCAGCGTATTGGTATGGCCGACCGAAAGCCCGATCCAAGCCCCGCTCTCGGCGATCGCGCGCTGGAAAAGCCCTTTGGTGCGCGGCGACCCCGCCAGATTCCCGATGCTCGCCGCCCCCGCCGAATCGCCGTCCACGGTGACTCGCCGCGGATCCCCGCCGAATCCCGCAATATTCTTCTGCACCCATTCAAGCGCGGCCGTCTGATCCATCAACGCGTAGTTGCCCGAGGCGTTGCGGTCGGATTCTTTGCTCAATTCCGGATAAGCGAAAAAGCCGAGCGAACCGAGGCGATAGTTGATCGTTACCACCACCACGCCTTTCTTTGCGAGCGCCTCGCCATTGGTGCCCGGCGCGGAACCGGAACCGCTGGTATAGCCGCCCGGATGGATCCAGAAGAGAACCGGCCGCCGCTCGGACGCGCTCTTCGCCGCGGTCCAGACGTTGAGATAGAGACAGTCCTCGCTCATTTTGGCGGGAGCGCCGCCGCGCGCGCCGCCCCGGCCCGCCGCCTGCATGCAGATGGGGCCGAATTCATCCGCCTTGCGTACGCCTTCCCAGTGCGCCACGGGTTGCGGCGAGCGCCATCGCAGATTGGCCACGGGAGGCGCCGCGAAGGGCAATCCTTTGAAGACGCGCACATCGGGATCCGCGCCCGGCGCGCCCTGCACCATTCCGCTGTCGAGACGAACCGGCGCATCGATGGCCGCAGCGAGCGATACCGCTCCGGCGAGAGCGCAGGCGAAAGCTGCGAGAAGTCGGGTCATGAGATCTCCTGGGTGTTAATGATATCGGATTGCGCCCGTGAGAACGCCAGGCAATCGTGTTCATTCGTGGCCAAAAACGGCTTTCGAACTCCCTCTCTACGCCTGCGGCGCAGTGAAGAAACTGATACTGATCGTCGCCAGTTCCGCGGACGGAAACCACGCCTGAAATCGCGCGTCCGCATGCAGTCCCGCTTCCCGCGCGCAGTCGAGGAATACCTGCGCCTCGACCGGATACTGATCCGAAAATCCGTGCGTCCCGTCATACGCGACCGCCGGCGTCTTCTGCCGATTCGCGGCCGCAACCTCCGGCGGCAGTGTGTGCAACTCCAGACAAAGCAAACCGAACCGTCCCACATAAGGCGCCCATCGGCGGAGATGCCGGACCAGATTTTCCTCCATCTCGTCGGCGGAAATCTCCTCGCCCAGATGCGCAAATGCGCCGGTCGACTTCGCCTTACGCGCGCCCCGCAGGTACCCGGAAGGCTGCAGCCACGGCCGATTGTGATCGAGGAACGAACGCACGTGCAGCAGGTCGTGAATGTCCACCCCGAGCGCTTCCAGATCGCCCGCCAGCAGCGCCGGTCGATTGATATCGCCGGGGATGACATGGCTGTGCGGAATCCCCGCCTTTTTGAGATTCTGCTTCGTCACGCGCCGCGACACCTTGTTAAAATCGGCGCCGACAATGAGCAGCGGATACTCTTCGAGCATCCCTCCCCGCGCGGTGCATTCCCGTACCACGTGATAAACATGCTCGAGGAACGTGCCGTCGCCGCATCCCATATCACATATGCCGCTCGGCTGCAGCTCGATTGGCCGGTTGAAGATCTCGACCAAAATCTCATCAACCTTGCGGAAATAATTTTTGTGCGCGCCTCCGCCGGCCCATACGTTCATGGCGCGATTGACCAGCAGTTCCACGCCGCTTTCGTCCGTGCGTGGAATGCGGGGATTGCCGAACAGCAGCGTGCTCACCACCGAAAACAGTGGCAGATACGAAACCGTCACGCCATAAGCCGGCGCAATCCGCGCGGCGTACTGCCCGGACTCGGTCAGCGAAATAAGATTCTCCTGGCGCCGCACCCACCCGCGCGCGGCGAGCAGATCGAAAAGCGAAGAGAGGCACGACTGATTTCCCTCCATGCTCTTCAGCTCGGCCGGCCCCTGCTGCAGCTTCTCCAGAATGCCGCCGCGCGCCAGCGCAACCATCGCCGGGCCCACCAGCATCCCTTCGAGATTCAGCCGGATCTCTTCCTCCGCCACGCCCCAGCCTTCGATCGCCTTGTCGATCAGCACCTGGAGCGAAGGCAAAAACGAACCCTGCGCTCGCCCGAAGAGAAAATCCTCCAGAAAGATCGCCATGGGAATGAACGCGGCGACCTCGCGGAAGAGTTCCGGCGGCACATTCAGCGCAGCCGATCCCTCCACCGTCACTGAAAAGGCTGTCGCACCATCGACCGTGCGCCATTCCAGCCAACCGGCGCTCACCAGCAGGCGCAGGGCAACTTTCAAATAGCCGCGATTGGCACGGGTCTTCGCCACAATCCGATCCAGATCCACCCAGCCCGAGGCTTTTGACTGGGGAGAAATGTCCCGGAAAAACTCAAAGACGCCGCGATCCCGCAGCGCCCGCACCACCGGCACCAGAACAATACCACGAAGATGCGCGAATACAGCGGCGCGAACGTCTTCGTTCACAGCCGGCCCTCGAACAGATCCCTTCCCTGCACCAGGGCACGCATCTTGCGGTCGACCACGCTGCGCTGCAGCATCCAGAAGCCGCAGTCCGGATGCACGTAATGCAGGCGCTCCGCGCCGAGAGATTTGACGATCCTCTCGATGCGCGCAGCGATCAGCTCGGGGCTCTCCACTTCGTTATCTTTTATATCGATGACGCCGATACCCAGCCCGATCTTCGGATCGATATCTTTGAGCGCATCGAGTTCGTCGAAGCCGCGGCGCGCGAATTCAAGCACCAGATGATCGGTGCGAAGAGAGTTGAGCAGCGGGACCAGATCGCGCCAGAAGCCGCGCAGCATGGGCTGTCCGCCGAAGTTGCCGAAGCAGATATGCACGGCCCGTTCGTTCAGAATGCCGTCGAGCACGCGATTGATGGCTTCGGCGGCCCAGGTCGAATCCTCCGGGAAACCGGCAATGCTGGCTTCATCCAGCTGGACCGTGTCGGCTTCGACAAGTTCCAGCTGCCCGCGCAGAACTTCGGCAATGTCCATCGCCAGATCGGCGATGTCTTTATAGAAGCAGTTGGTGAGAAGCCGCGCCAGCATGTGCGGACCGGTGCAGGTAAACTTGAGGGGCGTCTTCGTCAACCCGCTGACGAACTCGTAATCGCGCAGCAGGTTAAGGCTGCCTTCGCCGACTTCACCGGTGACGACGCCGGGCGTGAGCAGGCGATAGCCCGAAGCGCGGTCGGCGCGAAAGCGTTCGAAATCGCCCGGCGAAAAGTCCTG
>CAWBIS010000103.1:0-33038 GCA_963788485.1 Terriglobia bacterium
CATTGTCATCAAAAATTTGACATTCGCACTCGGGTGCAACGTCATCAGGATAAGCGCCTGCGTTGCGAGAAGGTCGTCATGGAGCTTTCGCTGCGCCTCGGTAAAATTGACGGTGACGGTGTCCGGTCTTCGAACAGTGAAGTCACCGATGTCGCGGCGCCTCGTCCGATTGATGACACCGGACAGGGTGTGTAGTTGCTCAATCTGGTGGATGCATCCGACACGCTCGGACTGCGGCACATCGGGTTTCGCTAGTGTCTCCATTACCGCCGTGAATGTCGGATCAGTTCCGATAGTCAGCGCACCCCAGGGAGTTCTAGCTGCCTCTTCCAAATGGGCACGCGCCTCAAAATTCCAACCATCTCGTGCCGATCTGGCAAGCGCGGCAGCCGCATTGATCGACGAATTCGGTTGGGTCATCGTCTGGACTGAATGGAAGTCGCGGACGATGTCCGGACGTAAGAGGTTGAGCAGGACATAGAGATCGCCGCTGCCCATTTCCAGGGGCGTTGCAGTCAGGAAGACGGCCGCGTCCGCATTTTCACAAAAGACTCGGACGCATCGGTGCGCGTAGGTTTCCCTGGAACGGTGCATGTGCTGGGCTTCGTCTACGATGACCAAATCGAACCGCGGAAACGGGTCCAGATCCAACAAGCCCTTACGGCGGCGTTTCGTCCCGGCGCGCGATCCGAAAAGGAGTTCGTCGTCCAGCAGGGAGTACGGGAGGATAACCTTTGCGTACTGGTCGGGCCAAACACCATCCATGTCAGTTTCATTCAGGCAGTAGCGGAGTTTGTCGCCATCCAGCGGAATGAAGCGCTCGTCGAACCGCTTCAGTTCCGACTCCCATTTCCGTTCGGTGATCAGCGGCTTAGACAGTGACAAGGACTCGCTGGATGTCTACGCGTGCTTGCAGCTCCTTCAGAATCAATCCCGCCTCAATGGTCTTTCCGACACCCACCCCATCAGCGATGAGTAAGCGCGGCCGCTCGGCCCTGATAAACTTCAGGACCGGGCGGAACTGGTATGGGACACAATCGATGCGCGCTGCGTTCAGTGAGTAGACAAACGAAGTGCTCGGGTGCCGAATGTGGAGCCCCGAAAGATACGCATCAAAATCCGCAAGTGGTATCGGCTCGAGGGCCGCGGACGGGCGGGCAAGCTGAATCTGTGATTCATATAGGTCTTAATCACGCCGGCGTCGAACACGGAGTAGCGCGCTTCTGGTAGGCCTGGGTGAACAGTCGTCACGGCACCCATGCGGCCAGGATCTGTTTTAAGCGAAACCAGTTGGCCGACTTGAAATGCAGTGGCAGAAGCGGGAGCTTGCGCAGAGGCCGGCGGACGGGTTGCTGTGCCAATAGGCAACGCCGCGTCCCTCGTTCGCTTGACCGCGGCCAAGAGATCATCGTCGGCACCGATCGCTATTAGAAACCGTTGAAGAGTGTCAAGGTCCCGGTAGACGTCCTCGAAGCGAACTCTGCCACAGTCGAGTGTGCCCATCGATCTCGGACCGTGCGCAACTCTTTGAGGAAGTGGCGATCCTCGTTCGACAGCGAGTACTTCTCGGATACTTCATACCAATTCGAATCCAGCACCCTCAGAAGTGCAGCGAGGTCCAATCCGGACAACCGCTTCACGCGCCTAGCGTCGACGGATCTTCGTTGTTGAAATGAGAGATGCGGCAGCACGTTAAGGTCCCACCAGCGGATCGACAGCGACGGCAGCACTTCTTCGAGAAACGAGCAGACTGCTCCGGCTGCTTTCTGTAGCAGGGAAGGCACGCTCTCGCTGCTTGGTTTGTCGTCCATGAGGAACTCGTCGATTTGTGATGGCTCGAACGTATTTTAGTACCCGGCGGAGGGCCAGTTGTTGAACGATCTAAAAGCAGCGGCGACGGCGGGTCAATCTGAAAATACAACCGCACGTCCGGCGCCCGCCAGGTTCTGGGTGAATGGGAGGCAATCCACCGTCTGCGGCTGCAAGCCTGTGCAGGTAAGGCCACGCGTGCTATTTGGCCAGATCTGCTCGTGTACACGTTTTGTACAAACGGCCTGAGGTTCCTGCGAAGATAGCGGATCTTGCGTTCGTGGTTTCAGTAACTTGTAGGAAACAGGAGATGGCGGCGAATACGGGTTCGACCCCCGTTAGCGCTACTAAAACCATTTAAAATCAGCGCCTTACACGCGCATGTGCAAAGGCTCGAATCCAGATCGAATTCGCGCTGTAATGCCGGAAACAAAGTTTTTCCTTCAAAGGAGATCGAGGCGGGTAAGCCGTCCGCTCCGCGCTGAATGCGTTATATCTAACTCGCTATGCCGATTTTGGGGTAAGATATGACTCGGTATGCCCAGACAAATACCGCCAATGCTACCGCGGCTCTCTCGACTGCTCGCAGGCCTTGGAGAGAATCTCAGGAAGGCACGGCTCCGTCGGGCGTTCTCCGCCGAGACGGTCGCCGAGCGAGCTGGGATCACGCGCAAGACTCTGCACCGCGTTGAACAGGGTGACCCGGCGGTCGCGTTGGGTATTTACGCCCGGGTTCTCCAGGCATTACGCCTCGAGAACGACCTCGCCGCGATTGCCCTCGACGATCTGCTTGGACGAAAACTGCAGGATGCCAGTCTCGGTCCGAACCGGCGAGCGCCCCGGCGCTCTCGCGCTACCGAATCTGCACCCGTGCAAGATGCAAGGGCGGTCCCCAAAAAATCCAAGGAACTGTCATGACGCCGAGGCGTCCCGAAGTTGTCACGGTCCTTGTCGACCTGCCCCAGTTTGAGGAACCGGCCTTGATGGGTACACTTCGTTGCCAGAGCAGCCGCACTGGCGACATCTTGTCCTTCGCATATGACGCCGGGTGGCTCAAGCGGCCCACTGCGTTCACGTTTGACCCCGATCTCGCGTTGGTTACGGGACCTCAGTATCCCGGTCCCGATCGCACCAACTTTGGCATCTTCCTTGATTCCGCTCCGGATCGTTGGGGCCGGGTCCTCATGCAAAAACGGGAAAACCTGCGCGCGCGCCAACAGGGACGCAGAGCCCGATCGTTGACCGAGTGGGATTTCCTGCTCGGCGTTCACGACGAAACAAGGCTGGGAGCGCTCCGCTTCCGAGATCCGGATTCCGGGCAATTCATCGACAGTGACGATCAGTTCGCGGCACCGCCGATCACGTCGTTACGCGACCTTCAGGCCGCGAGTCTTGAGTTCGAAATCCACGCGGATGATGAAGAGCATCCTGATTATCAACGGTGGCTCGCGCAGTTATTTGCTCCAGGAACTTCTTTGGGTGGCGCACGCCCCAAAGCATCTGTCAGGGACGAAGACGGCGCCCTCTGCCTGGCGAAGTTTCCCAGCCGGCAGGATCGGCGCGATGTCGGCGCCTGGGAGCTCGTTGCCCATCGCCTGGCCGCCAAAGCAGGCATCAACGTTCCGCCAACCCGAGCATTGCGTGTGCCGGAGAGCGCATACACGACGTTCGTGGCGAAAAGATTTGATCGCACTCCCGAGAATCGGCGATTGGCGTTCGTATCAGCGATGACCCTGACGCAACGGAGGGACGGAGAGCCCGGTGCAAGTTACCTCGAACTGATCGACCTGTTGCAGTCGCAGGGCGCCAATACCCGCGAAGACTCCATAGAACTCTTCCGCCGAATCGTGTTCAGCATTTTGATTCACAATACTGACGATCACTTGCGCAATCACGGGTTCTTCATTGGCGAGCGAGGGATTACCCTTTCTCCTGCGTTCGATCTGAATCCTTCGATTGAGCGGGACGAACTCTCACTGGCGATTAACGAAGTCGATTCCGCCTGCGATGTCTCAATCGCCCTCGAAGCTCACCGGGAGTACGGATTGTCGAAGACTGAAGCGGAAGAAATCGTCGCTCGGACAACCCGGGTAGTCGCCGAGTGGAGGCACGAAGCAGACAGGCTTCGCATTCCTAAAGCAGAGCGGGAGTTAATGGCGCCAGCATTCGAGACAGCGGCCCCATAAGACTCCCGCGGGAAACGACATTTTCCAGAACTGTATGGTCCCCTGGTCCCTCCCGGCAATTCTGAAAACCGTCGGCCAAGTCCGGTACATGTTTTGTACAAACGGCCTGATTTTCTTGCGCACAGTGCGTTTCCTGCGATCGCGGTTTCAGTAACTTATAGGAAACGCTAGTGTCCTGAGTTAGAAATTCATTGCAAAAATAGCGATACTCCTTTATCCTGGGTATGGATACCAGCTTCGAAGGAGATGTGATGCGAACGGGACGCCCCAAACAACCTCTCACGTTGGAACCAGGCGACAAAGCGAAACTCGAACTGTTGGCACGTCGGCCGAAGACGGCACAGCGTGCGGCACTGCGGGCGAAGATCGTTCTGCGGGCGGCTGAAGGACTCACCAATCAGGACATTGCGCGGCGGCTGGGCATTACGGGAAGCACTGTTGGCAAGTGGCGTGAGCGCTTTCGGGTCAGAGGAATGGAAGGTTTGACCGACGAGCCACGTCCCGGCGCTCCACGCAGCATCACGGACGAAGCCGTGGAACAGGCAGTGACGCAGACGCTGGAGAGTCTTCCCGCGCGGCTACCCATTGGAGCACGCGTTCGCTCGCTGCCGAAGTGGGACTGAGCCAAAGCGCCGTGGTGCGCATCTGGCGGAGTTTTGGCCTCCAGCCTCACCGCAGCGAGACCTTTAAACTTTCCACCGATCCGCAACTGGTGGAGAAGGTGCGCGACATCGTCGGTCTGTATCTGAATCCGCCGGAATGCGCCATCGTACTCTGCGTCGATGAAAAATCGCAGGTGCAGGCGCTGGACCGAACGCAGCCAATCCTGCCTCTGCGACCCGGCCTGCCGGAACAAAGGACGAACGATTACGAGCGCCATGGAACCACCTCACTGTTTGCGGCGCTGGACATCGCCACCGGCAAAGTGGTCGGCGAATGCCACCGTCGTCACCGTCACCAGGAGTTCCTGAAGTTCATGGAAACGGTGGATTCCGCGGTCCCGGCTGATGCAGGCGAGATTCATCTGGTGCTGGATAACTACGGAACCCACAAGACGGCCAAAGTGATTCGCTGGTTTGCCCGCCATCCCCGTTACCATCTGCACTTTACTCCCACCAGCGGCTCCTGGGTGAATCAGGTGGAGCGATGGTTCGGCGAAATTACCGAGAAGAGGATACGGCGCGGCTCGTTCAAAAGCGTGCCGAGTCTGGAAAAAGCGATCCGGGAATACCTGGACTACAATAATGAAAAGCCGAAGCCCTTTGTCTGGACTGCGGATGCCGATCTGATCCTTGGGAAAATCCGGAGACTTTGTGAACGAATTTCCAACTCACCAAAGACCTTGCGCTCATCCTCCGCAAGTTCTAAGACGAATCTCTAACTCAGGACACTAGAGGGCGGAAAATCCGGGTTCGATCCCCGTTAGCGCTACCAATAAATTGCTTAGGTCCAATTTATGATCTGTTGCGGTGGGATGCGCTGGCACGCACTCCCAGTGTCTGGTGTGCGCGGCAGTTGACTGCCATTGAAATTTGTCCCATTTTCGTGCCGCTTCGCGGTTACGGCCAGTGACCGCGCGCGCGCAGGTATCGTGTGTGACGCGCGCCGAAGAGTGCCCCACCCGCTCTGACGCCGTAGTGAGGGCTTCATTCTGGGCAAGCAGGTCTGAACTATGGGAATGCCGCACGAGATGAAGGGCTGCACCCTTTGGCTTCGGGATCTTCAGTCGCTTAAAGAGAGCCGACACCGATGCTGAAATTGAATCGGGCTTTAGAGTCGTGCCGTCCGGATTGGCAAAAATCAGGTTCATATCGGCGCAAACATCGGAAACCACATGAGTGGAAAGTCGGCAAGCCGGACCGTGCCGGTCTGGATCTATGTCTTGAATACGATAGCGAGTCTGGAATTGCCGGAGAAATCATCGTGGCAGGTCCGCGGTCCACAATACTACGCGTTGAGTAACTGATGGCCGGTTGACCGAGTTCAGTTCTGCCTTCGCTCCGGCTGCACACCGAAGTTAAACATGGCGACGAGCCTTCGGATTCCCGGCATCGGGCACGTACCAAACCATGAACTGGCGTTCGTCCTACCCCATCTTCATCAGCTTCAGGGCGTTCCGGCGGTAGATCTGGTCCTTTTGATCGGCCGTCAGATCCAGGCTTTCGATCACCTTGATCGTCTCGCGAATATATAGCCCCGGCGTGGGCTCGAACGGCGTATCGGAAGCGAAAACCACGTTGTCGATGCCGAAGAAATCCAGGCCGCAGACGGTTGCCGCCCGCGCGCCGAACAGAGCCGTGTCGGCAAGGAACAAGCGGAAGTAATCGATCGGCCGCTTCTTCATGGACTTGAGCAGCGACTCGTAGTCCTCGTCGGTGGTACGCGAGCCCAGCTTGTCCCAGCCGTAACCGACGCGGCCTTCGAAGTAGGGAATCATGCCCCCCATGTGGTGGGTGATGATCTTGAGATTGGGCAGGCGATCGAACAGGCCGGAAAAGACGAGGCGCGCCATGGCCGTGCTGGTTTCATAAGGCCATCCGAAGGTCCACCAGATTTCGAATTTGGACTTCGTTTCCGAAGCGTAATCGGAAAAATTCGCGGCGCGAGCCGGATGCAGCCAGATCGGCACGTCGAGGCGCGCGGCTTCTTCGAACAGCGGCAGGAATTCCGGCGCATCGAGAGCCTTGCCCAGTACGTTCGTGTAAATCTGAATGCCTTTGGCACCCAGCTCCCTGACGGACCGATGCAGTTCCTTCACCGATTCGTCGGGATCGGTCATGGGCAGGGACGCAAGGAATCCGATGAATCGGTCCGGATGCTTCTCCACCAGTTCCGCCTGACCGTCGTTGCCGATTTGCGCCATGCGGACCGCGTCCGCGGCGCCGAAGAAAACCTCGATCGGCGGAGAGCCGAGCGAAATCAGCTGCGTGTATTCGCCGAACTCATCCATCGTCCGCATTCTGCAGTCGAGGTCGTAGATGTTCGGGATGTTCGCGACGCGCTTTCCCATATCCTTGAGCCCGTAGGGGGACTTCAGGAACTCCTCCCAGAATCGTTTTGGGAAAAAATGATTGAAGAGATCGATTTTCAGTGCCAAAGCTGTATCAGTGTATCAAGGCGTAGTTTTAATCAACACAGGCAAAACGAGTCGTGTCCGCGGTACCGGCCCGGCCGGAAGTTTTCTTTTCATTCTGGTGGCGCCGATAGCGCCCGATGCCGCGTTTGATCCGCTCTCAGTGGACAAGAGCTTCCGTAGCGGCGACCGCAATCTGCGCTGGTCTGATCACCCACCTCAGCGACAGCATCACGACGCACGAGATCAGCGCCGGTATCGCGGCCGCGAGGAAGATCTCGCGGTTCGCCCAGTGCCGGCCCAGCATCAATCCCACTACATAAGGACCGACGATCGCGCCCACACGGCCGATGCCGAGTCCCGCGCCGACGCCGGTCGCGCGCAAGTCCGTGGGATAGTACGTGGCCGAAAAAGCGTTCAGTCCGGCCTGAGATCCCGGCACGCCAAACCCCGCCACAAAAATCAGGCCGAACAGCAACGCAAGCGACAGGTACGGTTGACCGATCGCCGCGATGCTGAGGCAGGCGAGGGCAAAACAAGTGGTTAATACCGGAGTGAAACCGAAACGGCGCACGAACACCCCGAGCACGAGCGTTCCCACCACGCCTCCCACCTGAAAAATCGAACCGGAGTTGACGGCGATCGTGTTCGAATAGCCCGAATCGCGAACGACCGTCGGCAGCCAGTTCGAGAGCAGATACAGGTTCAGCAGATTCATGAAATTCACGACCCACAGCAGAGCCGTGCCCAGGGAGCGGCCGTCATGGAACAGGTGCACGATGGGCACGCCCTTTTTCCTGACCTCGGGGAGGACGTACTCGGTGTCGGGCCCCACTGCAGCGGTGGGATCGACGCGCTTCAACCAGCGCGCCAGCTTTTCGCGGCTGTGGCCGCGCAGCGCCAGATACTGCAAAGACTCCGGGAGCAGAAAAATCATCAGCACCGCGATCGCGATCGGTGTCATCGCGCCGAAGTAGAACACCCCCCGCCAGCCGTAATTCGGAATCAGCCACGCGGCGATCGGGCCTCCGAACGCGGCGCCCAGGGTGAATCCGTTCGAGACCACCATCATGGCCGTTACGCGCACTCTGGCCGGGCTGTACTCTCCCACCAACGCCATTGCGTTCGGCATGATGCCCCCCAGTCCGATACCACCCAGAAACCGCAGCGCCAGCAATTCATGGATCGAACCGGCTCGCGCTGTCAGAAAGGTGAGGAGCGAAAAGTAAAGCGTGACGCCGATCAGCACCGGTCTGCGGCCGATCCGATCGGCCAGCATGCTGAAGAACAGCGAGCCGATCAGTACGCCGATGAGCGCGGCGCTGAATACCGGCCCCATTGATGCGCTCGGGATCTTCCAGTCCCGAATCAGAGCGGGCGCGACGAAGCCAATGGCCTGCAGATCGAAGCCATCCATGATGAGGCATAGCCCACAAAGGATGAAGACGCCCCACTGAAACAAGCCCACCCGGCTGTGATCGATCAGACTATTGACGTTAACCTTCGCCGGGGCGCTCATCGATTGCTCCTGTGCGTTGCCATCACGCGGGAGCTTGCGCGGCCTTCGCGTTGGCGGCGATGCGCGCCATGCGCTCTTCGCGGAACGGATCGTTCACGGCGCGGCATTGGTTGTTCCAGATCATCGTGGCTCGCTTGTTCAGTGTAAAAGGATCCCAGTGAGGGATTCCCTTGTGATTGGGATCGCCCGTGCGCGCAAAAGCTGCCCATGCTGCGCTCATCTTATCGGAAAGCGGACGGAGTTCGGGGCCGGAACCGTTCATCGAAGCCGTGATATCCGTGTTTTCGAAGACGAATGGGATGTCCAGCGTGTGATAGGCGCGCAGCTTGCCTTCGCGCACCGGCGAGTACCACTGGAAATAATATTTATAAACCGGCGCCTTGCCTGCCATCGCCTTTCGCTCGGCTTCGCTGTCCGTACCCGTGCGGAAGTTGGAAACGTCGGTGGTCATGACGAGCAGCAGGGTCAGATTATCCGCCTTCGGCCAGCCCTGTCTGTAAACCGCGATCAGCTTGCCGGCGCCCGCATCATCCACCTTGAGGGCATCCTTCACGCGCGTGTGCAGCGTCGCGTCGTCGATCGGGTCGAGATTGATCGTGGTGCTCCACGTGACCTCGGTTTCCGTGGACCCGATCATGAATGGAACATTCGCCGACAATTCCGACGCCACGGGATCGAAAGGACCCGCGGGCAGCGTTCGCCCGTCCACCACGGGGCTCAACGCCAGTCCGCGCGTGGCTCTCATGGCCTTCAGCAGATCGGCCACGGGAAGTTTTTGCAGTTGATCGACCTGATTGCTTTTCAATCCAAGCGTGGCGAGAAACGCTGCCGCGCCTCTGGTCGCGCGATCGCGCGGCGTTCCGCTCACGTTCGAACCGCTCATGGCGATGGCGCGATGGAACAGACCTTTGGCTGAGGGCATGCCCATCAGGGTGCTCACTTTGCCGCCGCCGCCCGACTGGCCGAAGATCGTGACATTCCCTGGGTCGCCGCCGAATGCCGCGATGTTATCGCGCACCCATTCGAGCGCCGCGATGCAATCGAGCATTCCCACGTTGCTCGCATTGGCGAACTTTTCGCCGCCCAGATCGGCGAGGTACAGGTAGCCGAACACGTTCAGGCGATGATTCACCGTCACCACGACGACGTCTTGTCTGGCCGCGAGATTCGCGCCGTTATACATCTCCCAATTGGCCGAGCCCGCGGAATAACCGCCGCCGTGGAACCACACCATCACGGGACGTTTGCCGCTCCCGGTGTTCGGCGTCCAGACGTTGAGATGAAGACAATCTTCGCTGCCTGCGCCATCGTTCTTCGGCTGCTGCGCCATCGATTCCGGAATCAGATTCGAGGGCGTCTGCGGAGAAGCCGGGCCGAGTTCCAGGGCGTCGCGGACGCCCGTCCACGACTGCGGCTTCGCGGGCGGCAGGAAGCGCCCGGCACCTTCAGTCGACGCGCCGTAAGGAATGCCTCGGAACGCCTTCGTCCTGCCTTCGACAGCGCCGCGAAGCCTGCCGCAGTTCGTTTGTACGAGCGGGCTCGGGGAATCGTGCGCGGCAGCCAGCAGGCTCGTCGTGGCAGCCGCCTGGCCCAGAAACACCCGGCGATTGATTTTCATAGGCAGTCCTCCTGACGCTTTCGGCCTGACGCTTTCGGCCTGACGTTTTCAGCCGGTCATTATATATGCCGGTCACCGTCGAAACAACCTGACAGGGCCGCGTCGTGACACCACTGCCCACCTGTGCGTGAAGGGCACATTGAGACGCGGGAACAAGTCCGCTAGAATGAAGGATTCATCCAATAGCGCGCCAGCGTGCAAACGGAAAGCGCGAGACGGGGAAACGGTGCACGAAGGGGCCGCGTCCGTCGTCTTTGCCCGAAACGCTACGCGGGGGATGGAAAGGAAACGGGTTTTCATGAATGTTCTCAGGCCGATGCGCCTGACCAGTGTGTTCGTTTGCCTCTGCGGTCTCGCGGCCATTGCAGCCGCCCAAGCGCAGAATCCGGCAACGCAGACTCCACCAGTGCAGACTCCGGCCGCGCCGCCTCCCGGGCAACAGGCGCCGGCGCCGCAAAATAATAATCCATTCGAAACCGTTCCTCAGGCACCCAACAATTCGCAGCCGCCGCAGCAGCCGGCAGAGGCTCCACAACAGCCGCAGTTCGAAACGCCGAAAGCGCCCGAAGCCGCGCAGGGGCCCGCCGTGGGTTCGAACATCGTCGAATCCATACAATTTCGCGGCGCGCGCCGCGTTCCGCAGGATACGCTGCGAGCCATGATCTTCAGCAAGGTCGGAGACGTATACAACGAAGACACCTTGCGGCGCGATTTCATGGCGCTCTGGAACACCAACCGTTTCGACGACATCCGGCTCGAAACCGAAAAGGGAGACCGCGGCGGCGTCGTCGTGACATTCGTCGTGACCGAGCGGCCCGTGATTCGCGATATCAAGTATGAAGGCGCGAAGTCGGTTTCCACCTCCGACATCCTCGACCGCTTCAAGGAACGCAAGGTCGGCCTGACGGTCGAGTCGATGTACGATCCCAACGTGGTCAACCACGCCGCGGTTGTGCTGAAGGAGCTTCTCGCCGAGCACGGTCACCAGTTCGCCATGGTCACTCCGGAACTGCGGCGCATTCCGCCTTCCTCCCTCGAAGTGGTTTTTAATGTTGTGGAAGGGCCGAAGATCAAGGTCGGCAAGATCACCATTCTCGGCAATCAGGCGTTTTCGCAGCGCCAGGTGATTCAGGCAATGAAGAACCTGAAGCCCTTCGGCATTCCGCATTCGATCTTCCTCGAGGGCTTGTTCCCGGAGACATTCGATGCGACGAAGCTCGAGGAAGACAAGGAACGCATCCGCGACGCCTATCAAAAGGAGGGTTACTTCACCGCCAAAGCCCTCGATGAAACTTTGAAACTGCGCGATGTGGGCGGAGCCAACGGCGGCTGGCACCTGCCGATCATCAAGGAGAACAGGCCGGGCAAGGTGGAAGATATTACGCTGCCTGTCGAGGAAGGCCAGCGGTACTACCTCGCCAAAATCGACTTCGTGGGCGTCAAGCTGTTCAAGTCCACTCAGTTTCTCGACCGGCTGTTTCAGATGCAGCCCGGCGACGTCTTTTCCACCGAGAAACTGCGCAACGGCTTGAAAAACCTGACCAAGGTCTACAGCCAGTTCGGCTACATCGATTATGTCGCCGAGCCGCAGATCGATATCGTTCCCAACAGCAACAAGATCGATCTCACGCTGAACGCCGACGAAGGCAAACAGTTCTTCGTGCGCCGCATCGATTTCACCGGCAACACCACGACTCGCGACAAAGTCATCCGCCGCGAGATCCTCATCGACGAAGGCGACGTCTATAATTCAACACTCTGGGATGCCAGTATCCTGCGGCTCAATCAGCTGGGCTACTTCGAAACGCTGAAAGAGAACGAGTCGTACGAATTGAGGCGCAATGCGGGCACCAACACCGTCGACATTCTGCTGAAGGTGAAGGAGCGCGGGAAAAACTCGATCAGCCTCAACGGCGGCGTCTCGGGGATCGCCGGCACGTTCATCGGATTGAATTACTCGACGAACAACTTTCTCGGCCTGGGCGAAACGCTCACGGCGCAGTCGCAGGTAGGTACCCTGCAGGATCGCATCACGCTTGGCTTCACCGAGCCCTATTTGCTGGATCGCCCCCTGCAGGCCGGCATCACCGTCTACCTCAGCCGCTTCAATTACGACCAGGCGCGTCAGGAATCGCTGCTGACAGGCATTAACCTGCAATCGTTTTATAATGCGCTCGGCTCCGCGAACGTACTGAATTACGTTCAGGATTCAAAGGGAATCACCCTGTCGTCGAGTTACCCGATCAAGCGCAGCTTCGCGCGTCTTGGCCTCACTCTCGGTTACGACATCTCCAGTATCAAGACCGAGTCCACGGGGGCGTATGCCTATTTCACGTACATCAACTTCCTGCGCGTCAACGGCCCCAATCCGCTGAATGGGATCAAAACGCTCAGTATCACCCCAACGTATAGCTACAACTCCAAGAACAGCTTCATGAATCCGACGGCCGGCAAGAGCATCTACTTTTCGGTCAAGGCCGCGGGAAGCGTGCTGGGCACCGATGTGAACATGATTCAGCCGACCTTCGACGGGCAGTACTACCATGCCAGCCCGCGCTGGCGAAAGAATGTGCTGGCATTTCACTTGACCGCCACCACAGTCACGGGTTATGGAGGGAAGGATGCACCGCCGTTCACGCGCGGCTACATCGGCGGCGAAAACGACGTGCGCGGCTTCGATTTCTTCAGCATCGCTCCCATCGCTTTCCTTCCCAGCAGCGCGACGGTCTACCAGTTGAATCCCGATGGCAGCCAGCGCCAGCAGTACGCGATCGTGGACGGAG
The DNA here is from genome assembly GCA_963788485.1 of Terriglobia bacterium. Lineage (GTDB taxonomy): Bacteria > Acidobacteriota > Terriglobia > Bryobacterales > Bryobacteraceae > BOG-234. The sequence continues at coordinate 12,989 of CAWBIS010000103.1, forward strand.
TCAAGACCTCCATACCGGTTCCTCTGGCCATTCCGACTTATCAGATCATCACGCCGGGCGGCGATACGCATGCCGTGTTCAATTTCGAGTACCGCATTCCGATTGTCGGCCCCATCACGCTGGTGCCGTTCTTCGATGCGGGCATGAACCGCATTCTCTATAAGAATCAGTTGCAGGTGAACCCCGGTCAGATCTCCAATCTGGATAACCAGTTCCCGCAGGCGGATTTCTCCAATTCGGTGAAGATCGCTCCCGGTACGCAGGCGATCCGCACGTCGACCGGACTTGAAATCGACGTGATCCTGCCGGTTGTGCAGGCTCCGTTCCGCATCTACTACGCTTACAACCCGACCAACGTGCGTGAATATCTGCAGCCGCCGATCGTGTTCGACCGCTCGACTTTCCCGAACGACGCGACTTTCAACAATGCCATCGAGTCCTACGGAACGGCCTACCCCTTCTTCGAGAAACGTGGAACGTTCCGCTTCACCATCGGCAGGACATTTTGAGGACCTGTAGTGCAAGGGCCGCGCAGGCATGGCTGGCAGGCATATAAAATTGAGTTTTGCAGTGAAGGAGTTTCAAAATATGAGAAGTAAGTTAACGATTTTGCCGGTGCTCGCGCTGGCTCTGAGCTTCGGCGCCCGGGCACAGTCTCCCCAGAAATTCGCCATCATCAACATGCAGCAGGTCATCCTCGAAACCAAGGATGGGAAGCAGGCGGTTATCGATCTGAAAGCGAAATTCGCGCCCAAGGAACAGGAATTTCAGAAGCGGACCCAGGATCTGCAGCAAAAGCAGGATGAGCTGCGCAGAACCGAAAACACCATCAGCGAAGAGAAGAAAGCGGCGCTCTCGCGCGATATCGATACCATGACCAAGAACCTGCAGCGCGATACCGACGACGCGCGTGAGGATGTGAATCAGGAACAGCAGAAGGTCCTCAACCAGCTCGGAGGCAAGATCATGCAGGTGCTCAACAAATACGCCAACGAGAAGCAATATACGATGGTCTTCGACGTGAGCGGACAACCGAACAATATTCTGTTCGCATCGAGCGCCGTGGATATCACCCACGACATCATCGCGCTCTACGACCAGACCTCGCCGTCGACACCGGCCGCCAAACCGCCCACTTCGACGACCTCAGCCGCTCCGGCGCCGGCGAAACGTCCCGTGACTCCGGCTGCTGCACCGAAGTAATTTGGTGCTACGCTGAAGTCGAGGGAGATCGCGCGATGAAACCTTTCCTCGTTTTCGGGATTTCCGCTCTTGGCGCGCTGGCGTTTGCGCTACCTGCGGCGGCGCAACATGGCGGACGTTCGAGCGCTCTCGGAGGGTCTTTGGCCCCCCGGGGCGCGATGAGTCACCCTCTCGGTGGATTTACCGGTTCGGGCGCGAGCGTCGGCGCGAATCGCGGATATCGCGGAGCCGTGTCAGGTGCGTACCGCGGATCTTACGGCTACTCCCCTTACGGATATTCGTTTTACGTTCCCGGTTACTTCGATTACCTCGATTCGGACCCTTACTGGGACTCCTACTATGGTGCGTCCGCCTACGGCTACGGAGCGCCCGCTCCGGCTGCGTCTTATTCGGTAGCGCCTGGTTTGCCGGTGGCACCGCAGCAGCCCGTCATCATCAATCAGTTTTTTGGAGCGCAGGCGCCGCCCCCTCAGAGTAACGGCCCTCAACCCAGCGAAAACCCGCAAACTTCCGGCGCCCCGATCGGCAGTCCGCAAAATTATTATCTGATCGCCTACAAGAATCACGCGGTCTATTCGGCCCTCGCGTACTGGGTCGAGGACAAGACGCTGCATTACGTGACGACACAGAACACGCACAATCAGGCTTCACTCGATCTGATCGATCTCAGTCTTACGAAGACTTTGAATCAGTCGAACGACGTGCCTTTTTCCATCCCGGGCCAGTAGAACGGATTTACCCGGCCAGCCGCTCCAGAAACGCGGCATCGCCGTCCAGAAAATCGTATTCCCTCAGCGCGGCAGGTCTTTCCCAGACGATCGCTTCGAAGATGCGGTTCTTTATCTCCCCGTCCCAGTCGCTCACTTCCACAAAGATCAGTAGAATCGGCTGTTTGCCCGGATAAGCGAACTCGTAGCGCATCAACTCGGGCCCCGCTGTGGCATCGATGCCTAATTCTTCGCGCAGCTCCCGAACGAGGCCGATCGGCGGACTTTCGCCTGCCTCCAGTTTGCCCCCGGGGAACTCCCATTTGAGCGCATGGGCCTGATCTGCCCGGCGCCGGCAAACCAGGATCTCCCCGTTGCGCTCGATCACTCCCGCTACAACGGTCGTCATCAATTTTGCGGTTTGGATCCTGGCAATTGTTCCACCGGCGCCGGAGGGGGATCGATTGCGGCAGGGGCGGCGCCGGCAGGAGTCCTGGGCGAATCGTTCTCGTTCTTCGGACCGAGGCCAAGATCAATCAGCGAGGATGACGTGATTTTCCCGGTGGGCGTCAGCTTCTGGTCGGCTTGAAAGCGGCTCAGCGCATCGGTGGATTCAGCGTCCCATACCCCGTTCGGCTCCGATTTGAGGTATCCTTTGTCGGCCAGTGCCTGTTGGATTTCGCGATAGCGCTCGGGCGTTGGCGTGGTTTGCCCTCTGCGCGACGCGGCAACCGTTTTGGTGGATTGCCGGACCGATCGTCCCTTCTTCGCCGAAGCCCCTTTCGCCGAAGCCCCTTTCGCCGAAGCCCCTTTCGCCGAAGTTCTCGCTGCGGGGGCGGAAGAAGAGGCCGAAGAGGTCCTGGTTGACCGTTTCTTTGCCGTTGTCTTGCTTGCGGTGCCCTTCTTCGGAGCAGCAGGCGACTGAGGGAGCGCCATGGAACTGGCGCAAATCGAGAGAAGCAGCAGGAAGATACCGTTCTTCATCGTCTCAAAGGAAAGGGGGCATTAACTGCCCCCTTTCGCATTGTACGCAATTGAGATAGCGCGGTTTACTGATTATTGGCCGGCACGGTTCCGGCGGCGAAGAACGGTTGCCACTCGCCGCCGCCATTGCGCCCCTGCGCCTGGCGCATGACCTGAAACGCAACAGGCTGGCCCGGTTTCAGCGTATTCTGAATTCGCCGGATATCGTCCGGGCTGTTGATCTTCTCCCGGTTGAGTTCCACGATGACGTCGCCCTTCTCGAGACCGATGTCATCTGCAAACGAGCCGGGTTCCACCGAAGCGATAAGCACCCCGCCTGTCCCCTTGAACCCCATATTCTGGCGATCGATGGATTTCAGCGGCTGTACCGACATTCCGAACTTCATTTTGGAGGTTGTCGGCTCCGATTCCTGCTCTTCGGTCACATTCCCGTCGGGACCGTTCGCGAATAGTTTCGTTCTGTCGGCTACGACGATTTCAAGCGTCATCGGTTTTTTGTCGCGAACCACGCCGACCTTCAGAGTGCTGCCCACCGGGCTGTCGGCGACCATGTCGATCAGATCCTGACCCTTCGTCACCGGCTTGCCGTTAATCGAGGTGAGCACATCCTGCTCCTTCACGCCCGCCTTTGCCGCCGGGCCGTCCGGCACCACAGTGCGGACGAAGATGCCATGATCGGCGCCATAGACCTTCAGCAGCGCGGTGTTCTGCTCGGGATCGAACGTGATCCCGATGGATCCGCGGGTCATGTGGCCGGCTTTGATGATTTCGTTATAGACCTTCACCGCCGTATTGATCGGCATGGCGAATCCGATGCCCTGATAGCCGCCGCTGCGGCTGGCGATCATGGTATTGATGCCGATGACCTCGCCCTTTATGTTGGCCAGCGGCCCACCGCTGTTGCCGGGGTTAATGGCCGCGTCGGTCTGGATAAAGTGCTGGAAACTGGCGTTGGAATCGCCCGGGATATCGCGCGAGATCGCGCTGATGATACCGGCCGTAACCGTTGCCTGGAAACCGAACGGCGAGCCGATCGCGATCGACCAGTCGCCGGGTTGCATCACGTCCGAGTTGCCGATGCGCGCCGCCGCCAGACCCTTGCGATCGACGTGAATGACGGCAAGATCCGTTTCCTTGTCCGTACCGATAACCGTCGCCGGGTATTCGGTGGGATCGTTCATGAATTTGACTTTGATCCGAGTGGCTTTCTCCACAACGTGATTGTTTGTCAGGATGTAGCCGTTGCGGTCGACCACGACCCCCGAGCCGAGACTCTGGCTGGGAACGTCCTGCGGTTCACCGAACTGGAACCCGTTGCCGCCACCGCCCTGGCCGAAGAAGCGCTGGAAGAAATCGGGCAAGCCGCCGCCCTGGTCGTCGTCATCGTCCCCCTGCCCCTGCTGCTGCCTGCGGCGCGGAGCCGCTTTACTCTGCGTGGTGGCTTTAGGGATGTAATCGATCGAGATGTTGACCACCGACGGCTCCAGTACCTTGGCAACCCGGCTGAAGTCGTTATCCACGGGCGCCTCGTTCGGAATCGTGAGCGGCGTGGCGTCAGGCGCCGCCGTCGGTCCCCTCTGCGCCTTCACGCTTGTTTGCAGCACAAGCGTCCCGAGTACAATCGCGATCGACAGCGAAAACAGCATGACTGTAAATGACAGGAATTTTTGCCTGCGCATTTTGTCGTAGAGACTCATTTTCATCCACTCCTCTAATCGGCGGCACGACTCCCCCGGAACTCCTGTCCGGGAAGACACCCGTGTCTTCTATGATGTCATTCCGGCGGCGTTCGTTTCAGATCCACGACCGCTTCTGGTGCATTCCACGAGCAGGATACCGGCCAAAATCGCCCCGGCTCCTACTTTACCTCGATTTGTCATCGTTTCGCCGGTGAGCAATCTCGAAGTCAGCCAGGCGATTACCGGCTCCAGGGCGAAAATCAGCGCGGCGCGCGTAGCCGAAGTGTACTTCTGCGCCCAGGCCTGCGTGGTAAAGGCAAGCGCAGTCCCAAGCAGACTGGTCACCAGAACAGCCACCATCACCGGCGGGGTCAAGTGGAAGCGGATCGGCTCCGCAAACCGAAACACGGAAAGCGCGGCCAGCGCCGCGACGGCAATCTGGATCACCGCGAGCGATTCGAACCCGATCAGCGGCGCATAGTGACCGATCACCACAATGTGAAGCGCGAACACCACAGCGCAAAGGAAGCTCAGCAGATCGCCCCGGCTCACCCCCCACGGCGCAGCCAGGCCGGTTATCGGTTGTGAAGACGAAATCGTCAGCATCATCATTCCAACCGTCGCAATGAGGATTCCGGCGATCTCCACCAGGCGCGGTTTCATCCTGTAGACGACTGAACTCGCCAAAGGTACCATCGGAATCGACAGACCGGTCAGAAATGCCGATTTGGAAGGCGTGGTCAGTTGTAGGCCGAGCGTCTGAAATACGTAGGCGGTGAAAAGCAGTCCGCCCGCCAGCAACCCAGGCCCGAGCGTCGAGCGGCGCACCGATTTTCCATAAATGACGGCCAGGACAGCCGCAGCCAGCGAGAATCGCAGAGCAAGGAAAACGAAAGTGGAAATATCCGCCAGCGCGTCCTTAACAACGACGAATGTCGTTCCCCAGATAATGGTGACGCCGATCAGTGCGAGTTCCGCACGGGCTCGCATTGGGTCATTCCGGGGCGCTGTCCAGCAGCAAGAGCACCGCGGCCAGAAGAATTCTTTTCAGCCCCAGATCTCGCCCCGCCGGCCGGTACCATTCCGCAGTCGTATGCGCCCCGCCGCCCTGACCGCCTGCACCGATGCAAACGGCTGGAATCCCCATGGAAAGCGGAATGTTGGCATCGGTAGAGGCGCAGTCGAGGCGCGATCGAATGCCGAGGTGAGCGTCCACCGCGCGCACTCGCAGCACGATCGGGGCGTCGTTGGGAAGCCGCGCCGCGGGGCGGCTCCCGATCTCGCGAATCTTCGCCGTGGTTTTGGCGCCGAGCGCGCGCACGTTCTCCAGTTCCTCGGCGCGCGCCACTGCCGTATGCAGCGCCGACACAAGCTGGTCGATCCTGTCATCCGACTCCGAGCGTATATCGATCTTGGCGCGAGCGCCGGCTGGAATGGAGTTAATGCTGACGCCGCCCTCGACGATGCCGACATTCACGGATACCTTCGGCGTGGACCGGGGGTCCACCAGGCGTTGATCGACAAACAAAGTGATCGCCCGGCTGAGAGCGTGGACCGGATTGCCGACACCGAAATCGCTCCAGCTGTGCCCGCCCGGACCGTTGAATGTAACTTCAAATCGTCGGCTGCCCAAAGCCTGTGTCGTGATGTGGTCGATCGCCGCGCCGTCCAGAACGAGAAACGCGCGAATCCGCCGGATCAGCTCGGGCTGGCGGCAGATGTGCCGAATCCCGCGCAGATCCCCTTCGCCTTCCTCGCCGACGTTGGCTACCAACAACAGTCTGTTCCAGATATCGGTGGAAGGCGGTAGCGATTTCAGCGCTTTCGCCATCGCAAGCAGGGCCGTCAGCCCGGCGCCGTTATCGGAAACACCCGGGCCGCGCAGGTCGCCTTCGCTGTCGATCGAGACGTCTTCCTTCATGCGCGGCGCGAGCACGGTGTCGAGGTGGGCCGTAACCGCGACGAGTGGGCCGTCTGAATCGGCATCGAGCGACGCCAGCACATTCCCGGCGCGGTCGATTCGAACATGCCAGCCGATGGCGCGGAACTGAGCGGCCATCCATTCCGCGCGCTCCTGTTCCAGAAAGGTCGGGGCCGGCACGCGACAAACCTGCAGGTGCATGTCGTTGACCCACTGCTTTTCCCGGGTGAACCACTGCAGAGCCTCGCGAATGCCGGGACGGTCCGCCAGATCGCCGACTCCAGTGGTCGCGGGCACAAGATTAACCGCCACAGATATGAGTGTAAGGTACGGCTGAGCGACCTTCGTGAAACCAATCGTTTTATTCAGCAGTTCGAAGCGGTGTTTGTGCGCGGGTGCGCCGTCGCCTGATGCAATTCGATCTCATCCCGCAGCGTCTGCCGCCGTTTGGCGGTCGCGTTCAGTTCCGCCACAATCTTTTCGGATATGTCCTTTTCGCGGGAATATTCGGCGATCCGCAATTGTCCCTGGAGTCGGAACCAATCCATCGTGGCCGCCTCGTACGCGGACGACAGACGCCTGCATTCGTCGCAACCTTCAACAAAGCTCAATCAAGGCCTCCGTAAGAATCCCTGGGCCATTTGCCGTAGAAGTTGATGGGGATGCTTAATTATTGATCTATGGTAATTCCAATGTAGCGCGATTTAAACATCCCGACCTTTATTTACGCCGCAAACCGGGTCGGCGCAGGGCCAACCGGTACTAGCCTGTACAATTTGAGGGATGTACCTGACGCACTCCGGCCTCGCGTATACATTTGAGATCAGCCGAAAGGAAGTATTTTGACGTTCCGTCGTTTGCAAACCCTACCCCTGCTCTTTTCTGTTTGTCTTTCACCGGCGATGTCCCTGGCGCAAAGCCAGCAGACACCAGCCTCTCCGGCGCCCCCGGCGGCAGCCCCCCAGGCGCCTCCGGCAGCAGCCACGCAAACTCAGAGAACGCCACCCCCGCCCGATTACCCGGATCCTCGCACCCTGACGATCGGCGCTTTTTACTGGGCGACCGGAATGGGCTCGCAACCCAATCTCCACGGCGGCAGCCAGGCGCCCGATTATGAGACTCTGTACGATCTGGGGAAACCCAGGCGGGGCTCGCCCGGAATCGAGATCAGTCTTCCGATCACGCGCACGGGTACGCTCCACTTCGAAATCTTCCAGGCCAAGGGCGACGGCAATCAGACTGCCCCCGCGGCGCTGGACTTATTCGGGCAGGATTACAATCAGGGAGACTATCTCGCCACTCAGTACCAGATCATCGCCTCGAAGATCTACCTCGACGACCTGCTGTTTCCGCATAAATTTCCGGTAGCCAAGTTCCGGTTGAAATCGTTATGGGAATTTCAGTACATTCACATGAAATCGACCATCGACGCTCCCGCGTACGACGACACCGCGACGCCGGAGTATGGCAGCGGAACCAAGCAGATATTTTTCCCCACCTTCGGTATCGCGGCCGAATACGCGATCGCGCCGCACATTCTGCTGCGGGCCGATACCTCGGCTTTCGGAATTCCTCACAAAGCGAATATCTGGGATGCCGGCGCCACCGTTTCCTATCGGCACGGATCCTGGGAAATCTTCGCCGGCGGCAAGATGCTCCACTTCAAAACATCTCCGAACGCGGAGGAATATCTGGTCGATACCCTTTCCGGCGCATACGTTGGCTTGCTCTGGCACTGGTCGCTCTGAGCGCGCAGCATGAGCCCTGCGCGCCGACACCCGCAATACGCGTCATAATGGGAACACAACAAGCATCGCTTGTTCCCGATAACCAGACATGGACATCCCGATTCGGGTGCTTGTAGCCAAGCCCGGCCTTGACGGCCATGACCGCGGGGCGAAGATTATTGCGCGGGCTCTCCGCGATGCGGGCATGGAAGTCATTTATACTGGTTTGCGACAGACCCCGGAGATGATTGTCAACGCCGCCCTGCAGGAAGATGTGCAGGTGATCGGACTTTCAATCCTTTCCGGAGCGCACAATGCCATCGTGCCCCGCGTGCTGGAGTTGTTGCGCGAAAAGGAAATGGCCGGCGTGAAAGTAGTCGTCGGCGGCATTATTCCGGATGAAGATGCTCGCGAACTGGAGCGGCAGGGCGTTGCTGCCGTTTTCCAGCCTGGAGCATCGCTCGAGACCGTCGTCTCGGGAGTCCGGCAGGCGGCCGAACACGCGGGACGGCCAGCCGCAGAGTAGTGGAATAAAGAAGCGGGACATATAAGGAAGAGGCGCTCACTGGATTGCGCCGGTCGCGAAGGTAAAAATGGACAAGCACCTGAAGATCGCGGTCTTCATCGACTTCGACAACATAGAGATTGGCGTCAAATCGACGCTGCAGCGGGAGTTCGATGTCTCGATCGTGCTCGAAGCGCTCAAGGAGCGCGGCGAGATCATCACCAAGATCGCTTACGCGAACTGGGGAAAGCTCGAGAATTCGACGCGGCAGCTTTCCGAATACGCGGTGCAGATGGTCCAGCGCGATCCCTCGCCGCGCGGCGACAAGAACGGCGCCGATATCAATCTGGCTTTGGACGCGCTTGAACTGGCGTTCACCCACGACCATATCAACGCCTACGCCATCATCAGCGGCGACAGCGACTTTATCGCGCTGGTCAACAAGCTGAAGCAATACGACAAGACGGTATTTGTGGTGGGCGGAAAGGCCTTCACCAGCACTATTCTGCAGAAGAACTGCCATGAGTTCATCAGCTATGAATCGATGCTGGACGACAGTCGCGGATCCCGGCCGCGCGAGCATCAGCACCACCAGCAGGCGGCCCCACCGCAGCAGCCGGAACGGATCACACTTCCTCCTGCGGACAACGCACCACGCGAGCAGCGGCAGCATGGCGGCGGACAGCGCCGTCCCCCGGCCCTCGATTTGCACCAGTCCATGCCGCTGGTGGAACGCGCTCTCCAGGTGCTGGAGCGCCGTGAGGTGCGGCCGCAGCTGGGTCTCTTGAAATCGACGATGCTGCAGCTTGATTCGAGCTTCAGCGAGCGCGCATACGGGGCGGGATCCTTCACCGATTTCATCGAACGCCTGCGCAAAGCGGATCTGGTTCAGGTCACGGGCGGCGAAGGACGCTACATGATCCAGCGCAAACGAACGGGCGCGCCGGAGAAGACAGTTCGTCCCGAGGAAGCGCTGCCGGCCCTGCGGGACGTGCTGGAAAATCATCGCCTCGAGATGGAAGAAGGCGTCAGCGCGGATGAGCTGCAGGCATGGGTCCGGGAAGAAGCTCCCGATTTCGACTGGAAAAACTTTGGATTCCAGGAATTCAGCGAATTCCTGAACTACGCGCAGGACAAAACCGTGGTTCGTATCGAGCCTGACGAATCCACGCAGAGCCTTCTGGTTTACCTCGGCGCCGAGTTCCACCCACCGGCCATTCCCGAGCCGGAGCCCGTTCCAGCGCCACAGGAAACGGAGGAGGAAATCGAGGAGCCGCAGCCAGTCGTCCCCGGACAACCGACTGCAGGTTCACCGCGCGTCAAGAAGGGCACGAAAAAAGCGGGCGTGGAAGTCGATGGAAATGTCGCCGCGCCGCCTAAACGCCCCCGCAAAGCAGCCGCGCCCAGAAAACGCAGAGCCACGCCTCAGGAACACGGCGCGATATAAAAAGGGCGCGGGAAGATCCCGCGCCCGCTCTTCCATTCAGCGCCACCTGTTACCGTCTGCCTCCGCCGCCTCCGCCGTGAAAGCCGCCGCCTCCACCGAATCCACCGCCGTGAAAACCACCGCCGGCGAATCCAGAGGCTCTGGGCGCAAGAGCCACGCCTCCGCGCGATGCGAGGCCTCTACCCGCAAACCCGCCGTGATACCCATATCTACCGTAGCCATAACCGAATCCGAAATAGGGCGCGTAGCCCACATAGCCCGGTGAGAAGAACGGATATCCGAACGGGCTGAAGAAATACCCGTCGTAGGGCATCCAGGACCAGAAATCATAATACGGATCCCAATACCATCCCGCGGCGCCGTAGGGGCCATACGGGCCATATCCTTCCATGTTGTAGTTTTGGGCTGTCAATGTGTTGGCTTCAGCCAGATAGCCGGCCCGCACATTGCTCCAGCGATACAAATCGTCCTCGGCTTTCCGGTCAAACCCGACAGTCTTCAGCTTCGGCTGGTTGAGCAGAGCTTCTTTGCCTTTGAACACATCTTTGGTTTTGCCGTTCTCGGTAACCTGCATTTTGCCGTCGATCACTGCCGCCGCGTTGGTGTTGCTGTTGAACTGATAGAGCCCCCGCTCCATAATCAGATTCTGCGCGCCGTTCTCGAGGACGCCGATTCGCTCATCCCTGGGCATCCAGTCGACTTCAACCATTGCCTCGCCCCGAACAATTGCAAACTGAGGCTCGGTGATTTGGGACGAAACCATCCGGATCTGGCTGTTGTCTCCCACCCGCAGAAAAACTCCCGGCGAGAGCAGCAACTCAGCCTTACCCACCCCCGTTGACAATACCTGATTCGGCGCCAGCGGAGTGTAGCCGCGCTGACTCTGGACCAGGGCCTGGCCATCCACCGACACCTGCCCCTCGATGTAGTTGATGGTTCCTGGAACCGCCATTCCGGTCGGAGGCGCGGCTACGGGGGGCACCGCGCCTCCGGGGGGTGGCACACTTCCGTTCGGCTGCGCGCCGAGAGGCAAACACGCAAGTCCGATACATCCCAGAAGCGCCACCGATTTCATAACCCAATGGTTCTTCATATTTTCTTTACCCGTTTTATTTGATGCAACAGTTTTCCACAGGGTTCCGCGGCCTTCAGCCGGTCTTCGCGGCGCCTTGCGCTAAGATCAAATCTTTCAATGAACCGGCGCTCTTTTCTGCTGGGCTGGATTCCCTTCTTCCACCGGCCTGTCGAGGTACTTTGCGGGGTCGAATTCCGCGTCATCAGGCGTGGACACAGCCCGCGGCGCTTCCTCGTCATCCACGGCGACGAAAATACGGCTCGCGACGTACTTTCGAATTTCATGCGCGATCACAACGGAGTGGCTTACATCGTCACGGGCAAGCAGCGGGAAGTCCTGATCCGCGGAGTGAAAATCGACCCGAATCGGATGTTTTCCCGCGTGGGGGCAGAGTTCAGCATCCGCAGCCTCAACCCGGGGATCGACATCGAGCGACTGATCGACATTCTCGACTACCTTGATAGCCAGCGCCAGAAGTTGCTTAAACGCCTCATCCCGCCCGATCACAGCCGCTTATTCGCCATGCACAACAATCGCGACTACTCGGTTCAGGACGAACTTGCCGCCAGCAATCGCACATCGATCAAGCAGCCGGCGCAGCCGCGCAACTTTTTCCTGTGCACGAATCCGATGGATTACGAGATCCTGAGCCAGTCGCCTTACAACGTGGTTCTGCAGAGCGATCCCGAACCGGACGACGGTTCGCTGTCCCGCCTGGCCGCCCGCCGGGGATTCCGCTATATCAACCTCGAATGCGCCGTGGGAGAATACGACGCGCAGATGGAACGATGCCGCTGGCTGGACGAACACCTGCCCTGAGCGCCGTCACTTCGCGCGCGGGTCGGCGTAAGTCGTCCGTGTGCGGACGATCAGGTGTTCACCGTTGGGCCCGGTCGCGGTGACCTTGATATGGCGAAGACCGATCTTCGTATTGCCGCGATCCGGAACATAGCCCATGGTGTAGCGCTTGCGGATATCTGTGGCAATTTTCCGGCTGGTGGCGATGATGTCCTCGGTGCGAGCGAGGATAAAACACTCGCCGCCGCTGATGTTCGCGATGCGCTGCAGGACGCCGGGATTGCGATCGGGGTCGTCTTCATCGAAAATCCCGACTGTGTACACGGTCGTCTGGGATTTCTCTATCGCCCGCATAAGCTCCGGCAAAGTGTGATGGCTGGCGTTATCGCCGCCGTCCGTGACGACGATCAGCGTCTTCTTGTCCCGCTCCGCCAGTTGAAGGTGCTCGAGACCCGAAGCGATGGCATCGTACAGGACCGTTCGACCTTCCGTATCGTGTATGGAAAGCGCCTCCCGCAGCAAATCGATGTTATCGGTGAACGAAACGTCCAACGGAAGCGCGTCGAGTACTTTATCGTTGAAATCGTAAATGAAGAGCTGATCCTGCGGATTGCTCGCGTCGATGAACGCAATCGCCGCAATGTTCACGTCCGAACGCTTGGTACGCATGCTGCCGCTGGCGTCAAGAATAAGGCCGGCGGCCACGGGCACGTCCACGTTCAGAAACGAGGTGATCTTCTGCGGAATTCCATTCTCCTCGATCCTGAAATTGGTCTTCGTCAGATTCGTGACGTAGGCGCCCTTCGAATCCTTGACGCTGACATCGAGGAGAACCAACTCAACGTTCGTGGAAATCCTGAAATCGTCGTTCGACTGGAAGGCCCCAAGCGGGTAAAGAAGCCACGAAAAGGCCAGAGGGAAGAGGGACCTGCGAGCGATCTTCCGGCCGTTGGCCTTCATGAAAAATCTCTCCCTGTCCCGATTATCGCGCAAATCGAGGGCCAATCCCCGAGCCGTTCTGAACCGCGCCCGGCGCACCCCGTCCGCCGGAAGGCTACATGAACAGGTCTTTGACTTTTTCGAACAGGCCCTTCTCGTGCGGCTCGTTATTCACCGGCAGCGTTTCCGCCAGTTGTTCGAACAGCTTGCGCTGGTCGCGGGTCAGTTTCGACGGGATGCGCACGTCGATATGCACCACGAGGTCGCCGCGGCCGCGCCCCTGCACTTCCGGCACGCCTTTGCCCTTCAGTCGCAGTTCAGTGCCGCTCTGCGTGCCTTCGGGAATGAGCAGGTCGGTCGGGCCCTCGAGGGTCGGCACCGGAATTTCGTCTCCGAGCACCGCCTGGGCGACGCTGATGGGGACGGTGCAATGCAGGTCGTTCTCGTGGCGCTCGAAAACGGGATGCTCTTTGACCGTGAAGAAAATATAGAGATCGCCGTTCGGCCCGCCATTCGCGCCGGGCTGGCCTTCCCCCGGCACCCGTAAGCGGTTGCCGTCGGCAATGCCGGCGGGGACGGTGACGCGCAACCGTTTCTGAACTTGCTTATACCCCTCGCCGCGGCAATCGCGGCAAACCTGTTTCACGATCTGGCCGGCGCCACCGCAACTGGAACAGGTGCGGCGTACCGAAAGAAATCCCTGCGAATAGATCTGCTCGCCGCGCCCGTTACAGGCGGGGCAGGTGATGCTGCCGCTGCCCGGCTCCGCGCCCTTGCCATTGCAGCGCGCGCATGCCTCGAGCTTGGGCACCTGGATCTCGACCGCCTTGCCGAACGCCGCCTCTTCGAATGTCAGCGTCAGGTCGTAGCGAAGATCGTCGCCTTTCGCGGGACGCGTGCGCCCGCCGCGCTGCTGGCCAAAAATGTCGCCGCCGAACCCGAAAACCTGACCCAGGATATCGCCCAGATCCATGCCGGCGGCATCGAAACCGCCGCCGCCAACCCCGGAAAGCCCCTGGTGCCCATAGGCATCGTAAGCGGCGCGCTTCTGGGGGTCGGAAAGAACGCTGTAGGCCTCGGCCGCTTCCTTGAATTTCTCTTCTGCCGTGTGGTCGCCCGGATTCCGATCCGGATGGTATTGCATCGCCAGTTTACGGTAAGCGGACTTCAGCTCCTGCTCTCCCGCGCCGCGGTCAACGCCCAGCACTTCGTAATAATCGCGTTTCGTCACCGGCATGCTTGCTCAATAAGACTTATCGTTCAAAACAGGGGATTCAGGATCGTACAGCGACCTTAACCATCGAGGGCCGCAGCAGTTTTCCCTTGAAATTGTAGCCGCGCTGGAATTCGCCCAGAATCGTGCCGTCCGGGGCGTCCTTCGTTTCCACGCGCTCGACAGCCTGATGCAGATGCGGATCGAAAGTCTTTCCGGCCGTTTCAAGCGGCTCCAGTCCCACTTTCTTCAGGGCTTCGTACATGCGGCTGTAAATCATCTCCACGCCCTTCACGTATTCGGGATTACCGCCTTCGACTTTGAGGGCGCGGTCGAAATCGTCGAGAATCGGCAGCATCTCGCGCACCATCTCCATACCCGCGAACTGCAGATACTCCGACCGTTCTTTCTCGGTTCTCTTGCGGAAATTGTCGAACTCCGCCTGGCGGCGCAGCAGAAGTTCCTTCACTTCGTCGCGCTCCACCTTAAGCCCGTCGCGCTCGATGCGCAACTGGTCCAACTCGCCCGCCGCGGTACTTTCCGCCGTTGCGCCGTCTACTTTTGGTTCGTTATTTTCCACGATCACGCCAATCTCAGATTAGCATCGCCGACCCGTGCGGCACGCCTCGGTTCGGGCCGGATTTGCCCGCGCGGCCGACCATAGTACTGCGGCCGGACCTGTGACCTTACGACTGCAGAATTTCGAATGTTCGCCCGATTTGCAGAACCGTCGAGACCACCCGCTCATATTGCATGCGCATGGGCCCGAGTACGGCGATGCGCGTACGCAGTCCGGAAGGCAGAACAATGGTCAAGCCGATCAGCGTGAGATCGGTCATCGCAGGGTGTGCGTCCTCCAGTCCCACATGGATGCCGATCTGCCCCCGCGAGGGTTCCAGAAACCGGTCGAGCAGCGCCACGACATGCTTCTTCTCTTCCAGCGCGCGGAAGAGTTCGCGCATTCTCTCGCGCGTGAGGTGCAGATCGAGTCCGACCAGCCAGGAAGCGCCGTCCATCGCCAGTTGCGGGTCCTGATCCACCAGCAGCAGGCCCTTCTGGCAAAGCAGCGTCAGTTGCCGCAGGACCGCGTCGTACATCGCGCGCTCTTCATCGATCCGGCGCAGCAGTTCCGCCCGCGCCTTCTCCAGAGTCCAGCCGGCGAAGTTGGCGTTGATGTAATTCCGCAATTCGAGGAGTTCGTCCGGCGTCATCGCCCGGTCGAGCGTGACGATTCTATTGCGCACCATGCGATCGCGGGTCGCTACGATGATCAGCACGCGGCGATCGGAGAGTGCGATCAGTTCCACGTGCTCCAGCTCCTGGGCGAAGGATGGCAGGGCAGCCGCGATACCCACGTTACGCGTGATCTCGGTCATCACGCGCGAGGCGATGGCGACCCGCTCTTCGAGGCTCTCGGCCGACTGCATCTGATTGAAAATGCGATCTTGATCGGCAGCCGGAAGAGGCCGCTCCGGTACGGCGCCGGCGAAATCGCGAAACGCCTTGCCGGTAGGAATTCTGCCCGCGGAGGTGTGCGGCTGCGCGAGATAGCCAGCGTCCGCCAGATCAGCCATTACGTTCCGGATGGTGGCGGGGCTGAGCGCGAGACTGCGCATGCGCGAGATTGTGCGCGAACCGACCGGCTCGCCCGTCTCTATATACGAGCGCACGATCGAATGCAGAATCGTTTGTTCCCTGGAAGACAAGCCTTTCCCGGACGGCGGCATCCTGCGGATTTCCTCTGCTCTAATTCTTAACTATACTGTTACGCACACATCGCGGCAACAAACGAGGCCCCGCATGCCGCACCTCACTGGCCGAATACCTGCTAGGCTGAAAACACGACTGTAAGTCCGCAGTCGCACCGCAGGCGGGAGCCGAACGTTGAGGTAGCCCGTCAAGACGACCCAGCGCTACGGCTCATCGCCTGCAATGCACTATTAACGTTGCACTTACCGAACCATAAATGCAACATTGATAATGCTCAGCTCAAATCGGATCAAGGCCGGTTAAAGAGGAGCGGTAGCGCTGAATCGCTCAGGCTGCGTGAAAACGCGCCGCTGCTCGCTAACCCTGCTACTCGCTAACTCCGGAGACAAGCTGGAACTCAGGAGACAAGCCGGCTCTGATTCTTCTGTGCCGACTGGTCATTTGAGATAAATCGCAGCGCTGATCGCGCCGCCCATCTCGCCCTGCCTGGCGCCACCATGGCAAGTCAGGCAGGAAGCTTCGTAGTATACGGGAATCAGCATGCGATAGGCTTTTCTGCCATGCAACGAAGCCTCCTGCTCCACCGCTTCGCCTTTCTTCCATCCCGCCGATTGGAACTTGCCCCGGATTACCTGTTCCTCCCAGGCGTCGGGCGAATCCGGTTCGTGGCGGATCCGTTCGGCGGGAGCGGTTAACTTGAGATAGCCGAGTTGACTCGCCTTGCGGTTGAAGCTTTCCGCAACGCCCGGGACGAACATAGCCGGCGGCTGCGCCTGGTCCATCACCTCCCGCATTGCATCCGTCTCGGCCCGGATCATCTGCCCCTCCGCGGAGGTTGGATCGAGGTCCGGAACGGGGTGGCCGGTTTGCTCGGCATACCTTGCCCGGGCCAGCTCGATCACCCTCTCCCCGTTCAGATCGTGCCGACCGGAAACGACCTGGCCGGCGCAACGCAGTAGAGTCGTCAGATGGAGCAGGACCGTATGATCCGCTGCTTCCTGCGCGACCGTTTCCTCCGGCATCACTTTTTCCAGCAGATCCGGTTTCACCGAGATCTCCCCGGTGAAGGGACGGTCGTGCGAAGCGATCAGCACGATGGATACGGCGACCCCGGTAGCGAAGATCCCCATCGCGGCCGCGGCTGCGCCCCGGTTGTCGCTGTGGACCATGGCGATGGCGGTCAGAGTACAAATCGCCTGAAGAATCAGGGCCGTCCATTTAACCCAGTTCACGCTCGACCGACTGACAATAATCCGCTGCCGCCGGGCGTCGATCGCGTCTTCGAGGGCTGCCACGATCTCGCGCTGTGCGGTCGCCTGCCCCTCGCCGTGCGGGGTGACTGCGAGGATGACCTGTAATTCTTCCGCGAGCGCGACCGGCGTTACTGCCAGCGAAGCGGATTGTTCGGCCATCCTCGGCCATTCGTTGATTACGGCCTCTTGAATATGACGGCGTGTCAGGTCGCGCAGACGCGTTTCCGGTTCGCCCGGAAAGCTCGCCGCCAGAAACAGCACGGTGCTGAGTTCGCTGGCTTCGCGGTTGACGGCCGCTTTGGCGTGATCCATGTCATTCCAGACCTGGGATGCGACGAATGCGACGAGAAGGCCGAAGATGATGCCGAGCGGAGGCAGCATACCCGCGGAAACGCCTTTGAAGAAGCGCGCGTGGCCCCCGGACGCGAGACGCGTGATAACGGCCAGGATCGCCCCCGCCGCGAGATACGTAAGCGTGAACACCACAAGCGCCATCCAGCCCACAGGGAGGCTCTGGAGCCACTCACCCATGTTGCTGTCCTCGGCGCATCGTGCGGTCCAGTCATGATACCAGCCGCGCCGGCTGTAAATCCCCGCCGCTGCCGGGTATTGCGCCCGGATGCATGCATTTTGTACACTATTAGTTTCGTTTAAATCGCGGAACCGCGACACTCGACCAGCGCCGCGCTCCGATCTCGACAGCATCGTATAATCAACCCCGGAGAATCCATGGCAGAAATTCATAAACACAGGCACCTTTTCACGTCCGAGTCCGTTACCGAGGGCCACCCCGACAAGGTCGCCGACCATATCTCAGACGCTGTTCTGGACGCGGTTCTCGCGCAGGACCCGACGGCCCGCGTGGCCTGCGAAGTCCTCGTGACCACCGGCATTTGCGTCGTTGCGGGAGAAATCACCACAACCGCCCACATCGACGTCCCCTCCATCGCGCGCAAGACCATCGCCGACATCGGCTACACCGATGCCGCGTTCGGTTTCGACGCGAAAACCTGCGGCGTTCTCAACGTCGTCCAGACCCAGTCGCCGGATATCGCGATGGGCGTGGATACCGGCGGCGCCGGCGACCAGGGCCTCATGTTCGGCTACGCCTGCGACGAGACCCCGGAACTGATGCCTCTGCCCATCAAACTGGCGCACAATCTGGTCGAGAAGCTTTCCACGGTGCGGCGGTCGGGCGAATTGAAGTACCTGCGGCCCGACGGCAAGAGCCAGGTTTCGGTCGAGTACGTGGGCGGCAAGCCGACGCGCATCGATGCCGTGGTGATTTCGACCCAGCACGGTGACGACGTTTCCACCGAACAGCTGCGCGCCGATGTGCGAAAGCACATCATCGACAAGGTTGTGCCCCAGCACATGGTGGACGCGAACACGAAATATCACATCAACCCCACGGGACGCTTCGTCATCGGCGGACCGCACGGAGACACCGGCCTGACGGGCCGCAAGATTATCGTCGACAGCTACGGCGGCATGGGCCGTCACGGCGGCGGCGCGTTCTCGGGCAAGGATCCGACGAAGGTCGATCGGTCCGCCTGCTACATGGCTCGTTATATCGCCAAGAACCTGGTGGCTTCCGGCCTCGCCTCGCGCGCCGAAGTGCAGTTGGCTTATGCGATCGGCGTGGCCGAGCCGGTTTCGGTCATGGTGAACTCTTTCGGCACGGGCAAGGTCGCCGAAGATGTGATGGAAGATCTCATTCGGGCTACCTTCCCGCTGACGCCAAAGGGAATCATCGATCATCTGAAGCTGCGCAACCCGATCTACCAGAAGACGGCGGCATTCGGCCACTTCGGCCGGAACGAACCGACCTTCAGCTGGGAGAAGACGGACAAAGCGGAAGCATTGAAGAGCGCCGCTATGAAGACAGCGGCCGTCGCAGTCTGACAGCCTCGCAAAGTAAAAGCAAAATCGCCGGTGGCCTTGCAAACGGGGCCACCGGCTTTTTATCATGTGCGCCTGTGGATGTTTGGTTGTCGCCGTTCTGATTGTCGCAATCGTTTACGCCGTGATGAACGGCATGTGGCTGATGCTGACGGCGGTACTTATCGTGGCCGCGCTGCTCGGCTGGTTTGGAAGGAAGATGTTCGTCTCCCGTCGATGATGTATCTCCGCTACAGATAGCGAGGAGCCATCTCGCGCCAGTAGCGCGCGCGGTGAGCTTCGCCGTCCCAGATATCCAGCGTGTGACCCACCTCTTTTCCCCACAGCGATTCACTCAAGCGCCGATTGCTGCCGCCGAAAGGATCGTGCTCTCCCACGGCGAGCGAAATGCGAAGGCTCCTGAGTTGTCCCAGCAGGTTCGGATCCGAAACATTCGGTATGAAGTGATTCGGCGTATGGAAATAGATGTCGGTGTCGTAATGGCCCCCGAACAGGTCGGGGAAGTCCCCGGCGCGCTGGGTCAAATCGTAGCGGCCACTGAGTCCGACCACTCTCTGGAAGGCATGCGGATTGCGGAGCGCGATATTGACAGCGTGCCAGGCGCCGATGCTGCAGCCATGGGCCGCCAGTTCAGCGCAGGAATTTACGGACGCACTTAAGGGAATCACTTCCCTGAGGATGTATCGTTCGTACTCGTTATGGCGCGCAATTCGCTCCTGAGGCGTTTTGCCCCAGGCGTACAGACTTTCCGAATCGACGCTGTCCACGCAGAATAACTGAATCCGGCCGGATTCGATCTGATGGGCAAGAGCGAACACCAGGCCGAAGTTTTCATAATCGTAGAAACGGCCCTGGCGGGTGGGGAAAACGATCACTCGGAGGCCGCTGTGTCCGAAGATCAGCAACTCCATGTCACGGTTCAGATTGGGGCTGAACCACTTGTGATACTCCCTCTTCACCTTGCCCCGATCCTATCGGTCCACAGTT
>CAWBIS010000104.1:0-14248 GCA_963788485.1 Terriglobia bacterium
CCGTAACTGGAGGTGACGTAGCCGGGAGTGACGACGACCTGCGTGACGTAAGTGACGTTATGAATCGGCGAGCTCGGCGAGATGGTGCAGATGACGGAGGGAACGGTGACGGCGACAATCCATCCGGCGTTGGGATTGCCGGAGACAGACCAGACACCTTGATAGCAGAGGTAGTACTGCGCGCCGACTGGATGATGCGGTTGGGAGTGTTCACGGCGTAGTACATGGTGGTTCCGGTGATCGGCATGAATTGGGGAGCGCCGACGTAGGTGACTCAACAGTTGGCGGCGGCGGACATGTCAACGGTTGCAGTGGTGGGAATTTGCGCGATGAGGACGGCGTCTTCGGCTTCCAGGGGTTTTTAGGGGACGGAGGCGAGAGTTTCCGGCGGGGCTATTGGGCGGGAGTTGGTGAAGTCAGCGGGGAGACTTTCTGTGGCGTAGGTCCACGGGCCGAGAGTGGTGGCGGCGGAGAACCAGCGGCCGGAGGCGAGAGGGAGTAGAGTGCGCCGGTGGAGAGCGTATTTGAAGATGGTGCTGTCGGTGTTGCCGGCGTAGGAGAGTTGGGTTCCGGCGATGGGGAGCCATTGGGCGCGCCGTCGAAGACGATGATTTCAGCTTGGTCGGCGCTGTAGTAGACGGCGGGGAAAGTGGCTGCGCTTCCGGCGGAGGGGCGGATGAAGGTTTTGAGGGCTGGTGAAGTTTGAATTGACGGCAACTTTTTCGAAATACTAGGGAGAGTTTTCGTGGGGATCCACGGACCGGCGAGCGCGGCGGCATAGTGAACAGGTTAAATCATTTTTAACTATTTTTAAGTCGCAATTTGATAGGGCTGTTAAAGGTCAGATCCAGGCTGGAAAAAGTGGCTTTACAAAATACCAGTTATTAAATTTCATAAACTATATCCAATTAAACTAAATAAAAAGATGATTAAGTTTGCTGCGGTAGCAGAATTGGGAAATGCCGAACAAGTTGGAAAGTACCTATCTGTCTATATTTCTAAATTCATTATAAATAGTGTGCCCTCCTGAGAAGCGTTTGCAGGCCATGCAAGTGCTTAAGCAAAAATTTGCCACTATGAGTGAAGCAGAAATATCATCTAAGAGCAATACGTTATTTTTTTTGTGTCCTTTTACTGGTTCAGTTTCGTATTGCTGCTTCAAATCCTTGAATTCCTTCAGTACCGACTCGACCACCTGCTTCGCCGATTCGAGCGAAGTGCCCGCATAGACCGAGAGGCATCCGGTGTCGCTGTAAGGATTGAGTTCCGAAAACACAGCATAGGCCAGTCCCTGTCGCTCCCGAATGTTCTGGAAGAGACGCGAGCTCATACCGCCGCCGAGCATCGTGTTCAGCACATAACAGGCGAAACGGTCCTTATGCGGAATCGGATAAGATGGCACGCCCAGGCACACGTGTACCTGTTCGAGATCCTTCTTCGATTTCAGCGAAACCCGCGCATGCGTCGCCGGAGGAGGCTGCGGAGGTTCGGGCGCCCGCAGGGCCAATGATTCGAATCGCTCGCGCGCCAGATTGACCAGCCGTTCATGTGTCAGATTGCCTGCCGCCGTAATCAACAGATTGGCGGGAGTATAGACGCCCTGGTAGTAATCCCGCACGACGGCCTCATTAAATCGCTTGACCGTCTCGCGAGTTCCCAGAATCGGCTTGCCCAGCGAATGATCCTTCCAGAAGTTCGCCGAAAAAATCTCGTGGACCAGGTAATCGGGGCTATCCGCGTCCATCTTGATCTCTTCAAGAATGACGCCTTTTTCCTTCTCGATGTCTTCTTCCCGGAAGGCCGGATTGAGCACCAGGTCGCTCAACACATCCATCGCGACCGGCAGATGCTCGTCCAGCACCTTGGTGTTGAAGCAAACCATCTCTTTCGCCGTGAACGCGTCGAGGTTTCCACCGATTGAATCCACCGAGCGTGCAATGGCTTCGGCCGAACGGCTCGTGGTGCCTTTGAACAACATGTGCTCGATGAAGTGCGAAATGCCGTTCTGTTCCGCGGTTTCCCGCCGCGAACCACTCGAGATCCATACGCCGACCGATACCGAACGCACGTGCGGCATGGCTTCGGTGATGACCTTGATGCCGTTGGCCATCGTGGTGGTCAGGATGTCGCGTTCGACGTTGCAGGATGCCTGCGCGACGGAAGGCTCGGCGGCGATCTCGATTGCACTGGGGAGGGATGACAACTTGGTGAACCTCCTTATTTATACCATTTTTGTATTCGCGTTCCCGCGCGAAAAGTCCGTGTTAAACTGGAGAAAATGCCGCAAGCCCTTGTAGGAATGGAACTTATGGATCTGCGGCAACTCCTTCCCGCAAGCGAGCCAGCGTACCGGGCCGCACAGGTTTACCGCGCGATTTACCGGCAGAAGGTAGGCGATCTCGTCCAGATTTCGACGCTGCCCGCTCGCGTGCGGGAGGAGTTGGCTGCCCACGCTGAGCTGGGCCTGCCGGAGCTGGATCGCCGGTACGAATCGGTCGACGGCACCCGGCGCTACCTGCTCAAGCTCAATGACGGGCGCACGGTTGAGACGGTCCTGATGCCGGAAGACGACCGCGACACCGTCTGCATATCGAGCCAGGTCGGATGCCCGGTCGACTGCAAATTCTGCATGACGGCGCTTATGGGTCTGGAACGATCGTTGACGGCCGGCGAGATCGTGGGCCAGGTTTTGTTCGTGGCCCGCGATAATCGCCTGCTCGCGGAAAACAAGCGCTTCAACATTGTCATGATGGGCATGGGCGAGCCTCTGCTGAATCTGCCCAATGTCCTCAAAGCTACGCGCATTCTGTGCGATCCCGAAGCCTTCGGGATGAGCGAACGCAGAATTACGGTCTCGACCTCGGGCATCATTCCGAAGATCGAAGAGCTGGGGAAAGCCGAAGTGCGGCCGAAGCTGGCGATCTCACTCAACGCGTCCACCGAGGAATCGCGGCAGCAGTTGATGCCGATCACCCGCAAATGGCATCTCCGGGATCTGATGAACGCGTGCAGAGCATATCCCTTGCGGGCCTGGGAGAAGCTGACTTTCGAGTATGTCCTGCTGGGCGGCGTGAACGATACCGACGCCGACGCGCGCCGGGTGGTGAAATTGCTGGCTAACCTGAACTGTAAAGTGAATCTGATCGCATTGAATCCCGGCCCTGGTATTCCCTACGAGACTCCTGCGCCCGAACGCGTCGCCGCATTTCAGGAGATCGTGCGCCGCGCGCTTCCCTGCTTCATCCGGAAACCGCGCGGGCTTGATATCTTTGCCGCCTGCGGGCAGCTCAAAAGGAATAACGCATGACGGTCATCGTTCCCCACAACACCACCCCTGAAAAGGCCATCGCCTCGATCGATCGTTCCGCTACCACTCTGTTCGAGGGATCCGGCGGATCGGCGGTCCAACTGACCAAACAGACGAAGAGCTGGAACGGAAGGGTCATGAGTTTCTCGGTCACCGCAAAGGTTGGATTCATCTCCGTGCCGATATCGGGGACCGTTGCCGTGGACGACGTCAACGTTACGGTCCAGTGCGAACTGCCGCCGCTCGTCAACAAATTCGTGGGCGAGGATAAAGTCCGCGCCCGAGTCGAGGAACGAGTCCGCGGCATGTTGGCCGCCTGACCGTTCTTCCTGCCCGAACGGCGGATGCGCGCCAGGCCGCCCCGGAGCCATGCTGAAAGCATGGAATCGGCAAATTCTCTTCTCGAACTTTCCAATCAACTGGCCCAGGCGGTCGCAGTAGGCGAACAGGCGGTGGTCGCCGTGCATGGCAGGCCGCACGTTCCCTCAAGCGGCGTTCTCTGGCGGCCGGATGTTGTCGTTACCACCGATCACACCCTCAAACGCGACGAAGATCTGACAATCACGCTGCCCGACGGGCGCAGCGTTCCGGCGACGCTCGCGGGACGCGATGCGGGCACCGATCTGGCCGTCCTCCGTCTCGCCGAAGTGAGCGGCACTGGCGCGAAAACCGTTCCCGATGCATCCATTAAGCCAGGTCATTTTGTCCTGGCTTTGGGGAGACGCGGCCGCGAGGGCGCCAGCGTCAGCTTCGGTGTCGTTAGCGCGTTGTCGGGTCCATGGCGCACGTGGCGTGGAGGACAGATGGAACAATTCATTCGCCCCGACGTGAACATCTATATCGGCTTTTCCGGAGGGGCGCTGGTGGATGCCGAAGGCCGGGTGATCGGCATCAACACCACCGGTCTTACTCGTGGTACCGGAATCACCATACCTGCATCGACGGTCACGCGGGTTACCGATGAACTGCTTTCGCGTGGGCACATCCGCCGTGGGTTTCTCGGGGTCGGTCTGCATCCGGTACGACTGCCGGATGGAGTTCATGGATTAATCGTTCTCTCGCTCGATCCGAATGGGGCCGCGCTGAAAGCAGGCGTGATTGTGGGGGACATCCTGCTGAAGCTCGATGGCGAAGCGGTGAAGGATACCGACGACGTGCAGGCGCACCTCGGCGGCGAGCAGGTGGGTAAAACCGTCGCCGCGGAAATACTGCGCGGCGGATCGAAAATCACCGTCGGAATCGTTCCAGCCGAGAGGTGACCATGGCCGGCTGCGAACAACTGATCGAAAGATTGCGCCGCTCTACCCTGCAGGTGTTGAATGGCCGGGGCGGTGGAGCGGGCGTCGCGTGGAGCGCAAACGGACTCATCGTGACGAACGCTCACGTCGCGCGCAGCAGAAATCTGGAAATTATCGACGCCACGGGACGGCGTAGTGCCGCCCGCATCGTCAAGCACGATCGCGAACGGGACCTGGCGCTGCTTGAGACCTCCGTGCATCTGGAGCCGGCCATCATTGGCGACTCTCGTTCGATACGCAGCGGTGAGATCGTCGTCGCCATCGGCCACCAACTCGGAATCACCGGCGCTGTCGCCATCGGCATGATCCACGCCGCAGGTGAAAAGTGGATCGAGGCCGACATCCGTCTCGCGCCTGGAAATTCCGGAGGAATCCTGGCCAATGCCGCGGGACAGGTTATCGGGATCAACACAATGATTTTCCACGGTATCGGTCTGGCGATCCCGGCGCATGAAGTGAACCGTTTCCTGCTCGAATCTTCGAGGCACGCGAGGGCGGCGTGATTTCCGTTCTGGTCGCTGCGTCTTCGCCCGTCAGTCGCGCGGGACTGAAATCCATGGTGGAGGAAATGACGGAGTGTACTGTCGCTGGTGCCACCAGCGCCCCGGAAATCGTCGGGCGCGCCATCGAATTGCATCCCGATGCGATTCTCTGGCAGATCGCGCCCGACGAAGACGCGGCGGCCTTACGTTCGTTGCACGGGCAGAACACCATTCTCCTCAGCTCCAGCGCGTCGCTCGAACTGATTCGCGCCGGCGCGCACGGCGTGCTTCCGCCGGACGCATCGGCGAATCAGATTGAAATAGCCCTGCAGGCCGCCGCGGCGGGTCTGGGCGTTTTCTCGCCGCTGCACCTCGACTCCCCAGCCGCAACCCGGATCTCGTCAACCCTCACCGCACGCGAGACCGAAGTGCTGCGCATGATTGCCGAGGGCCTCGCGAACAAGGAGATCGCATGGCGGCTGGGAATTTCGGAACACACAGTCAAATTTCACGTCTCCGCGCTGCTTGGCAAACTGGGGGCCGGCAGCCGGGCCGAAGCGATTGGCGCCGGTATCCGGCAGGGCGTCATCATGCTATAGCAGAATGATGAAATGATGAACCCATACGCGTCGTTTCTCGGTGATGGAGATCCCCTTCCCGTCATCCGGGCTACCGCGCCACGGCTGGAGCAGATCGTTCACGCGCACCAACCCGATCGATTGAATCGCATTCCGGCGCCCGGCAAGTGGAGCGTTCGCGACATCCTCTGCCATCTGGGGGATTGCGAAGTGGTATTCGCTTTCCGCCTGCGTCAGGCGCTGGCGGAGGATCACCACGTCATTCAGCCGTTCGATCAGGATCGCTGGGCCGCCAGTTACCCGGAATATGAAGTCCCCGCCGCGCTGGCCGTTTTCACTGCCGTGCGCCAGTGGAACCTCGCGTTGATCGCGGGGGTGAAACCGGAATTGTTCACAAAGACGCTGAGTCATCCGGAACGGGGTGACATGACGCTGCAAACGGTAGTGGAAACCATGGCGGGTCACGATCTGAATCATCTCCGCCAGATCGATAGCCTTCTGGCATAGTAGATAGTTAGTTCAAGGAGGAGCCATGGCGGGCGGCTTTAAACAATTTTTATTACGTGGAAACGTAGTCGACCTCGCGGTAGGTGTGGTCGTAGGCGCGGCCTTCGGCGGAGTGGTGACCGCGTTTACCAAAGATCTGCTAACGCCACTCATCGCCGCGGTCGCGGGCAAGCCGGACTTTTCCGCGATTCAGTTCACCGTCAACAACAGCAAATTTCCGGTGGGGGACTTCATCAATGCGATCGTCTCCTTCCTGATCATCGCCACGGCTGTCTATTACATGGTGGTCCTGCCGATGAACGCCCTTATCTCGCGCTCCCGCAAGGAACCTCCGCCGGATCCGACCACAAAGAAATGTCCCGAATGCCTGAGCGAGATTGCCATCGGGGCGAAGCGTTGCGCCTTCTGCACCAGCCCGCTTTCGGCCTGAAAACCGGCTCGGAAGTCAGCCTCCTGTGCTACGGTAGTCTTTTCCCGGATAGATGAACTTCGACCGCTCAGTCGCGCGTCTGATCGACCACACCATACTGAAGCCCGAGGCGGTTCGGGATGAGATTCGCCGCGTTTGCAGCGAGGCCCTGGAGTTCGAATTTGCGAGTGTCTGCGTGAATCCGTTCTGGGCGAAGCTGGTCGCCACGGAGTTGCGTGGATCGCCGGTCAAGGTCTGCACCGTCGCAGGATTTCCGCTCGGGGCGACGCAAGCGACGGCCAAGGTCGCCGAGACCATGGGAGCGCTCCGCGATGGCGCACAGGAAATCGATATGGTCATCAATATTGGCGCGCTGCGCGGGGGCGAGCGCGACCTGGTGAAGCTGGATATTCAGGGAGTGGTGATGGCGAGCCACGGCAATGGCGCGATCGTCAAGGTAATCCTCGAAACGGCGCTTCTGGACGATGCCCAGAAGGTGCTGGCCTGCCGTCTGGCGCAGGACTGCGGGGCGGATTTTGTCAAGACCTCAACCGGATTCAGCAAAGCGGGCGCTACCACCGGCGATGTGGCGCTTATGCGCCGTGCAGTCGGAACGTCCATGGGCGTGAAGGCGTCCGGAGGCATCCGCACGCTGGCGGACCTCAGTTCCATGGTTGCCGCGGGGGCGAACCGCATCGGCGCCAGCGCAAGCGTCCGCATCATGCAGGAAACGGACAAAGAAACCTGAAATGGTTGTGCCTCGCAAACCGGCCGTACGGTTCCGCGAACGCAGCGAACTGCTCGACTTTCTGCTCGAGGTGGCGACGCTTACCTCCGAGACCCTCGAACTGGAAGAGTTGCTGGCGAACGTCGGGGATATCGTCCGCCGCGTCATACCCTACGATCTTTTCGCCATCCTGTTGTTCAACGAGAAGCGCAAAGATCTCCGCATCCGCTATGCCGTGGGACATCGCGAGGAATTGATACGCAACCTTTCGCTTGCGCTGGGGGACGGGATTGTCGGAACCTCGGCGTTGACCCGCCAGCCCGTGCTGGTGGCGGATGTCAAGAGCGACGAGCGTTACTTGAGCGCATCCGATGTGGTGCGCAGCGAACTCGCCGTGCCCATGATCGCCCGCCATCGGCTGGTGGGGGTGATCGACGTGCAGGCGACGCGCACGGGCGCATTCAAGGACTACGATCGCGCCATGCTGAGCCTGATTGCGGGCCGGGTGGCGGCGGCCATCGATAACGCGCAACTCTACCGGCGGGCCGAGCGGCAATATCGAACTATTCGAACGCTTTCGCGCATTTCGAACGAGTTTGCCTCGATTCTCGATCTGGATGAGTTGCTGAGCAAAGTCGCCTCCAGCGTTCGCGGACTGATCAACTACGACGCTTTCAGTATTCTCCTGGTTGATTCCGTGCAACATCTGCTGCGCCATCGTTTCAGCATCCGCTACGACCAGCGGGTCAATCTGGACAACATTCCGATCGGCAAGGGAATCACGGGCGCGGCGGCGACGTCTCGCGAAGTGGTTCGAGTCCACGATACTACCGCCGATCCGCGCTACATTGCGTCGCATCCAGGCATCCGGTCGGAAATCGCCGTGCCGCTGGTGGTGCAGGATCATGTCATCGGCGTGCTGAACCTCGAGAGTGAGCGGATCGGATACTTCACCGAAGAGCACGCGCGCACGCTGGCGCTATTGGCGCCGTCCGTGTCCATCGCCGTGGAAAATGCGCGGCTTTACAACGAGATCGGCGAGCGTGAGCGGCGCATGCAGGAAGATCTCAAAGCCGCCTTCGAACTGCAGACGGTGCTGCTGCCATCGGAAGCGCCCCCGGTGGAAGGCCTCGATATTGCGATCGGACTGCGGCCGGCACGCGAAATCTCGGGCGATTTGTACGATTTTTTTGAGCACACCAATTCGCATTTCGCCATCGCGTTCGGCGATTCGAGCGGTAAAGGAGCGGCTGCGGCGCTCTACGGCGCCATGGTCAACGGCCGTATGCGCTCACTCGCGCCGCGCCGCCGCAGTCCGGCGGAACTGATGAAGGCGCTGAACGACGCGCTTACGCAGCGCATTGTGGAGGGCCGCTACGTGACCCTGTTGATCATCCTCTGGCACGCGCACTCCCAGTCGTTCACCATGTCGAACGCCGGCGGCTCTCCGCCCATGATTTGCCGCAAGGGCAACATCTTCAAGGTCGAAGTCGAGGGAGTTCCGCTGGGGCTGCTGCCGGACCGCGAGTACGATGAGGTGGTGTTTCAGGCACGGCCGGAGGATCTGGTGATCCTGTTCTCCGATGGTGTCTCCGATCATCTCAGCCCTGCGGGGGAAGAGTACGGCCGCGGCCGGCTCGCGGACGTGGTGCGCCGCTGCTGCAATCTGGAGCCGAAACAGATCGTCAACGAGATTTTCGCCGACCTGGATCGATTCAACACGGAACGCTTCGACGACCAGACGCTGCTGGTGATGCGTGTCGGGGAGGTGGCCCAATGATTCGCAGGACGGCTGGAGCACGGGATGTTTGAGTATATCGACGGCAAGCTGCATTGCGAACAGACGGATCTCGACGAAATCGCCCGTTCGGCGCGAACGCCGTGCTATGTCTACTCTTCGCGCTCCATTCTGGACGCTTACGAAGCCTACGACGATGCGTTCGGCGACGTGCCGCACATGATCTGTTACGCCGTGAAAGCGAACTCCACGCTGGCCGTGCTCTCATTGCTGGCGCGCGCGGGCGCCGGTTTCGACATCGTCTCGGGCGGCGAACTCTACCGCGTGCTGCAGGCCGGAGGCGATCCGGCGCGCGTGGTCTTCTCCGGCGTAGGCAAGACGGCCCCGGAGATACAGCTCGCGCTTGCCAACGGAATCTCGAACTTCAACTGCGAGTCGGAGGCGGAACTCGCCGAGATCGATGTTATCGCGGAGAAACTGGGCGTTACCGCGCGCTTTTCGCTGCGCGTCAACCCCGACGTGGATGCCGCGACTCATCCCTACATCAGCACTGGCTTGCGCGATCACAAATTCGGCGTCGACATCTCCGCCGCCGAGGATCTTTATCGCCGTTCGCGCTCCTTCAAAAACCTGCGCGCGGCAGGGGTGAGCTGCCATATCGGCTCACAGATTCTCGATGTCTCGCCTATTCTCGAAGCCGCCGGGAAGGTTCTGGCGCTCATCGAGCGATTACAGTCCGAGGGTCACGAAATCGACCACGTGGATCTTGGCGGGGGCCTCGGCATTGCTTACCAGGCGGCGGACCGCGCGCCGGGCATCCGCGAGTTCATCCGGCAATTGCGGGGACGCATCGGGCGCGACGGTTTGACCGTGCTGGTCGAGCCCGGGCGTTCCATCGTGGGACCGGCGGGAGTGATTCTGACGCGCGTCCTCTATCGCAAGAAGACCCCGTCGAAGGAGTTTGTGGTGGTCGATGCGGCCATGAACGATCTGATCCGCCCGTCGCTCTACCGTTCGCATCACGATATTCTGCCGCTGCGTAAACCGCAATCCCCGACGATCGTGGCCGACGTAGTCGGGCCGATCTGCGAAACCGGCGACTTCCTGGCGCGCGACCGCGAACTTGCCGACGTGCAGCCGGGCGAATATCTGGCGGTCGCCTCAGCCGGGGCTTACGGCTTCGTCCAGGCTTCCAATTACAACTCGCGTCCGCGCGCGGCGGAAGTTCTTGTCGATGGCAGCGGGTGGCGCGTCATTCGCGACCGCGAAAGCTATGCGGACCTGATCCGGGGCGAATGCATATGACCCCGCACGACCCGAGATTTCCGATTGGACAATTCCACGCGCCCGATTCCGTTTCAGCCGACGAACGCTCCCGCTGGATCGATACGATTGCGTCGGCTCCGGCGCGCCTGCGCGCAGCCGTCGATGGGCTTTCCGATGCGCAACTCGACACCCCGTACCGCGAAGGCGGCTGGACCATTCGCCAGGTCGTTCATCACGTTCCCGACAGCCACATGAACGCCTACATCCGGTTCAAGCTGGCGTTGACGGAAGGCAGCCCCACGATCAAGCCATACGACGAAACGGCGTGGGCTCGCCTGCACGACGCGTTTGAAACGCCGATCGAGGTGTCGCTTTCTTTGCTCGATTACCTGCATCGGCGCTGGGTGGTTCTGATGAGGGGATTATCGAACGCGGACTGGCAGCGAAGCTTCGTCCACCCGGAATACGGATGGACGCAGAAGCTGGAACAGACGCTGGCGCTTTATGCGTGGCATTCCGATCACCACGTCGCGCACGTAAAACAGGCGCTCGAGCGGACCTGATCTACTCTTCGTCCTGCTTTGAGTAGTAATACGTGTATTTGCTGTAGAGTTCGCCGGCGCGAGCGCCGTTCGCGACAATACCGAGGACGTTGTTTTCGCACAAGGTCTGCATGGCGCGAATCACGTTATCGTAGGTCGTCGACCCGATCCTGACGACTATCAGGGTACCGTCGGTCAGCGTGGAGAGCAGGTTGGCGTCAGCCGAAAATAACAGCGGCGGCGTGTCGAGGATGACCCAGTTGAAGACTTTCCGCAGCCCTTCGAGCGTATGCTTTACATGGCGCATATTGAGAAGCTCGAGCGGATTCTTGACCTGCGACCCGGCGGGCAGGAAGTAAAGGTTGGTGCCCTCGACCCGGCGAATGCACTCTTCCAGGGGCTTCTCGCCCAGAATAAAATCCGAAAATCCCGGCGCCCGATCCGACTGGAACAGGTTGTGAATCACGGGGCGGCGGAGATCGAGATCGGCCAGCAGGACCGGGGTTTCGAGCTGCGACTGCGCCAGGGCTAGATTCACCGCGGTGAAAGTCTTGCCTTCGGCGGGCGAAGCGCTCGTCACCACGATCAAGTGCAGATCCTGCTGGCTCTGCAGGTGATTCAGGCGCGTGCGCAGGCTGCGAAATTCCTCGGCCGGCACTTCATGCGGGCGATCGACGTCAATCAGGTGCGTTTCCGGCGCCGGATGGAAAGGGATGCTCTTGCAGCGAACCAGAAAATTGCGCCAGTCGACATCGAGAGGTTTTTGCTCGCCCCGGGCGAGGCCATTCGCGTGGACGGCGCGTGGTAATTCGATGGGCGCCGCGGATTGCGGCAGGCCGGCCTCGTCGGGCACAACCAGCGACAGCGGATCGGCGTCCACACTGTCGTCGATATTGCCGGTAGCCTCAAGCAGCTGCTCGGCCCGGCGCAACGCGTCGTGCACACGGCTCATGAGTGACCACCCTGTATCAGCCGAAAGGTTTTCATTTGTTTAAACCGCTGTAATAGTAGTAAAGGGACGCGCTCACCGCCAGAATCCCGATGATCACGGCGGCCGACCATGCGAGGTACGCAAGCCTTCGTTTGCGCCGGACGAGCATGGTATTTTCGAGCAGCGGGATGCTGCTCAACACCGGCAGGTTGGTGTACGCGCGGACGTCTTTCAGATTCTTGAGCGAGGTGTCCTTCGCTTCCTGCAAACCAGCCAGAGCGAGGCCCAGAATGAACGCCACGGCGGTTCCGCCGCCGACGATTTCCCAGCGGTTCGGTTTCGCCGGCTGAGTCGGCAACGACGCCGGGTCGAGAACGTCCAGATTCTCGCCGGCCTTTCTTTGCAGAAGTTCGTTGTTCTGCTCCGCCAGTTGCTGCTTGGTCTGAAGAACCTGGTATTTTTCGCGCGCTTCGTCGGCCTCGTGTTTCAAGTCGATATATTTCGCTTCAATCCCGGATGTCGCAGCGAGGCGGCTCTCGTAGGCCTCCAGCGCCTTGGTCGCATCCTGCTGTTCCTTGCGCGCGCTGGTGACCTGCATGTCGTTGGTTTTCATCAACGCCCGAGTGGCGTTGATCTGGCCCTCGAGATTACTGACCGCTTCGGCGCGTTTGAAATTGGTGACTTTTTTGGGAGCGGTCTGCGGTTTGGCCAGATCGGCTTCCTGCTGCTTCTGCAGATCGTCGCGTTCCTTGCGCATTACATCGAGCCGCGCTTCCGCGTCGCGTATATCGGGGAAATTCGCTTTGTAGGTCTGGCGAAGCTGCGCCAGCTGGGATTCGGTCTCCGTGATCCGCTTGTTCAAATCGAGCAGGCGCTCATTCTGGCGAAGAGACGGGGCCGACACATCCAGTTCCTTATCGAGCGAGTCGGCCAGCGTCATCTGCTCCTGCAGTTGGGCGAGGCGCGCCTCCAGTTGCACCCGGTCCTGGGCAGACCGGTTCAGCGAATCGCTGATCGACGCCAGCCGCTGTTCGAGCGACGTCATCTGCGCCATGTTCAGGCCTTCCTGCTCGGGCAGTTTCCCCGCGTTTTCGGAGCGAAACTTGGTGAGCGCTTCTTCCAGCTGGTCGAGCTTCGCTTTCGCTTCCGACAGCTCGTCATGCACGAACGAACCGACCATCTGCTGCTGGTTACGCTGTGCCGTCAGATTGGCTTCCTCGAACTTCGTGATCAGAGTCTGCACGGTGTCGTGAGCTTTGACCCGGTCGGGATAGGAGAAAGAGATCGAAAATGCGGATGCGCGGCGTTCACCCGGAACCGAATCGATGCTGATCCGGATGTCGCGGTTGCGCATCGTTTCGATCACGTCTTCGAGCGGCTGATTGGCGCGTTCGGATTTATAAAGGTCGAGGCGCGGATCGGTGATGATGCTCGAGAGACTGGTGCGGCTCAGAATCTCCTGCTGCATCTGATTGATCCGGTCGGTCAGTTCCTGGCTGATCGTGGTTTTCACGATGCTGTCGGAGATCTGCTTGGGCGTGATCTCGAGCGTCGCCACCGAAACATAGGTGTTCTGCATCAGGAACGCCACGACCGTCGAAACGACCAGCCCGGCGAAAACCGGCCCCAGAATCCACGCGGCGTGCCTCCGCGCGACGTCGATATAATCTTCCAGATCCAGAGTTCGCCGCGAAATGGCTACATATCCTGACGAAGCTGTGGCTGTCATTCAAACCTCCTCCGATTACTCCGGAACGTTAATCCGATCTCCGTTCTGGAGTTCGATATTCGCGTTCTTATCCAGGTTCTTGCCCTTGATGAAGTCTTTGTAATTGAAATGGAAAGTCTGGTTCCCGCGTGTAATGGTGATCTTGTTGGGCTTGGCGAAGTCCTTGAAGCCTCCGACCAGGGACAGCGCATCCATGATCGTGATTTTCTCATCGAGAGGAAACTCGCCGCCCTTCAGCACACCGCCATAAACGTAATACTTCTTGCTGTTGATCTTGCCAATGGTCACATCGACCTGGGGATTGTTCAGACAGCAATCCTTGAGACGCGCCTGAATCGCATCCCCGAGCTGCAACGCGGTCAACCCGTCGGCTTTTACTTCCCCGATGAGCTGGAGCGAAATCATACCGTCGGGGCCTACATTCACAGCTCCGGAAAGCTGGGGTTGATTCCACACCTTGACCACGACAACGTCCAGCGGCCCGATAACGTAGCGGCCCTGGTTCCCTTTCGCGTTCGCGGGCGGCCTGGACCCGGTAGCCGCAGGAGTCTCAGCCACCGAAAGCGTCTGCGTGGCGGGAGCAGCCGTCGCGGTCGGCGCAACCGCACCGGGCTGTTCCCCTGGAGCGGCAGTCCTCGTAGGTGCTGGTGCATTTCCAGACGACGGTGCGACCTCGCCCTGCGCCGGGTAAAGCATGGGAGCCCACGCAAGCATGCAGGCGACAAGCGCGGAAA
>CAWBIS010000105.1:0-10343 GCA_963788485.1 Terriglobia bacterium
CCGTGGTTGAAGTACTGGCCCAATGGCTGCCCGTGCAGGTCGTGCCCATGTGTATTGATATAGTCCCAGGCGATCCTGTATAAACCGTCGGCCGATGTTCTTCCAAAAGTCATCCCGGGCTTTACGGCGGCGATGGCCGCGCGCTGCGCTCCCAGTACGACATCGTATATCTCGCGCTGGCGAGGGGTGAATTTCCCGCTCACCGGAATCGTCCGCGTAATATCGCTCGCGTAGTTATTGCATTCGGCGGCGACATCGATGACCGCCACATCGCCTGCGTCCATGCGGCGCGAATTGCGGGAATAATGCAACGTAACCGAGTTCGGTCCGGACCCTACGATCGGCGCATAGGCGCTCCTGCGACAGCCTTCATTCATCCAGGTTTCGACCATCAACGCGGCGACCTGGTATTCGTATTCGCCGGGCCTGATGGTCTTCCATGCGGCGCGATGCGCGTCAATCGAAGCATCCGTGGACCTCTGAACAGCTTCGATTTCAGCCGGCGATTTTTCCATTCGAAGACGCGCGATGAGCAGGCGCGCGTCGAGGATGCCGCGGAGGGGCGCCAGCTTCGCCAGGGGCGCGGACGCGGAATCGAGGGCATACAGATTCGGGTACAGATCGAGCAGCGCACGCAGTTCCGACTCAAATCGTGTGGCCGGCATGATCGTGGCGACCCCGGTGATCGCCGGCGACTGGCTGTCGTCCGGCCCCAGTTTGCGGCCCGTCCATTTCTCTTCGCCGGGATTCCGCTGTGGCAGGAAAAGGATTTCGCGCGGGGCCGCGGAAAGTCGCTCATAGCCCGGAGAATCCTTTGCCGGCTCCGGTGTCAGGATCAGAATGGCACCCGGTTCTTCCCATCCGGTGAGATAGTAAAAGTCCGTCTGCTGAAAAAACGGATCGTGCAGATCGTCGCTTTCTTTATTGCCGAACAGCACGAGAACCCCGTCCGGAATCGACTGGCGCAGACTGGCTCGGCGGGCGGCGAACTCGGGTGACACACCTGCCCCGAGTTGCAGGACAAGTGCGAAAAACAACGGAAAAAGCCGCAAGTTTGAGTATAGCCGCCTGTTACGCTGATAACGTATACCTTGCCATGTCCGAGAACCCGCTCCTCTCCGTCACCTTTCACATTCCTTTCGATCAGGTTCGCCCGGAGCACGTGGAGCCTGGCATCCAGGAACTGCTGAAACAGGCGCAGACGCATATCGACGAGGTCGCCAAAGACACCTCGCCCCGATCCTTCGACAACACGATGCTCGCGCTGGAGAATTCCACTGAAAATCTGGATTATGCGCTGGGAGTGGTCCGGCATCTGGAATCGGTCGCGACCACGCCGGAGCTGCGCGCCGCGTGGAATGTGGTGGAACCGCAAGCCAGCGCCTTCTATTCGCAGATTCCTTTGAATGAAGGGCTATGGAAGCAGCTGCAGAGTTACGCCGCGACCGATGAGGCAAAGTCGCTGCGTTCGACGCGACTGCGTTTTCTCACGAAGACGCTGGACTCCTTCAAGCGGCATGGCGCGGAACTGGATGCCGCGGGCAAAGCGCGCATGGCCGAGATCGATGTCGAACTCACGAAGGTCACGACGAAATTTTCCGAGAATGTTCTGGATTCCACCAACGCATTTGAATTGATCGTCAGCGATGAAGCGAAGCTGGCCGGGCTCCCTCCCAGCGCCATCGATGCGGCAAGGCAGAGCGCCGCGTCGAAGAAGGTTGAAGGATGGCGCTTCACGCTCCAGGCGCCGAGCTACGTGCCTGTCCTGACTTATCTCGACGACCGCGAGATCCGCGAGAAGATGTACCGCGCCTATGCCACGCGCGCAACCGAGCCGGAGCGGGACAACCGGCCGCTGCTGGCGCGCATTCTGGAATTGCGCCGGGAAAAAGCCAGGTTGCTCGGCTTCCCCGATTTTGCCGATTTCGTACTGCACGATCGCATGGCCCACAAAGGCGAGCAGGCGATGAAATTTCTCGAAGATCTGAAAGCGAAAACGGATCCTTTTTTTGCCAGGGAAAATGCCGCGCTGGAGGTCTTCGCCGGGCAGAAGCTGGAACCGTGGGACGTAGGGTATTGGGCCGAGAAACAACGCCGCGCCTTGTACGATTTCGACGAAGAGCGAGCTGCGCCCGTACTTCCCGGCCGAGCGTGTGGTGTCGGGGATGTTTTCCATTGTCGAGCGCCTTTACGGCATCAAGGTTCAACAGCGCGACGGCGTCCCCGTGTGGCATCCCGACGTCCGCTATTACGAAGTACACGATCGCGACGGTTTGCTGCTGGGCGCTTTTTACGCAGACTGGTTCCCGCGCGAATCCAAGCGGGACGGCGCGTGGATGGAAGCCTTCATCACCGGCGTGGACGCCCCGAATCGCTTCGAGCCGCACCTTGGCTGCATCTGCGGCAATCTGACTCCGCCGATCGGTGAAAAGCCGGCGCTGCTGACGCATCGCGAGGTCGAGACGATCTTTCACGAGTTCGGGCATCTGCTGCATCACGTGTTGAGCCGAGTGGAGGTGCGCAGTCTCGCGGGGACATCGGTTGCGTGGGATTTCGTCGAGTTGCCCAGTCAGATCATGGAAAACTGGTGCTGGGAACGTGGAGCGCTCGATCTCTTCGCGCGGCACTACCAGACCGGCGAGACGATTCCCGAGGATCTGTTTCAGAAGATGGTGCGAGCGCGCACCTACCGTGGCGCGAATGCGCAGATGCGCCAGCTTTCGTTCGGATATGTCGATCTCAAGCTGCATCGCGAATACGACCCGGCGCTCGATGGCGACGTGCTCGAATACGCCCGCGCGATTATGCAGCCGTTTTCGGCGGCGAAGTTTCCCGCGAATTACGCCATGATCGCCGGCTTCACGCATCTGTTCGCCAGCCCGGTGGGATACGGGGCCGGCTACTACTCCTACAAATGGGCGGAGGTCCTCGACGCGGATGCGTTCACACGCTTTCGGGACGAAGGCATTTTCAGTCCTGAAGTGGGCGCGGCGTTCCGGGAACAGATTCTTTCGAAGGGGGACAGCGACGATCCGGCCGAACTCTACCGCAGGTTCATGGGTCGCGATCCCGACCCCGAAGCGCTGCTCGTGCGCTCGGGATTGATACCCGATTGATATCCTGAAGAGGTCGATGTTCCTCAAGATCCTTGCGCATCCGGTCTTCGCGAACCTCAACTTTCATATGCCGATGATCGTGGATCTGTCGCATCCGCTGGTGATGCTGACAGGCGAGAACGGCTCGGGGAAATCGACCTTGTTGCATTCGATTCATTACGCTCTCCGCGGCGAGACGGCGGAGGGTTACGTTTACAAGCTCGATCGCGGCGGCGTGAAGAAGGGCAAAGTTTTTCTATTCGACGCCGAGCAGCATAATCCGCGGATGCAGGTGGAGTTGTTCAAGGATCAGCCGGATATGGTGGAGTTTCTGCAACTGGCGAGCCACGGGCAGGTCATGCTGGCCATGTTCCAGCAGAATTTCCCTTCGCTCGAATCCGGTACCACTCTGCTGCTCGACGAACCCGAGATGGCTCTCTCGGTTTCCAACCAGCGCCGCATTTTGAAGATGCTGATGGAACTCGTCGAAAAGCGCGGCTTCCGCATCATCTGCGCCACACATTCGCCGGTGCTGACCGATGCGCCGGAAACCTACGTCATCAATCTGGACAATCACGTGAATCGCAATGTTCCGCTGGAATCGTTCGGAGTTGAAGGCGCCAGTACGATTCACTGAGCCTGTATCGCACTAACGGTTAGGATTGCCAATCCGCCGCAGGTTAACCAACCCGACCCGCAAGCGATAATTGAGAAAGGCCATTCGATATGCCGTTGTCGCACTTCGATCCGCTCGTCGCCGAATGGTTTGCCGACCGCTTCGGCCATCCAACGGAGCCCCAGATGGAAGGCTGGCGCGAGATCCGAACCGGCGGGAACGTACTGATCTCCGCGCCAACGGGTTCCGGCAAAACGCTGGCGGCTTTCCTGATCTGTCTCGACCGTCTGGTGCGCGCCGCGCGCGACAACGCTCTCCCCGCGGAGACTCAGGTCGTCTACATTTCGCCATTGAAAGCGCTCTCGAACGATGTGCGGCGGAATCTGGAAGCGCCACTGGCCGAGATTGCCGAACTCGCAGCGCTGCGCGGCGTTCCGCTCGCCCCCATCACCACCGCCGTCCGCACGGGCGACACCTCGGCCGCGGACCGTCAGCGCATGCGCAAGGAAGCGCCCCATATCCTGGTTACGACGCCCGAGTCGCTGTTCATTCTGCTGACCGCCGCGCGGTCGCGCGAAATGCTGCGCTCCGTGCGGACGGTGATCGTCGACGAAATCCACGCGGTCGCCGACGATAAGCGCGGTTCGCATCTGGCGCTGACGCTGGCGCGGCTGAACGCGGTCGCCAACGTGACGCCGCAGCGGATTGGCCTGTCAGCGACAGTACGCCCCATCGAATGCGTCGCGGCTTATCTCGCGCCCAACACGCGGATCGTCGATGTGGGACATCGGCGGGAGATGGACCTCGGCATTGAGGTCCCCAACGACGAACTCGGAGCGGTCGCCACCAGCGAAATGTGGGAGGAGATCTACGACCGGCTCGCGGCCCACATTCTGCGCGAACGCACGACGCTGTTGTTCGTCAACACGCGAAGACTGTCGGAGCGAGTGGCGCACGCTCTGGCGGAACGGCTCGGACCCAATGCGGTGCTGCCGCATCACGGCAGCCTGTCGCGAGTTATGCGCCACGATGCCGAATCGCGCCTCAAGAACGGCGAACTGCGCGCGGTGGTGGCCACGGCTTCGCTTGAGCTTGGCATCGACATCGGCACCGTTGATCTCGCGATCCAGATCGGCACGCCGAGATCCATCGCGGTCACACTGCAGCGCTTCGGGCGATCCGGGCACTGGGTCGGCGCCAAACCGCGCGGCATCTTTTTCCCGACCACGCGCGATGAGTTGATCGAATGCGCGGCAATCGTTTATGCGATTCGCAATGGCGACCTCGAACGCATCGAGATTCCGCAAAACGCGCTCGACATCCTCGCGCAGCAGATCGTCGCCGAAGCTTCCTGCGATGCCTGGGACGAAGAGCGACTTTTCGATCTGGTCCGATCCGCATATCCTTATCGGGATCTGTCGCGCGCGGAATTCGAATCCGTGGTCACGATGATGTCGGAGGGCATCGCGACCTCCCGCGGCCGCAGCGGGGCGCTGCTGCATCGCGATCAGGTGAACCATCGTCTGCGCGGCCGCCGTGGCGCGAAGCTGGCTGCGATCACCTCGGGAGGCGCGATTCCGGATAGTGCGGCGTACGCGGTGATCGCCGAGCCCGAAGGCCGGATGGTCGGCACGCTGGATGAGGATTTCGCCGTCGAGAGCCTGACTGGTGATGTGTTCTTGCTGGGCACTCAGTCGTGGCGCATTCGGCACGTCGGCCAGGGACAGGTGCGGGTGGAAGACGCGCACGGGGCGAAACCCTCGTTGCCTTTCTGGTTGGGCGAAGCGCCGGGAAGGTCGGCGGAATTATCCGAGGCGGTATCGCGGGTGCGTGAAAAGCTGATCTCGGCGCCCGAAGAATGTGCGGGTTTTCTCGGCGACGCGGGTTTACGCCAGGCCGTGGCGTACGTTCGCGCGGGCGCCGTATCGCTGGGCAGATTGCCATCGAGCGACGCGGTAGTAGCGGAACGCTTCTTCGATGAGTCCGGCGGCATGCAATTGATCCTGCATGCGCCCTTCGGATCGCGCATCAACCGGGCGTGGGGCCTGGCTCTGCGCAAACGATTCTGCCGCACTTTTAATTTCGAACTGCAGGCCGCGGCTACGGATAACGGCATCGTCATCTCGCTGGCCGAGCAGCACGCGTTTCCGCTTGAGACAGTATTCGAGTTTCTGCGGGCATCGACGGTCGAAGATGTGCTGCGCGAAGCTCTCCTCGTCGCGCCGATGTTCACGGTGCGCTGGCGCTGGAACGCCAGCCGCGCGCTGACGATCCTGCGCTTCCGCGGCGGTAGCAAAGTTCCCGCGCCCATTCAACGCATGCGCGCCGACGATCTCCTTGCATCCGTGTTCCCCAACCAGGTTGCCTGCGCGGAGAATCTGACCGGCCCGATTCGCATTCCGGACCATCCACTCGTCAACGAAACGATTTCAAACTGCCTCCATGAAGCGATGGATGTGGATGGGCTGAAGCGGGTGCTGGAGAAGCTCGAATCGGGCGAGATCGCCCGAGTAGCGGTCGAGAACGCGATGCCTTCGGTTTTCTCGCATGAGATTCTGAACGCCAATCCGTATGCCTATCTGGACGACGCGCCGCTCGAAGAACGCAGAGCGCGCGCGGTGCAACTGCGGGGTTCGACGCGCACCGACGTGGCTGAGGGCATTCTCGATGCTGGAGCGATCGACGAGGTGTCGAGCGAGGTCTGGCCGGATCCGCGCGACGCCGATGAAGTTCACGATGCGCTGCTCACGTTCATAGCCGGCCCGGCGGTTCCCGAATGGCGGAACTGGTTTGTCGAGTTGGGTGAATCCGGCCGGGCGTTTTCATTCGAACGCGGCGGCAGGGAGTTCTGGGCCGCCACCGAACGCAGAGACTCCCTCGACGACATTCTCGCGAGCGTTCGCGGCTGGATGGAATGTCTCGGGCCTGTTACGGCCACCGATCTGGCGCAGCGCCTGGGGCTCGACATCGGCGACGTTCGCATCGCGCTGGCCACATTGGAATCGCAGGGTCAGATCTTCCAGGGGCACTATCGTTCGAAGGCACCGGCGGAGATCGAGTGGTGCAATCGCCGCATTCTGGCGCGCATTCATCATCTGACCCTGGGCCGATTGCGCCGCGAGATCGCACCGGTCACGGCAGCGCAGTTTCACCAGTTCCTCTTACGCTGGCAGCATGTCGCGCCCAACACGCAACTTCATGCCGCCGATGGCGTGCTGCAGATCGTGCGCCAGTTGCAGGGTTTCGAGATTCCGGCCGCGGCGTGGGAAGAAAGTGTGCTCAAGCGCCGGATCGCCGAGTACGCACCGGAGAATCTCGACGACCTTTGTCTTTCCGGCGAAGTGGCGTGGGCGCGATTATCGCCGCATCCGGCCCTGGCCGACGCCGACAAGCACGTGCGTCCGACGCGCATCGCGCCGATCTCATTCTTCGCCCGCGAAGACGCGGACTGGTTGATCGATCCGTCGTTCGGCCTGGTCGAAACGATCGGTCTGTCGCATGCTGCGCGCGAAGTTTACGATGGGCTGGCGGCGCGCGGGGCGTCTTTTTTCCCGGATCTGGTGCGAGAGACAAAGCGCCTGCCGAGTGAAGTGGAAGATGCGCTGTGGGAACTCACGGCCGGCGGTCTGGTCACCGCCGATGGTTTTGAGAACCTGCGCGCGCTGATCGATCCCAAACGGCGCCGCGGGGAAGGCCGTGGCGGGCGCGCTCGCCCGCGTCACGCCGCCGGACGATGGGCCCTCGTCACGAGATCGAGCGTCGTTATTGCGCCGGACGATCGGACGAAGCGCTTCGCCGAACAGTTGCTGCTTCGCTGGGGCGTGCTGTTTCGCGATCTCCTCGCGCGAGAGTCCGTCGCGCCGCCGTGGCGCGATCTGCTCCCGGTGCTCCGGCGAATGGAAGCGCAGGGTGAAATACGCGGCGGGCGTTTTGTGCAGGGCTTCACCGGCGAGCAATTCGCGCGGCCGGAGGCGATCGACCTTCTGCGTGCAGTCCGGCGGGCTCAGACAGGAGATCCCGAACCCGGCGAAGTGTCGCCGGCCGACCCGCTGAATCTGGTGGGAATCATCCTGCCGGGGCAGCGAGTCAGCGCGTTGTCGCGCGTCGGCTAAGATCGGCTAAGCAATGGGAATTCCGCTCCTCGCGTTATCGGCCCTTCTTCTCGCGCTCCCGCTCCAGGCGCAGGACGACGTGGTCTTTCGTTCCAGCGTTTCGCTGGTCCGCGTGGACGCCGAGGTTGTCGACGCTGCGGGCGCGGTAGTCGAGGGACTCACGGCCAAAGATTTTCGGATTCTCGACGACGGCCAGCCCAGGAACATCGCGAACTTCAGCTTCGCGGAAGAGCCGCTCGATCTGATTCTGCTTTTCGACACAGCCGGCAGCATGCACGCGAAACTCCTCGAAATCATGCGGGCTACCCAGTTGGGCTTCAACGAACTGCGCAAGGGCGACCGTGTCTGCGTCAGGGTCTTCAGTAACACCAGTTCGGAAATGCTGCCGTTTTCGGGCAATCTGGAACAGGTCAATCAGGCTATTGTGCTGCGCGCCCTGTCGCTGAGGGCCAACGGCTCATCCAAACTTGAGGCCGCCGCCAACGAAGCCGCGCTGCGTTTCAACGCTGAGCCGAAGACGCGGCGGAAACGCGGTATCCTGATCATCACCGACAAACCTGGGGCAAAGGGTCCCGACCAGATGCCGATCGTGCGCGATCTCTGGAATGCCGACGCCGTC
Organism: Terriglobia bacterium; assembly: GCA_963788485.1. GTDB lineage: Bacteria > Acidobacteriota > Terriglobia > Bryobacterales > Bryobacteraceae > BOG-234. Next base: position 8,443 of record CAWBIS010000105.1, read on the forward strand.
CTGAGCGAATTGATTCTGGACCGCCCGGGTCCGGAGCCGCGCATGATTGACCGCGGTACGGATGAACTCGTCGGCAAGACCGGCGGCGCCGCCATCATCGCGGGCAATCCTGGCGAGGCTTTCCGCGAATCGGTCCATTATCTTCGCAGCGGCTATGCGATTTACTACGAGCTGCCAAATGGCGCGGGGACATCGCCCCACAGTCTGCAGGTGGAACTCACGCCCGAAGCGGCGGCGCGGTTTCCGAACGCCCGCATTCGCGCGCGGTCCGGTTATCTCACTGGCCGGCAGCTGCCATCTGTTCCGCCCGCCGCAAATTAAACGCCGCCTCGTTGATATCGATTTCCCTCTTGTAGCCCTCGGGATCGATGAACGGATTGGTCGCCGATTTTCCCAGCTTCGCGTATTTCTCCGCCATGTTGTACATCGCCGGATGGGATCCGAGGGGGATGTCGCAGGGGAGGCTGCGCAACACTTTGAAGCTGTGGATGTATTCGGCGGCGATCAGCGGATCTTCGTCATTGTTGACCAGCTTGTAACCTGGATTCACGCCGATGCTGCCGATGATGACCACATCGTAAGTCCTCCCGCCGTCTTCAACCTTCATGCTCCACGTGGTGCACCCCCGGGTGTGTCCGGGCGTCAGATGAGCCACGAGCGTCATGCCGCCCAGATTGACCTCGGCTTTATCCTGCAGCACGCGGTCCACCACCTGCGGCTTGCCGCCCGGCTTGATCTTGAGCAACCCGGGTATATCCGCTTCCATCACCATGAGCTTCGCGCCGGTCATTTGCTTCACCAGGGCGTCTCCCTCCATGTGGTCGGCATGAGCGTGGCTGCCGAGCAGAACTTTGATATCGGAGAATTTGAATCCCAGTTTTTCGACGGAATCCCTGATCACCGGAACGGTGGCTTCGTAATCGGCGTTGATGAGGATGTCTCCCGCGGGGGTCACCACCAGAAAAGAAGCCAGGCTTTCGGTGCCTACGTAATACAGGTTGCCGACAATCCTGTGCGGCGGGAATTGTTTGTTGAGCTGTTCTTTGGTGCCGATGTTCCGGCGGAACAGATCCTCCGGCGTCATGACCTTCGGGGTTTGTGACAGCAGCGTTGCCGCGAAGGCCGGCAGCAGCGACAGGCTTACGAAAATGGCTCGCATACTCATGAACAGAGTATCAACTCGCACGGGCCTCGGCACGCCCGGAGCGAGCGCGAGATTAAACGAAGCGAGCGCGGGCCGGTGCGACATTAGAATGAGTTCAATGGAATACAGACAGCTGGGAAACACCGGAGTTTTTGTCTCTCGCATTTGCCTCGGCGCCATGACCTTCGGCGGCGCGGGAACATTCTTCCAGACCATCGGCGGTCTGGTCCAGCACGACGTGAGCACGCTCGTCGACGAATCGCTCGAAGCGGGCGTGAACTTCATCGATACCGCGAACGTTTATGCGGCGGGGGAATCGGAGACTCTGCTGGGCAAAGCGCTCGGCACGCGGCGCAAGGACGTCGTGCTGGCGACGAAGGTATTCGGGCGCATGGGCCCGGGAGCGAATCAGGTGGGTCTGTCGCGACTTCATATCATGCGCGAGGCCGAAGCCAGCCTCGAGCGGCTGAATACCGACTACATCGATCTCTACCAGATTCACGGCTTCGATCGTCTGACGCCGCTCGAAGAAACGCTCGGCGCCTTGACCGATCTGGTGCGCCAGGGCAAAGTTCGCTACATCGGCTGTTCCAATCTCGCCGCCTGGATGATCATGAAATCGTTCGGCATTTCGGCCATCGACTACCTGGAAAAATTCATCACGCTGCAGGCTTACTATTCCCTTGCCGGGCGTGAACTGGAAAGCAATACGTAAAATGGCGTTGCCGCTGGCACCGTTCAGCATATTGCTAGATCA
>CAWBIS010000106.1:0-3819 GCA_963788485.1 Terriglobia bacterium
TTCGCGGGAGACGACGCTTTCGAGTTCCGCTTCGCTCTTGAGGAAATCGAGGCGGTCGAGAATCAGCCAGACCGTGGCGGCGATGCCGATAGCGAGAAAGCTGACGAAATACTTTCCAATGGGCGATTCGGCGAACGCATGCACCGAACTGATGATGCCGGAGCGGGTCAGGAACGTTCCGTAGATGCAGAGGAAGAACGTGGCGCCAATCAACACCATGTTCCAGACCTTCATCATGCCTTTCTTTTCCTGCATCATGACTGAGTGCAGGAAGGCGGTGGCGGCGAGCCACGGAAGCAGGGAGGCGTTCTCGACCGGGTCCCACATCCAGTAACCGCCCCAGCCGAGGACATGGTAAGCCCACGCGGAGCCGAGCAGAATTCCAGTGCCCTGGAAGAGCCAGGTGACGATCGTCCAGCGGCGCGTGGTGTGAATCCAGCTGTCGCCCGGCGCTTTCGCGATCAGCGAGGCCATGGCGAAGGCGAATGGAACCGAAAAACCCACATAGCCGAGGTAGAGCATCGGCGGGTGAATCACCATCGCCCAATACTGCAGCAGCGGATTGAGGCCCAGTCCGTCGGGAACCGAGGTCACAACCTTATCGAGCGAGAGCACCTGGAACGGGCTGACGACGAATGCATTGAGTGTGAGGAAGAACAGCTGAATGGTCGAGAGAATCGCCAGAACCCACGGCATCAGCAGACGGTGCCGGTTGCGATTGGTCAGCACGACGACTGCGCCGTACGTGGAAAGAATCCAGCTCCAGAACAGAAGCGAACCTTCCTGCCCGCCCCACCAGGCCGCGAACTTGTAGAACGCCGGCATGGCGCGGTTGGTGTGCGACGCCACGTAGGCCATGCGCATATCCCCGATCATCAGCGAGTAGATCAGGATGCCCGCCGCGGTGGAGATCAGCAGCCAGACAGCAAGAACGGCGCGCTCGCCGCTGGTGACGAGGAACGGCTTGTGCTTCAGCCGCCCCACCACGCTCGCGACAATCGCGTACAGCGCAATGCAAAACGCCAGCAACAGGGCGAGGGCGCCTACGTTTTCCATATGTATTGAATCCTAGAGGCTGGAGCGCATGGGGGAACTAACCGCGGCGGGCTTTGCGCCCGGCTGCAGCTGTTCCGGCGCCATGCCGGGTTTCGGTGCGTACTTCGAGGCGCATTTCGCCTGAATTTCCGAGGCGTGGAAAACGCCGTCGGCCCCGAGATGGCCGTCGGCCAGGGCCTGCGCGCCGTCCCGGAAGGTGTCAGGGAGCGGGTCGCGGCCTTCGTAGGAGACTTTGAGTGTCTGTTTATCCTGCACGAGATTGAACATCACGCCGCCTGCTTCATGCTTGATCGAATTGCCCTGAACGTCGCCACCCACGCGGACGTGGCGAGCTTGCTCGGGTCCGTTCATCTGACGGAGTTCGGCAATCGTTTTGTAATAGGTCGTCGATCCCTTGATTCCCGAGTAGGCGAGGAATGCCAGCGAGCCGACGATGATCGCCATCAAAACGGCGAACTTCCCGTATTTGTTCATACCACCTCTGAAACTTTAGTATACGCCTGTCTATATCCAAGGACGCGCGGGACGTCGCCCGCCTTCCCATTTTCGCAAATTTACGACAGCTGTAAAACAGGTCGGCGATCACGCGCCGGTGGGGCGGCTGACAGGTCGGGCGGATTTGAAATCGCCTCCGAGTCATGCTGATGGCTGAGGTCTGCCCATCAAAAACTCGCTGAATGTCTTCAGTGACCGCTCGTAGCGTTCGAGAGCCAGACGCTCTCCCTTCGTGCTCTGGCGGACCGCATAGGTTCCGTCCGGATGGTCCAGCATCCTTGAATATTGACTCCGGAGGTCCCTCGCTTCTCTCGAAGCAGCGCGGTACTCTTCCAGCGCCGCCCGCATCTCTGCCAGTAACTTCGCCTCCATCTGCTGATCTTCAGGTTTCGCCACGAACCCTCGATCTCCCGATACCGGAAGATTATCTATTGCAGCGTGGGAGCGTCAATACGGCGTAGACATGACTGGTGGACTCAATCGTCCATTGTTTTTGACAGGCAGGGCAGCGGGATCAACGCCTTTATCTGCAAACAAAGTTGGCCGCGTCTTCGATGCTTCCCGTGCCTTTGTATTTCGCGTACTCAGGGTAGGGGCAGAGAGGGCGGGTGCGGTTCGGCCATGGCGTCCCGAGACCGGCGGACGCCATGATTTTTTCGGGTGGCGCTTTCTTTTCCACCCAATTCACGAGGGCTGTAAAAGCGTCGAAACGATCGGTCGCCGGACCTCCCTGGCAGTGGTTCATGCCGGGAATGGCGAAAAGGCGGACGAAATCCGACGCCTTGCCTTTATTCACCTTGTTCACTTCGGTGAGCCAGGCAATATCGTCATCCACCGAGAAAACGGGATCGCTCACGCCATGGGTCAGGATCAGCTTGCCGCCGTGTTTCCGGAATGCCGAGAGATCGGTGGAACTGGCCATCATGAAATCCCAGGCCGATTTCGCGAATATGCCGGTTTCAGCATAGATTTTCTGGACGTCGGTGTCGAAATTGAGGCCGAGCAAATAGGCAACGGGCGCGGCGCCGCTGGATGCTACAGGCGTGGGCGGAGTGGTGAAAATAGCCGAAATCGCGCCGCTGCCGAGAGTCGCGTTGATGCTCGAATTCGCCGGTGAATTAAACATCCCCAGCTTCCAGATGCGCCAACCCTGGTTGTAGCCGGGACCCAATTTGCCGCCGATGCCGGCGTCCCAGGGGCGATCGGCGTAGATCTCTTCGCCTTTGGAATTAGTCGCGCCCGCATGGACCTTTTCAATCGCGGTGATCTGGAGGCTGGTCAGGCAGTTCGCGTCCTTCTGGCCCTTGCAGGTGAGGGCATCCAGCTTCGGTTTCACTACCCCGGAAGTGCAGGCGCGGAAGTTCGCGATAATGCCGTCTTCAAGTCCATCGAGCTTGTCGCAGGCGGCGAGCACGGTGCTCGCGACCAGAGCGAGATCTTCATCGGTGAAAGTCTTGTTCATAAACGGCTCGCCGTTCGGGTCGGTGACGCCGTCGGCCCTGGCAACCTGGGCGAACGCCTGCGTGTCCCAGGCTTCGGCGATAGCGGCTTTCGGGAGTTTGAAGCCCGGAGAACAGGCGAGGACGCCGTCGAAATAATCGGGGAAACGCTGCGTCACCATCATGGCTTCACGGCCGCCTTCGGAACAGCCCACATAATAAGAGCGGTCGGGAGGCTTCCCATAGTAGAGCTTGATCAGGTCTTTGGCCGCCTGCGTCACCTGATCGTATGAGTTGTAGCCGAAATCGAGGCGCGCCTGTTCGTCGAAGCCGAAAGTCTGCGCGCCATTCATCTTCGGGTCGTTGTTGGTGGCGTTGTCGTGGCCGGAATCCTGCGAGACGACCGCGTATCCGAGAACGAGCGCGTTGGTGGGCTGTTGTCCCTGCAGATTGCCCAGCGCGGCGCCGATGCTGCCGTTCGATCCGCCGCCGCCTTCAAAAAAGAACTTGCCGTTCCAGGCGGTGGGCAGGCGCATGTGGAAGTTGATGGCATAGTGCTGGCCGTTGGCGCCGGTGCGTTCGTTCATGCGCCCGAAAACCTCGCAATGCTCGGGAAGTGCAGGAGTGGCGCCGCGGCCGGTGGTCGCTGCGCTCGGCGGTTTCAGGCCCGCGGATCGGATCACGGTGGTGGCGTTGGGGAACTGATCGGATTTCAGATTCGCCAGGCCGGGGCATCCGGCGTGGGTATTCTCGGCAGCGCAAGCGGAAATACAGGCCACGAGCAGTGCGATGCCGGCGGCGATCGGGCGGACTTTTGTGGGTGGCATAT
>CAWBIS010000107.1:0-16852 GCA_963788485.1 Terriglobia bacterium
ATCGAGCTTCCTGTTTAATAACCTGATCCTGCTGGCCAGTTGCTTCGCCGTACTGTGGGGAACCATGTTCCCGGTGATCTCCGAGAAATTCTCCAGCGAGAAAATCAGCCTCGATGCGGTCTGGTTCAACCGGTTAATGGTGCCGATCGGCCTCTTCCTGTTGTTCCTCACCGGCGTCGGCCCGCTGTTCGCATGGCGTCGCACGTCGATGGAAAGCCTGCGCAAGAACTTCCAGTGGCCCGGCATCGGCATGCTAGTCGTGGTCGCCGGGCTGGTGATCGGCGGAATGCGCTATCCCTATTCGATCATTTCGCTCGGTCTTTGCTTCTTCGTGACCGCGACCATCGTGATGGAGTTTTACCGCGGTTCGCGCGCGATCAACGAAAAGACGCGAATGGGCATGATCCCGGCGGCGATCGAATTGACCCATCGCAACACGCGCCGCTACGGCGGTTATCTGGTGCATATGGGCATCGTGCTGATGTTCATCGGCTGGAGCGGCCATCCCTTCAATCAGACGGCTATCGGCGAAGTCAATAAGGGCGACACAATGCATGTCGGTGCATACACGCTTAAGGTTGTAGACCTGACCGATGGAGACACGCCGGACTATGCGTGGGATACGGCGATCCTTGACGTCTCGAAGAACGGCAAATCGCTGGGAACGCTGGAGCCGACGCGGCGCTTCTACAAAGTCGCGCAACAGGGCACGGCCGAAGTTGCGCTGCGCACGCGTCTGAACGAAGATCTTTACATCAATTACGCCGCCCGCCAGGGTGACAAAGCCACCCTGCAGGCGTATGTATTTCCTCTGGTAACGTGGATCTGGGTGGGCGCGGTGGTTCTCATATTCGGAACGCTGGTCTGCCTTATTCCGAGCAAGGTGGCGCGCTCCTATCCGCGCACCGAAGTAGTAGGTATTGGAAGCGAAACGCACAGGCGCGAAGCGCCCGTTGTGCGGCCCAAATAGTAGCATGTACAGGTTCAAGCGTAGTATTCTCTTCCTGGTCCTCGCCGCTGCGGCGCTGGCCCAAAACGAAGCACAGATCGAAAGCGACGACGTCAAGCGTGTCGGCTCCCATATCAATTGCCAGTGCGGAGCCTGTACCGAAAACGTCAACTGCATGATGTCGTCCGGACAGTGCCATTTCTGCAAGCCGACTCGCACGAAAATCTTTCAGATGCAAAGCGCGGGGATGAGCGACACCCAGATCATCCAGGCCTTCATTCAGGAGTACGGCCAGAAGATCTTCCGCCGGGATCCGAATTCGTTTTTCTGGATCATCCCCTACCTTTCGCTCGGGGCGGGTGCCATTATTCTTTGGGCCATCCTGCGGCGTGTACGCGGACATCATCCGCTGAAACCAGCCACTGCCGGTGGACCGCCGGGCGCACTGGAACCGGACGACCCCACGCTCGCCCGCTATCGCGACGCGATCGAAAAAGACACCGCCAGATTGGATTAGGAACATCGTGGACTCGAGTCTTATTTTCGGAGCGCTGCTGGGAGCTTGCATGATCGGCTTCCTGCTGTTCATCCGCGTCAAGGATATTCCCAAACCTGCGCCCGAATCGCCCTTCAAACATCTGGAGGAACGTAAGGCGGCGATCTACGAAAACCTTCGCGATCTTCAGTTTGAATACCGCCTTGATAAGCTTTCCGACGCAGACTACCAGGCTACCAAGCTCGAACTGCAGAAGGATCTCGCCCAGGTAATGGCGGAGACGGATCGCATCAAGAGCGAATTGAACGGGCCGAAGCCGGTGGTGGTGGTTGCACCGCCCCCGAGCCCGGCGAAAAACGTCTGTCCATCCTGTGGCGCGACCTTCGACAAGCCCCTGAAGTTCTGCGGCGAATGCGGTAAACCCATGGGAGGCGCCGCGTGAAACCGGCGATTCTTCTTCTCGCAGCCGCGTCGCTGGCCTGCGCCGCCGTGGATGGCACCGTCATGAACGGGACAACAGGCAAGCCGCAGGCGGGTGCTACCGTCACGCTCTTCCAGACCACTAACCAGGGCCCGCAGAATCTTGGCAGCATCAAGACCGACGCCCAGGGCAAATTCGCCTTCACGCAGGACGTGCAACCCGGCGTGGGCGGAGGTCCGCTGCTCCTTCAGGCCGTCCACGGCGGTGTTCAGTACAACCTGACCATCCCGCCGGGCCAGCCATTGCACGGCGTCACCATCCCCGTATACGAATCCTCAAAGAACCCCGGGGACGCCAAAATCGATCAGCATTTCTTCGTGCTCGAACCTTCGCCCCAGGGCACGATGCAGGTGACCGAAGGCTTCCTCTACAAGAATGACGGCAAAACCACGTGGAACGACCCCGACCGCGGCACTCTGCAATTCGAGCTTCCAGCGGCTGCGCAGGGCAAGATGGAAATCAACGTCACCGCGCCCAACGGATTGCCCATTCGCCGCGCGGCGGACCCGCTGGGAAAAAAGCCCAATCAGTACAAGCTCGATTTCCCCATCAAGCCGGGCGAGACGCGGGTGGATCTCGCGTGGTCGATGCCGTTTAACAGCCCGGGAGTTTTTGAAGACCACATTCTCTCGAAAGCCGGCGTGATCAGAACCGTCGCGCCCGCGGGCGTCGAGTTTAAAGGCCCGGATGTGACCGCTATCGGCACCGTTCCCGACAGCAAAGCGACAGTCTACGCTGTGAAGGGCCCCGACCTGACGATGGACGTTGAGGGGACCGGTCTCTTCAACACGCCCGACGATTCCAGTGGTGGCGGCGCCGAGGGCAATAGTGGCAGCGGCAGCGGCCAGAGCATCGCCGAGAATTTCCCCAAGCTCTACGGCCTTCTCGCCGCCAATGCGAGCTTCCTCGACTCCCTGCTGGCGGTGAAATGGGTTCTGCTGACCATCCTCGGCATGCTCGCTCTTGGCTTCGCGCTGCTCTATCGAAAGGGCGACCCGCTCCAGAACGCCGGCGGCGCCACGCAGCTTCAGGCCGAATCGGAGACCGTCACGAAAGCCTCAAAGCATGCGCGCGGTCGCGGCTGATCGCGTCTGGAAGTATTTTGGCGATTTTCCCGCGCTGCGCGGCGCCAGCTTCGAGGTTTCCAAAGGGTCGTGCGTCGCGCTACTCGGACGAAACGGGGCAGGGAAGACCACGCTGCTTCGCATCCTCGCGCATTTATCCAGGCCGACCAAAGGCGAAGTCAAAATTGATGGCCGGATCGGGTATCTCGGCCACGGGATCGGCGTCTATGACGATCTTTCCGCCTTCGAGAACCTCACGCTCTTCGGCCAGCTTGCCGGTGTCGCGAATCCGAAACAGGCCGCCGGCGATGCGCTCGAACACGTGGGTCTCACACGCGTGAAGGATGGACTCGCGCGTGAGTTCTCCCGTGGCATGCGGCAGCGGTTGGCCATTGCCCGAGCCTTCCTGCACAATCCCGATCTGCTGCTCCTCGACGAACCGTTCACTTCGCTCGACGATCGCGCCGTTGGGGTGCTGCAGCAGCTTCTCGGCGCGGCGCGCGCCCGTGGTTCGACCATCGTGATGTCGACGCACCAGATCCGGGAAGCCATGGAACTGGCGACCGACGTGGCCCTGCTCGAGCGCGGAAAGGTGGTGTTCACCGGTCCCCGCAGCAGCGAGATGCTGCTCGACCCCGGCTGGCTCTACCGCAACTACGGAGAAGGCGCGCAGGGAGCAATCAGGGAGTGAAGACGGGATTGATAGCCGCGTTTGCCATAGCCCACAAAGATCTGCGCACCGAGTGGCGCACGCGCGAATCCCTGAACGCGAGCGTCTCATTCGCGCTGGTGATCCTGGTGCTGTTCAGCTTCGCCTTCGACCTCGATCGCGAAGAGCGCCTCGCCATCTCGGGCGGCCTGCTCTGGCTGGTCTACGCGTTCGCGGGCGCGCTCATTGTCAACCGCAGTTTCGCCCGTGAGGTGCCGAACGACTGCCTCGAAGTTTTGATCGCCTCGGTTCCCGGCTGGTCTATTTTTCTGGGAAAAGCGATTGCCGGTTTTGTGCTTCTGCTCATCGTCGAACTGGTATCGCTCCCCATCTTCGGGCTTTTCTACAATATTCACTGGGCGGGCTCGATTCTTCCGCTGCTTCTGGTGACGGCGCTCGCGACCTGGGGCATAACCGTGGTCGGCGCGGCGCTCAGTGCTGTTACGGTAAATGTCAGGTTGCGCGAGTTGATGCTCCCGGTGCTCCTCTATCCACTGATGATCCCGCTGCTGATCGGCGCCATGGAATTGACCACCGGTCTGTTGAACGGAAACGCCGTGCTGAGCGACGTGCGCCTGCTGATCGTATACGATGTGATGTTCACATCGCTCGCTTTGTATCTGATCGAGTTTATTCTGGTGATATAAAGAGGTCAAAACGGATGCGCGAAAAGATCGTCTACACGTTGGGGATTCTGGGAACGATTCTGCTTCTGTGGAATTTTTACAACATTTTTCTTGTAATCCCGATTGACGCTCTGCAAGGCGACATTTTCCGGATCATCTTTATCCACGTCCCCGCCGCGATCACGGCTTATGCGTTCTATGCGGTTGCGGTGATCGCCAGCATCGCGTTTCTCGTCCGGAAGGATTTCGCATGGGATTCCCTGGCTGTGTCGGCCGTCGAAGTCGGCACCATGTTCACGCTGGTGAATCTGGCCACGGGCAGTATCTGGGGCCGTGTCGAGTGGGGGATCTGGTGGGCCTGGGATGCACGCATGACCTCCCAGTTGATGTGCTTCCTGCTCTATCTGGGCTATCTGCTGATGCGTCCCGCTATCGCCGAACCTCAGCAGCGCGGCGTCATGTCGGCGGTTCTGGCGATCTTCGCGGCCGCAGACATACCCATTGTCGTCATGGCAATCCGGCTGCACAACGTACGGACGCAGCACCCCGGTCCCGTGCTCGAGACCGGGGGGCTTGCGCCTGTCTACTGGCCGCCATTTCTGATCGGTATCCTGTCGTTCCTGCTACTCGGCACCGCTCTGATACTGGTTCGCCTGCACCAGGAATCCAACCGCCGGGAAATCGATTCACTCCGCCGCGAACTCCACGCCATCTGAGATAACATGTCATCCGTCGATATAACGAATCTTCACTTTCTCTTCTTCGGCTACTCAGCAGCCTGGATTATCATGATCGGCTTCGTCCTTATGCTGGTACAACGAGGACGCCGCATCGATCGCGAACTAAGCCGGTTGAAGTCTCTGGTGGAAGACAAAGACAAGTAGCCGCGACTTACTGTCCGCCAAAGCTATAACCCAGACTCACCGTATATTCCGGGACCCAGTCGCTGCCGAACTGGAAGAAATTATTCACCCAGTGTACGTCGACCGCAGGCCGGATAAAGATGTGCGGCGTTGCGTAGAATCTTACGCCAACTCCGAAGTGAGTCTGGAAATGGCTGGAGGTTTCGTAGCCGGCGTTGAAGGTCTGACAGCCCACAAGCTGATCGCATTGAGACTCGTTCTCCGTGAAACCGACTCTGACTCCGCCGAGTCCAGCTTGTATTTCCGGAACCACTCGTTTGGAACTGACCGGTTGCCAGATGCCATTGAAATCGTAGAAAAAGGGCCGGTAACTGAGGCCTGCATAGTCGCCCTGTGCCGCCCGCCAGCTGAAATTCACGCCCGCTCCAAAATGAGGGGTAATCATCAGGCTGCCGCCGGCATCGAGGAACGTTCCCGTCATCTTGGGGGTGTTGTAGTATCCATAGCCGAGCGGATTTATCGACTGCCCGTTGGAGGAGTCCGTTGCGGTTCCCGCGCCGAAATAGGCGTTCACCTGTGGCGATTGCGCCATCATCAGCGGGGCGGCCGCGAGCATTCCAAGGCAAACAGCGATCATGCTGTTACTAAGTTTCATAGTGAGAAAGTCTCCCTTTTTATATTTGAAAATTCCCTGTTTTCAGCCTCATAAGCTGTGTTACTACCGCAGACGATTTTGCGCGCGACAGGTTTCATTCTTTACGATTAGCCATTTGACGCCGCGTGCACGTTCATACGAACCTGTAAGTCATGAAAATTGCTGTTATAGGTGCGGGTAATGTGGGCGGCGCTTTGGGTACGGGCTGGTCGAAGCATGGCCACGAAGTTACCTTCGGCGTCCGCAATCCGAAAACTACCGACTCCTCGACGGCGACGAAAGTCGCGCCGGTAATGGAGGCGGCGCAATCATGCGACGTGCTCGCACTTTGCGTGCCATGGAAGGCTGTGCCCGATGCGTTGCTGTCGGCCGGCGATCTTACCGGCAAGATTGTGCTGGACGCCACCAATCCTCTCTCGCCGGACCTCTCCGGTCTCGACCTTCAGCCCGGTACGTCAGCCGGTGAGAAGGTTGCGTCGCTCACCAAAGCAGCGGTGGTTAAGATCTTCAACACCACCGGCTATCCGAATATGGCGAACCCGGACTACCATGGGCAGCGCGCAACCATGTTTTATTGCGGCGACGATGACAACGCGAAACGTATCGCGGCAAGACTGGCGAGCGATCTCGGGTTCGATCCCGTCGATGCCGGTCCGTTGAAGCACGCGCGCATGCTTGAAGAACTGGCGGTGCTGTGGATCACACTCGCCCTGAAGCAGGGCTACGGCGTGAATATGGCTTTTCGCATGATGCGCCGCTGAATCGCCTGTTTCTGCGTCCGCAACGCAGCCGTTGCGGCGTGATAGCCGCACATCCCGTGCACCCCGCCACCCGGAGGCGTAGAGCTGGAACATATGTATAACCCTTCGACAGGCGTTCGATAGAAACTGCCTGTCGGCCGTAGCAGCAACTGCTCGAACGTGTTCGCGCCGCCCGTAATATCGCCGCCCACGAGATTCGCGTTGTGCCGCTCCATTGCCGCGGGCAGCATCGTATGTCGCGCCAGAATGCAATCCCGGAATCCCGGCGCGAACCGTTCCACCTGCGACTCGATCGCGTTCGTCATATCCGTGGCGGACCCGTTGGAGACATGGCAATAAGCCCAGGCTGTGTGCATTCCCGCGGGTGCGCGTGACGAATCGAAGAGGCTGGGTTGAGCCAGCAACACGAACGGGCGCGGGCTCACTTTACCCCCCCAGGGCGCACGCTCCGAATCGGCGATTTCTTCCGCACTCCCGCCCAAATGGACCGTCGCCGCGCGCGCGCATCGCGGTGCTTTCCACGGGATCGGGCTTTTCAGCGCCCAGTCGATCTTGAAAACTCCCGGCCCATATCGCCATGCCTCCATCTTTTTTCGATAACCATTCGGCAGCCTGTCCCCGGCCAGTTCCAGCAATTGCCGCGGAGTCACATCGCAAAGGACGATGGACCCGCGCTCAAATTCACGAAGCGACGTCACGCGTGAGCTGGTCAGAATCTTTCCCCCGAGGGATTCGAAGCAGGACGCCAATGCATCGGCGATGCTTTGCGATCCCCCGCGCGCAATCGGCCATCCGGCCGCGTGCGCCGACAGCATCAGTATCCATCCAAACGCCGCCGATCCCGGCGCTTCGAGCGGCAGCACGGAGTGGGCTGCCATCCCCGCAAACACGGCGCGCGCCTTCGATGTTCGAAAGAACGCCCGCGCCGCGAGGGTTGCCGGCCAGGGCGCAATAGCGCCGAGCCGCGCCAGAACGTTGAGATGGCGCGGAAGGTGGGGTGGGGCGAAGACCTCGCGTACCAGGTGATCCCAGTCCTTCACCAGCGGCATGGCGATCCCGCGGTAAAGAGATCCTCCCGTACCCAGTTGCGCCGCCGTGTCGTCGATCGATCTTTCGACCGTCAGACAGCTGCCGTCGGCGAAGGGATGCGCCAGCGCGAAGGGCGAATGAATCCATTCCAGCCCGTGCCTGTCGAGCCCAAACGAAGCGAATGCCGGCGAACTCGCGGCCATCGGGTGCACGGCGGAGCAGACGTCGTGCAGAAATCCTGGCAGCGTCAATTCTTCGGTGCGGGTGCCTCCGCCGATCCGGGGTTGCGCTTCGAGAACCGCGACCTTCATACCGGCCCGCGCCAATGTGATCGCGGCGGTCAGACCGTTCGGCCCGGATCCAATGACGTAACACTGTCTCACAACCAGCCCTGTTGCGCCAGGAAACTGCGGAACGCGGGATCCTCCAGCGAGACCGGCCGAAGGTACGTATTGACGAGACGGCGATCCCACCAGCGGCCGGTGGTTCGCCGCTCCTCGGGTGTCGAGAAAGTGTACAGGTAATATTGCGCGCGGATGTAGCCCGGCGGCGCTCCCGGGAAGGGGTTTCGCCCCATCAGCCCCAGCGTTGCCGCGTCGCCCTCCAGCAGTTTTTGAATCAGATGGAAGAACCACGGATCGTCGGGTGAAGGACTCATGGCCGCGAACCACATCAGCCAGTCGAGCCGCAGATGATAAGGCGCGATCTGCGGAGGCATGCGCGATGGATCCCCGGGCTTCGCCTTGAACTCGTACTCCAACCACCGGGTCGACGAGGTTACCATTGCATCCCGAGTGCCTTCAATTACGACCTCATATCGATCCCGCGTGACGGAGCCGAACGCGCCATACGTTCCTACCAGATGAAATGGGTTGTAACTGGCATTCATCGCCTGACCGGGAGAAAGCATGTTGCGGATCGGATCGACGCTGAGAACCGCCACGAGGATGGCTGCAGCTATCACGAAAGTCTTGTAAACCGCGCCAGCCGGGGCCAGTGCCGGAATCCTGCCGGGAATCGCGATCATGGGCAGCGCCAGAATCATGGTCAGAAAATTGAGCCACGAAAGGTTCCCGCTGGCCATAATCAGGGACTGAAAGACGATCGTAAGCAGACCTGCGATCGAACTGAATGGTTGCGGCAGAAAATAGCCGAAGGGCACGATCAGCTCTGAGAAATGGTTGAACAGCACGCCGCCGGAATGCGTCCACTGCGGGCCCCAATGAAAAAACCAGCTCAGCGGGTTCGGCATTGGCTGCGTTTCGTAGTGATAGTTCAGGCAAGTCAGCGAACGCCAGCATTCATCGCCACGCAGCTTGATCAGGCCCGCGCCGAACATCACGCGGAATTCCAGCCAGCGGAGAATCCACAGGGAAACCGGCTGCGGCGTCACGTTGCGCGAACCGAGAAACATGGCGAAGAATCCAGCCTCGAGCAGGATGTCTTCCCACCCGAACGCATAGAACGTCTGGCCCACGTTCACGAAGGAGAGATAAAGTATCCAGATGAGGCCCCAGACCAGCGCGGCAAGCCAGCTGGAATACCGCGAGGCGAGCCCGGCGATCACGAGACACGACAGGACGATCCCAATCCACGCCGCGCCGGCGAGCGCCCAATCTTTCGGCAGGAAGTAGAACAGGCTGGGCGAACGGCGAAATGGGATCTGCTGTATCCAGGGCCCGATCGGGAGCAATCCACGCTCCCCGATCAGAGGTCGCGCCTGATTCAGCGCGCACACGAACGCAATGAGATATACGAGGCCAAGCGCGCGCGTGAATGCTTCCCGGGTTAACCAGTAGTTCGCACCATTCACACAGTCTGCAGTCTACCGCCAGGGCGGGCCCACGATCGCAGACGGAAGGAAAGCACGAGCATGATGACGCCAAATACGAAGGCATAGGCGCCGATCCACCAGGAAATTACGATTGCGCCAGGCCCCGGAGCGCCAAAGAGGATGACGCCGAAGATCACCGAAGCAGCGCCGGCCACAATCAGCAACCACTCATGAGCGATCACCTGCCGCAAGCGTACGGCGGCGGCGATTTCGAGGATGCCAGTGATAACAGCCCAGGCGGCAATCAGGTACAGAAGAGTGATTAGAGTCACCGCCGGCCAGATCGCCGTTATGGCGGCCGCGCCTATACCGGCAATACCTTCCAGCGCCAATGCCCACCAGTGCCGGTGAACCCGGGATGCGTGGAAGGCGGTCACCAGGCTCAGGATGCCATCGACCAGCGCGTAGGCACCGAACAAAAAGGTAAGTGCCACCAAGGTTACCACAGGCATAAAGAATGCGATGAAGCCGATGACGATACCGAGCAATCCACGCAATGCCAGCGCCCACCAGTTGAGAGGCAGATCTCCACTCATGTCAGGAATTCCTTTCACCCGAACGCGAGCATTTGAGGGACCAGAAGTATGCGCAGGAGCTGAAACATCTGCGGGAACTGAAAAGAGCGCCGCCGTTTCGCCGGCGGCGCTCCCAAACGATTCTTTACTTGTGGAATGCCGAGTCGGCGGCGCCGTTATGCGCCGCCCGGGTGGTTTCCGCCGCTCCCTTTTCGGAACGCGGAGCTCTTGCCCCGGTCGCGCGCTCGTCAGCCGGGCGCCCGCTATCGCGCGCATCCCGCATTGCATTCCTCGCCGGCGTGTAGACTCTGGCGGGTTGACCTCCGGCGAAAGTGAGGTCCGGGCTCGCCAGCACAAAGCCCGATAAAAGCGCGATTCCAACAAAACGTGATTTCATTTCTTTCTCCCTTATGGAGGCTGCAAGGGCTCCAACGCAGGCCGCGACGGGGTGGACTGCCAATTCGAGGGTATTCGGACGCACATTAAAAAGGTGTTCGCCATCCCGTCAGAAAGTCATAACAATGGGCTGGCAGCCCGTGGCGGAACTCCCGTGGGCCGCGTTGCGAGCGCCGCCCGGTCGCCAGCGCGAAGCAACGACGCAGGCAATGCGGGACATTGGACAGGAGTTGCGACAAAGCTGGAGCCGGGCGCCGCCGCAACCCTTTGGGCGGGCAGGATTTGGCCCGATAGCTTCGTTGCTTGTCGTCGTACGCACTCTTCTTCGAGCTGACCGGCGTAGACTTCCTCCTCGCGTCTCGCTCTCAGACCAAATCCTGCCCGCGCGGCCTCGCGCGAGTTCCACCACGGGCTGCTAGCGGGTCAAGGTTCGCCTGTTACACTCAAAACTGTGGCTGGCGGCCTCAAACGATTCATTTTGTGGGATTATCAGCGCGGCGTATGGCAATACGACGTGGTCTGCGCGGTCATCACCGCTTTCATTTTTCTGGCCCCCCGCCAATGGTTCCGGGATCAGCCCCGCATTCCTTCCGCCGCCCAGATCACCTCGCTGCCCGGCCATGGTGAATCCGTATTCTGGATCGAACCGGAATTAGTTGAATCCGTGGCTCCGGGACAGCAACTGGATCAGGTGGCCAGACAACTCAGCGCGCGCACCGGCAAGACCCAGCGGCTGACTCGAATCGAACCGATATTCGACTCCGAACGCGAAATCAAAGGTTACATGGCGTTCGCCCGCCCATAAATCTGATCGAAACCATGATTGGACGTAACCGCTCCGCTCGCTCCGAACATCCAAACTTCGTGTCCGGCATCGGCTCGATCCCGTTCGTATCCTTCAGGTTTTTGGCCACAGCTTTCGCCATTGCGACCCCCCTGGCAGCGCAAACTCTCGAGGAAACGTTCGCCCGCATGGATAAAACCGCCAAAGAGCTGAAGACGGTTTCAGCGGCAATCCGGCGCGATGTCCATACCGCCGTCATTGACAATGACGCAATCGACAACGGCACGATAAAACTGAAGCGGGAGAAATCGCACGAAACTCGCATGCTGATCGACTTCACCGGCCGCGATGCGAAGTCGGTTTCGCTGGCCGATTCCACCGTCAGCGTCTATTACCCGAAGATCAAGACTGAACAAGTGTATGACGTAGGCGCGAGAAAGCAGATGGTCGAGCAATTCCTGTTGCTCGGATTTGGGGCGTCGACCGCTGATCTGAAACAGGTTTACAATGTCTCCTGGGTGGGGCCGGAAACCATTGCCGGGCAGCCGGCCGGCCATTTGAAACTCATCCCGAAAGCGCAGGACGTGCTGCGGCAGGTCGCCAGCGCCGAGCTTTGGATGTCAACCGCCAACGGCTTGCCGCTCCAGCAGAAGATCGTTTTTTCCTCCGGCGATTACTGGATGGTCGACTACTCCGACATCCGTTTTAATCCTCCTTTATCAGACGACGATTTGAAGATCAAAACTCCCAAAGGAGTTCAGGTCGAACACCCTCAGCTATAGTTGTTTGGAACCGTTCTTGCCTGACAGGAAATCGTGACGCCAGCTCAATGAAACCAGCCTCGCAAAGACTACCCTGGCTCGACTGGGTACGCGGAATTGCAGCCATTACCATGCTGCAGGGCCACGTCTTTCAATCCTTTTTGCGCGACGATCTGCGCACCGGGGGTCCGTACATGATGTCGCAATTCATGGGTGGGATGCCGCCGGCGGTGTTTCTCTTTCTGCTCGGCATCACCTTCGCCTTTCTGATGGACAGCCAGGAGCGCAAGGGCTTCGCCACCGGAAAACGGCTTTTTGGGGCAGTCAGGCGTTCCGGTTACCTTTTCGCTGCGGCGTTTGCGTTCCGGCTGCAACTGTGGCTTTTTTCCTTCGATAAAAGCCCGTGGACGGATCTGTTTCGTGTCGACATCCTCAACTGCATGGGTCTTGCCCTTCTGATTCTGTCGGTCATGGCTGTCTTTCGCACCGTGGAGCGAATCCGGTTGTGCGCGATCCTGGGGGTTGCCATTGCCGGCGCCGCGCCGATTATTTCCAGCATCAACTGGTCCGGCGTACCCGAGATTCTGCAGAATTACGTAAAGCCCAGCTATTCCTTCTTCGGCTTCTTTCCGTGGGCGGCGTTTGTTGCCTTTGGCATGAGCGCAGGCAGCATTCTGCGCCTGCTCAAGCCCGCCGATGTAGCTAATACCATGCAGTGGTTCGGATGGGGCGGTTTGAGCCTGGCCTTTGCCGCTTACGCGCTCTCGAACATTCCCCCATCGATTTATGCAAACTCGGACTTCTGGCTGAACGGCCCCTCTCTGATCTTCATCAAGACGGGCGCAATCCTGATTCTCGTCGCGTTCGCGTGGGTTTGGAATCTGAATGTCTCCGCGGCGAGCTGGAGCTGGGTGCGGCAATTCGGCCTCACCAGTCTGCTCGTGTATTGGGTGCATGTGGAACTGGTGTACGGCCGCTGGTTCGGCGTTTTGAAGGACCAGTTGACGGTGGGCCAGACCCTGTTTGCCGCGGTGCTGACCATCCTGCTGATGCTCGGGCTTTCCCTGATGAGAACCAACTGGGCCGCGGTGAAAGCGTTTTTCACTTCGACCGATCCGGTGCTCGAGCGAAGGGTTTCCGGCGATTAGTCGGTGCGGCGGGCCGATTCATTCAAAGGCGCTCGAGCAATTCTGATTTTTTTGCAGCGAACTCCTCGTCGGAAATAACGCCCTTTTCCCTGAGCTCCGCCAGACGCTCCAGCTTGACGAAAACATCATCCACAAGGCCTGGCGAGCCGGACCGGAAAAGCCGGTTCGCCGGCCTCGTTTCAGACTGAGATTCGACTCCATCGGTTACGCCTCGCAGTTCGGCCAAACGAACCGCTCCATATTGACTCACGAAAGTCAACGACGGGTCTTCGCTCTGTTGCTGTGAAATGCCGCTGATTTCGTGATCTCTCGTGTCATAAATAAACACGCGGTCGGCGATCTTGATAGCCAGGCGCCTTGCGGCCCGAAACCACGCATAGCGGACATTGTTTTGCAGGCCAGTGACGGTCGGCGTACCGAGGCCCGCATCCCACCACTCTCCCGAGGAATCGCGAACTCCCGGAACAAAGAGACGGAATTCGCCAGACAGGCGTTCGCGGCCCAGCAAATCGGCCAGTTCGGAGCAAAGACCATCAACCTTCGCCTTCAGACTCGCGTTTGACGCGTCGCCGATCATTGTCATGCCGCCCCGAGACCACTGCCCGAGGCCACCCAACTCGGGATGGCTGAAGTGCGCCACAATTCCGTCACCCGTGGACACAGCGTGCAGCAGAGCCATGACCGCGCCGGTGCTGACACCGTACTTTTGCGCAAGATATTCGATGATTTTTGCGCCTTGCGGGCTTAACGCGTCCATGAGATCTCACACGAGAGGCCCGCTCTTCGGGCGCCGGCCCACAAAGCCGACTCTTCCCACGAAGCAATAGAATTGCCAGTCGAGGTATCGACCAGAAAGCGCGCGGCTTATTTACGGTAGACGTCCCGGTTGAGTTCGTCCGCGAGAACCTTCGCTGCCTCGGGCATTGCCAGACCTCCACGGATGATCTCGCGATTGCTCCACGGGCGTCCATAGAGCTGTCTGGCCTCGACCCGATCGGGTTCGACCACTGTCCCATTCAAAGACACTCCCGCGAAAATACCGCGCGCACGCGACCATGAAAGGATCTCCGCTTTGGCCAGAATATCCGTGTCGGCTTTGGCGTCTCGGCCCACGGGGCCCGCTGCGGCAGCCGCGTCTGCGCCTATGGAGAATTTGTCCGACAGCAGGTGTTCCAGACCGCGTTTGTTCATTACCAGCAGAACGATGTCCGCGGAATTGGCGCCCAGTTGAACCCCGAAGCTGCCGCCGGCAAGCCGCACCGGTGCGGGCGCGCTCCAGTTTCCGGGAACGCGGCAGGACGCAAACCCGCGTCCATATTCTCCGCCGACTACAAACGCGGCTTTCTTCATATGCGGGACGATGACGATGCACTCTGCCCGTTCCAGCAGATAACGCGGAATCGACCTGTCCGGGGCCGACATGATCTGGCGAAAAGTATCCGCACTATCCTTCAGACGCTTGTCAGGCGTCTCTTCCTGAGCCAAAACGAGCGCCGCCGCGGCGATAAATCCAATGAAAAATCGAGAAACTCCGAATCCCTGCAGCATAACTGTCTTTAAGGTAGCGTACTCGACAGATGCAGGAGGGGCATGGGGCGCATTGAAACTTACACTGGCTGTCCTCCTGCCCCGTTGTTGGCGCTCACGTTTGAGCAGGAGAGAAGCGATGAAATACGGAGTTGCCTGGCTGCTGGGAGTGCCGATGTTCCTGATCGTGATCTGGTTTCTGTTCAACCATCTCTGAGACAGCGTTCATAAATGCCGCCTGATTCGGGGCGATCAGGGGTGAAGCTCCCGAAGGAATTCTGCTGCGGCCGCTGTGAGATCGCCCGACCATTCATGTCCGGCATTTAACCGAATCGCCCGGACGTTGACGCCATTCTGGCGGAGACGTTGCTCATCGCCTTCGAACTGGTCCTCGGTGTACCAGGCGTCGGATGTCCCGCGAGCGACGAGCGCGGCCGATATTCGCGCGAGTGCGCCAGGCGTGAGTTCCGGCGGAATCTCTCCGCCGGCGGCGATCACGGCGGCGGTACCGGAAGCCGCATTGACAGCCGCGCGATAGGCCATTGCAACCCCTTGCGAAAAACCGGCGAACACGATCGCCGGCAGCGCGGGCCATTCCGCCGCGACAGCGTCGATGCACGTTGTCACCCAAGCCACGTTGTCGGCGATGGCCCGTTCCCGATCCTGACGCGTCATCCAGCTGGCGACCACCGCGTTGGTGCGCCGCTGGTAAAAACGATGGAGCGCCTGGATCGACACTATCAACCAGCGGTCGCTCTCTGGAATCGCGCGAAGGCGGGCGAGTTGGGTCTCGGCGTCCTCGCCATATCCGTGGAATCCGACGAGCATTGGCGCCGGCCCGGCTTCGCTGGCGGAACGGCAAGATAGCGGCCGTGGATCGTGGCTGCGAGGATGCGCTCGTTCACTTGCTCTTGCGCAGGGAGTCGCGGTCGAGCATGGCCTCCAGTTTTGCCGCGGTCGCCGGCGTTTTTACGTCACCCGCCAGTATCGCTTTGTTCGTCAGATCCTGGCCGTACAATTCCCGGTTGGCAGATTCGTCCGGGCGGAGCGTGGCGCCATCCAACACAATGCCGGCGAAGATTCCGCGGGCTCGGGAATATGAAAGCATCTCGGCGTGCATGGTCGCATCCGTCTGAGCGGTTGCCGCGCGTCCAACCGGGCCGGCCGCGATGGTAGCGTCGCCACCCAGCGTAAACTTGCTGTTGCCGAGATGCTTCATCCCGGTTTCGTTCATTACCAGAATCACCGCATCCTGTTCGGTAGCGCCGATCTGCGGTCCGAAACTTCCGCCTTCAATGCGAATACCCGCGGGAGCGGACCAGCCGCTTCCGCTGGTTCTCCGGCAGGTTGCAAAGCCGCGGCCGTATTTCGCTCCGAAAATGAAACCCGCTTTTTTCATGTTGGGAACGACAATAACGCATTCCGCCTTGTTCATCAGATCCTGTGGAATGCCCTTGTCCCCCGCTTTCATCATGTCCGAGAGAACGTCGGCAGCGGCGTCCAGACGGTCAGTCGTGCTGCTTTCCTTTTGCGCGTGAAGAGCGATGGGAGCGAGCGAGATAAGGGCGAGGATAATGGCCGGCCCGCAGAGAGCCGACAGCCGGCTGCGGTCCTGCCAGGCCGTCGAGGCGAAACTTGCGTTCCGGGTTCGGTTTTGCGTGCAATCCGTTATGAGTGTTGTATGCATAGAGGTCAGGACCATTATGATCTGTTCGGGGGTGCACCGAGCCGATCGCGTTCGATCTCGGACCTCACGCAGACTCAGGGAAGCCCGCGGATTCCGGACCTTCCTTCTTCCCGGGACTCTGCGTTCAACTGCCGCCGCCAACCCAGGTGATCTGTCGTCGCCCGGCCCTCCGCCAGTTTTCCCTCCTGGATACGCCAGAAAAGATACGCCAGAAAAGATACGGCAGAAAAGATACGCCAGAAAAGACACGCCGGAAAAGACACGCCGGAAAACCATGCCAGTGATCACGAAGCCGGGCGGGTCCTGAGTTTAACATAGACCTATGGATTCTCGCAGTGTATTTGATCCTCCGGCCGACGGGTTCGACCGGCGGCGTTTTCTGATTACCGCGTTGGGAGCGGGAATCGCGCTCACGCATGCGGCCCCGCTTTTTGCAGCGGAATTCTGGAATGCGAAAGACCCGTCCGCATGGACCGAAGACGAGGTCCTCATGCTGGTATCGAAGTCTCCCTGGGCCAGGGCGGCCGTTCCCGAAGTCAAAGGAGGGGACAATGAGACCGATGCGTT
>CAWBIS010000108.1:0-10959 GCA_963788485.1 Terriglobia bacterium
GTCTCAGCCCGCAACCAGAAGGACACCACCTACTTCATCCCCGGCGGCACCACGCTCAACGACATCAACTTCCAGGTGGTCAAACGCATCGGCAAGGACTTCGAGATCAACGGCAATTTCAGCTACGAGCACTGGAAGGCGCCCATCTACCCACCGGCACGCCGACTTACCCGTCGCCCAATCAGTCGGTCACCACCACCACCATCCAGCTCACCTGGTTCCCCAAGAACAAGCTCAGCTTCTAGTGCGGGCCGCATCAATCGGGCTTTGAAAGGGCACGGCTTCAGCCGTGCCGCACATGGCACAAAACAACTTCCGGGCTTCAGCCCCTGGGAGATGCTCTGGGCAGCTCGGGTGGCGTTGAGGCAACCAGCTCTACGGCATCTTGGCCACCAGCCCGGCGCGATCCAGCACGGCCAGCAGCGCGTAGTAGTTGTCTACCAGAAACCCTTCGTAGCCGTGGGCTCCGCCCTTCCAGTCCATCCAATCGTAGGTCAGGCCGTTGGGTGCACGGCCGGAAAAATCCCTGCCGCGCAAAACCATCGAGCATGGGCAGCAATATTTTGTCGCCCTGCTCCTTTTCGTCCAGATGGAAAAGTGCCGCCATGGTGAAGTACGCAAAAGACGCCGTCGCTCCACCGTTCTCATATATCTCAAAGCCATCGCGCCGTCTTCGCTCACCGGACCGCCCAAACCGGGGGTCCAGATCGACATAATCGGCGCGCCGGACTGGGCACCAGGTTGCCAGGAAGACCCCGCGCAAAGTCGTTGTATCCCACGCTCGTCCATCTTAGCCAGAATGCGGTCCATCACCTGCCGCGCCTGCTCCCGTCAAGCAGGCCGTAGCGAACCGCAATGCCATTCACAAAAGGAAAATAGTAATTGTGCAGTTGGCCATCGCGGCTTCTCCAGCCGGCCACGACGCCCGCTGGGGGTCGAGAAATGCCCCTGCATAGGCATCGTGAATCTGCCTGGGCGCGCAAGCGATATCTGGCTGCGTCGGCCGTCTCTCCAACGCGGTCGGCCAGCGCGGCCATTCCGCGCAGTGCTCGGTAACCCAGGGCGTTCGAATAGGCGTCCTGATGGCCGAAGCCAATCGTATCCCACCAGTTGGATGCTGGTCGATCCACCATCTTTCCAGCGAGCCGGAGTTGCCGCTGGCGGGTGATTTTGTCGGCGGCCTCTTTCACCGCCACGCGCAGGTTGCGCACGCCTTCGAGGTGGTCCGCCAGTTCGGTCAGTTCGTGATAGTGGGTCGCGAACAGAGTCTTGGCGCGGGTGGTGGTGGAGATGTGCTCGACTACGGCCCAGGCGAGGGAAAGGCCGTCATACGTGGCTGTGCCGCGCCCGATTTCATCGAGGATGACGAAGCTGCGCGGGGTGGCCGTGTTCAGGATGACCGCCGTTTCGGTCATCTCGACCATAAACGTGGAGCGGCCGCGCGCGAGGTTGTCGGACGCCCCGATGCGGGTAAAGATGCGGTCGACAATGGGCAGCAGCGCCGCGCTTGCGGGCACCCAGGAGCCCATCTGGGCGAGAATCGCGATGAGCGCGGCCTGGCGAAGATACGTGCTCTTGCCGCCCATGTTGGGACCGGTGATGATGGCGATCTGATCGGCATCGTCGTTCAAATAGAGATCGTTGGGAATGAAGCGGCCCGCTTCTTCGTTGGCCAGTTTTTCAATCACCGGATGCCGGCCCGCTTCGATGCGCATTTCGCCCGTTGCGGAAAACCGCGGGCGGGCGTACCGGTTTTCCGCGGCGACCTGTGCCAGCGCGGCCGAGAGGTCGAGCTCTGCAATCGCGCTCGCTGTGGCGCGGATGCGCTGTGCGTGATCGGCGGTCTTCTGCCGGATCTCGCCGAAGATCCGCTTCTCGATTTCAAGAATCTTTTCCTCGGCCGCGAGGACCTTGCGCTCGTAATCCTTCAGTTCGGGGGTGGTGAAGCGCTCGGCATTCACCAGCGTTTGTTTGCGTTCGTAATCGGCCGGCGCGAGGTGCAGGTTCGCCTTCGAGATCTCGATGTAAAAGCCGAAGACGTTGTTGAAACGAACCTTGAGCGAAGCGATGCCGGTGCGCTGGCGTTCGCGCGCTTCAATAGAAGCGATCGTCTGGCGGCTGTTCTGGCTGAGGTCGCGCAATTCGTCGAGCTCGGCGTCATAGCCGGGGCGGATGGTCGGGCTGTCGCCGACATTGATTGGCGGAGTGTCGGATAATGCGGCGATGATCGGCCCCGAGGCGCCGGGCACGGAATCGAGGCGCGAAAAGGTATCGGCCAGACGTTGCGACAAGGGCTTCGACGCGAGCCGCACCGATTCGGCCAGTCCCGGTGTCTGGTCGAGAGATTTGCCGAGGGCGAGGAGGTCGCGCGGACCCGCGCTGCCGATCATGACTTTCGCGAGCAGGCGTTCCACGTCGAGCACCGGCGCGAGTTGTCTGCGCAGTTCCGCGCGCAAAATGGTTTCGCGCACGAGGTCGCCGACCATGTCGAGGCGCGACTCGATTTCGGCGCAATCGAGCGCAGGCCGCAGCAGTCGCTGACGCAGGAGACGTCCGCCCATGCCCGTCGCGGTCTGATCGAGAACGCCGACCAAAGTTGCGCCGCCATTCGAGAAAATCGGCTCGATTAATTCGAGATTGCGCACCGTCACCGCATCGAGCACCATGGTCTCGGCGCGCTCGAAATGTTTCGGCGGGTCGAGATGGTCGAGCGCGGCGCGTTGCGTGTCGCGAAGGTAGTGGAGCACGGCGCCCGCGGCCGCGATGGCCGCGTTCTTTCCGGCGAGGCCGCAGCCATCGAGCGAGAGCAAATGGAAATGCTCGCGAAGGATGCGGTCGGCGTAGTCGGCGCTGAAAACCCAGCTGTCGAGCTCGGTGACGATCCAGCGTTTCGGTTCCGGCTGCGGGAATAACGGCGCTTCGGCCGCAACGAGCAACTCTCTGGCGCCAATGCTTTCGAGCAGTCCGGGCAGTTCGAACAGATCGAGTTCGGTGGCGCGGAATTCGCCGGTGGACACATCGACGTATGCCAGTCCCGCGCGCGCGCCATCGCGGGAGACGGCGGCCAGGTAGTTGTTTTCGTGCGAGCGGAGGAGATGGGCGTCGGTCGCGGTGCCGGGCGTGACGATGCGGGTTACTTCGCGCCGGACGAGTTTCTTGCCCGCACCGGCCTCTTCCATTTGATCGCAGATGGCCACGCGATAGCCGCGTCCGATCAGCCGCGCGATGTATCCTTCGGCCGAATGATACGGCACGCCGCACATCGGAATGGCCGTGCCTTTTTCCTTGTTGCGGGCGGTGAGGGTGATTTCGAGTTCGCGGGCGGCGACGACGGCGTCATCGAGGAACAGCTCGTAGAAATCGCCGAGACGGAACATCAGCAGCGCGCCGGGGACCTGTTGCTTGATGGCGTGATACTGCCGCATCAGCGGCGTGGATGCCGTTTCCGCATTCATCGGGGAAACTTCTATTGTGCACTTCGGGGCAGAGGCTTCAGCAGTTCGTTGCGCTCGGCGAAGTCTTTCACATCGACGCCGGCGCCGCGCTGGTAACACGGGTGGGGCGGCGACGTATTATGCACACGGAGCGGTGCAGCAGGCTATTCTGGGCGATAACATAGCGTGGACATACAGTTACAATTCGTTTCTGCAGATGACACAGGTGTCCGCGAACGTGTCGTCGGCATCACTGATGACGCTGGGGTTTGGCTACAGCGGATCCAACAATAACGGGAACCTGCTGAGCCAGATGATTTCGAGGCCGCCATTTAACGCGACCGAGAACTACTGGTATGACGGCGCCAACCGGATTTGCGCGGCAGGCGAGGTGACGACGGCGACCATCACAAGCTGCTCGCCCAGTGTCGGTTCAGGATTCTCGTGGTATCAGTTGTATAGCATCGACAACGTGGGGAACCGGGGAACGACCTCCAATCTGAATTCCGGAGCTGCCGACTTCGTGCCCGCACCGGGAGCGTTCAACGCATACAATCAGTGGACAGGCAAAGCGGGAACCAGTACCAGTTATGACGTCGCTGGCAATCTGACACAGGTTTCAGTGCCGGGCGCATCAGAAACGATGGTGTTCGATGCGAAATCGCGAATGACGTCTTTTGACGGATCGGCGGTAAGCCTGACCTACGACGCACTGGGGCGCCGCGTGATGAAAACAACATCGACCGGCGGGACTACTGTATACGTGTACGATCCGGCCGGGAATCTCGCGGTGGAATCGGGCGGACCAGTAGCGCAAACCGCAACTCTGTACCTGACGACAGATCATCTGGGGAGCACGCGACTGGTGACGAACGGCTCAGGGACCGTGATCGGATGCCACGATTACGCTCCGTTTGGCGAGGAGATTCCGGCCTCAACTGGGGAGCGGACTTCGTGCTATGGACAAACAGATACGGCTTTCAAGTTCACGGGGCAGGAACGGGACCCGGAGACGGCCACGGATCTCACCGGATTGGATAATTTCCAGGCCAGGATGCTCGCGGGAACAATGGGACGATTCCTAAGCCCCGATCCGGATAACGCAGGAGCGGACCCGACGAATCCGCAGAGCTGGAACATGTATGGGTATGTCGGCAATAACCCCCTGGATAACACCGACCCGACCGGGATGTATACGTGTGCGACATGTTCGACGGGAAATCCGTGGGGGATCTCCTTTAGCTGGGATCCCGCTGCCGGGGCTTGGGGGCTGGAGACCATCGCATCTCTGCAGGAAGGGCTGATCGGCGGCCCAATCTACAACTGGACTAGTTCCGACTCGAACACCCAAACGGCACCCACGCTAATCGCGGCCGCCCCGGCCAATCCGTGTGCAGGCGCAGACCCCGCGAAGCTTGATTACGTTACTCCCCGATTTTACTTTAGTGAGGGTCAGACAATGTCGCCATTGAACCACATCATCACTGGTCATATCCTGTATAACCCCGACCCCAAGAACACTCAGTACGTGTCGAACAGTCCGATCACGGGGCCGCCGAATTTGGCGTCGATGATTAAGCAAGTGCTGGCCTACAACGCGGAAACGTTTGTGGCGGGTCTTCCTCTACCCCAAAAGAACGGGAACATTTTATATGTGCTCCACTATCCGCCCATCACCCTGAACTTCGGGTTTGGTAGCATGACCCGTAAAGGCATAGGCAAGGATAAGCCTGGAAACTGGCTGACCTTCAATCGTTTCGTCGTCGGAAACAACTGCAAGAGTGTTGTGACGTCGTTTCCATCATCGATACCGTTTTGAGTCAAGAATATGAGAATCGCATTAATAATATTGGCCTCATTAGCCCTTCAAGATCGGGCTGCCGCTCAGGGTTCGACCGAACCTAAGGTCGACGCCAGTTCTGTTATGTATACAATCGAAGTCCGAACAGGTGCGGAGCCTGCCATAAAATCCCACGTGGTGGCGCAGTTTTCACACGAGACTTGGAATGCTTTCTGGGACGAGTTGCAGGTAGAGGAACAACGCTGGCAGGATTGGCGTGCCGCTGTCCAAAACGCCGGCGCGGACATCCCACTGCTGCCCGATTTTCCGCAGATATCGAGACTTGCATACATAGATGAGGGCACCGTGCCTTTCATCCCCGAAGAGCTGCGTGACGAATGCATCGGAATGGCGTCAGTTGTCCAGAGCGAGGGCAGTCGGCGTTTGATCGCCGACCTACTTGAGGCTACGCGTCTAGCCCTGCAGGTGGCGAACGCCAAGCTGGTTGTGCATCCTTTCGGCGCGTAGAGGACCAGCGGATCAAGCGGGCTACCGGCGGCTACCCAAACCGGGACGAAGACGGCGCTGGCGCGCCGGAATTAGGGGTGACACATCAACTGTTGAAGGCGCCGCATAGCAGCGCGGTGTTCCCGTATGGTGACCGCTGAAAACAGGGCGTTTTCTCCATTTAGCGGCCGTTTTTGCGTTGGCGCAGGGGAACGGGTTGAAAGAAAGGAGCGAGCGGCTCCTCCGATCCAGTCGGCGAACCAGTTGTGAGCCAGCGGCGTTCCACCGTTATTCCAGTTCCGAAGCCTTCCAGCGCCGAAAGGGCGGTCGTGGAAGAAGAAGTCGGAGCAAAGACACCATCCCTAAGCCTGGCGGCTTAGGATGGCAGCGATCGACCGGCGCTGCCGCGTTCGGTCGTTGTTCGGCGTCTGTTCGGTGTTTGTCCAGTATCCGTTCGACGTTTGTTCAATAGCGGGCGAACCGCGCGGCGGCGGCCGGAAAAAGATCAGCGGTAGGCCTCCTTGCGATTGCGCACGGCATGGATGCGGAGTGCGGCCTCGCTCTCTTTGCCCTCGCCGCTCTCTTCGGTGAAGCGGACGCGATAGTCGCCGACGCGGAGACGCTTTTCCCCTTCCTGGCCCTTGAGCGTTTTCACGCGGCCCGCGCCGGTTTCGGCGAGGCGGTGAATGGCCGTGAGGATGTTCAAAGCGATGGGCTGCGGGATAGTGCGGATGTCGGCTTTGGCCTGATCGGAGAAAACGATCCGCTTCAAGCGGATTCCTTGTGCTCGCGAATCTGCTCCATGGTGAAGCCCAGATCGGCGACCACTTCTTCGAACGGCATGCCCTGGTGGTTTTCGAACCACTCTTTGGATGCGGCGACGGCGCGCGCTTCTTCTTCACTTTCCGGCTCGTCATCGATGGACGCATTGCGGATCGGGACGTTTCCGGGATCGGTCAGCACTTCGAGCAGCCGGACCACAGCGTCGAGCTGGCCGGGACCGAGCTGATCGAGCATCTGATGGGCGTGTTGTCTGTCCATGACTTTTTCTACTTCAGTTCCGCCGAGGAGAGGCGTTTGGCTTCTTGTCTTCGGTGTCGAACCTGGACACGGCCTCGAACTGCAGCCTGAGTTCATCGTCGGGTCCGCGTTCGTCTTTTCCGAAAAGCAGAACGTCCGCGCTGACGCTGAGAGCGACGGCGAGGTGGCGGATGACATCCAGCGTGGGTTGTGAGGCTCCGCTCTCATAGCGCTGCAGCTGGACCACGTGGATACCGACGCGCTCGGCCAGGGTCTGCTGGATCATCCCGCGTTCTTTTCTAATCGCAGCCAGGCGGCCGGGAAGTCCGGCGCCCGGGGGCTGATCCGCATGATTGTTTTTGCGTGCCGCCATATCCCCAGGGTAAAGCGGGGTAGCAGATATGTTGGCCTGAGCAGACAGCATGTGCAATATCTAAAATAACGCAATGTGGGCGGCTCGACTATCGACTGGGTGATGAAGACGCGCGGTGCGAGCTTCCGCCATGCAGTCGAACTGTTGCGCGCCGGTCGTCCGGTATCGGCTTCAATCAGGCGGGCGTCGGACAAAGTGGTGCTGCGTCTGCGTCTCCGGCAGGTATTCATCGCCCACTGTTCATGTCGCGCCCACGCGATTCAAATGGGCGAGAAGCCCGATCGAGAGACAACACAACGCGGGCTTCGCCCCGGGAGAGTTGTATTGCAGAACCGCGAGAACTCCCGACTTCTCTCCGGGCCAGGGAAACGCCTCAAGCCGAACTCGGCGGGTATCGGACAAGCGTCCGATGACGACCCCGCGGGCAATCATCTGCAGAGTAGCGCCGAAATCCGGCAAACGTGATGCCACTCACATTGAACTTTTCGCGCCCACCGCCCTGGCGAGCCTCTTGCTCTTCAGTGTTTCGTCATGATCCCGAAATTCCTTGCAATCTTCTTCGCTCTCGCCAGCGTCGGGGGTTTTGCGGACACCCCGAATCCATTGGTCGGCACCTGGAAACTTTTTTCCTACACCGATACGTCCCCGAGCGGAAATCTCTATTTCCCGTTCGGCACCCCGCCGATCGGGCAGTTCGTGTTTACGTCCGACGGGCATTTTTCCGCCGGAATCGAGTGCAATCCCAACAACGGCTCGATCCCGGATAACCTGCCGGTGCCCGAATTCGACGACCTGACCCGGCCTTATATGGGCTACTTCGGCACTTACAAATTCGACTCCGGGAGCGGGGCCGTAACTTTCGACGTCAGCGGCGCCAGCGCTCCCAGCTATGTAAACAGCACCGTCTCAAGCCAAATCCGGTTCAGTGGCGATCAGCTGATTATGACCGGGACCGCCATCCGCAAAAACGGCGAGCAGTGGACCTGGCAGCGCATTCTTACCCGGCAATAATGCGCGCGCGCCCGCTTCGCGATACGATTTAAGGCGCGATGACCTTCTGGCGCAGATGGATGCTGCGGCCGCAGAGCCTCTGGCTGCGCAAGGCGCTGTTCCAGGTCCACTTGTGGACCGGCATCGCGTTCGGGATCTACGTCGTTCTGATCAGTGTCAGCGGCAGCGCCATCGTCTTCCGCAACGAGATCTATAAGTCCGCGGGATCGGGGCCAAAGATCGTGCCGGTTGCGGGGCCGCGTCTGTCGCGCGATCAGCTCAAGCAAGCCGTCCACAAAGCGTGGCCGAACTATTCAGTCAGTTATATCTTCGATTCAAAGCGAACCGACGAAGCCGTTGAGGTATGGATTGAGAAGAACGGCAAATCTCGTTCCAAAACCGTTGGCCGTCTTTTTGATCCTTACACAGGACGCGATCTGGGCGCGTCGCGTCCGCTGAGCATCATGTTAATCGCCAAAATGTCGGACTTGCACGTCCATCTGCTGGCCGGAGAAACCGGCGAGAAAGTGAACGGCATCCTTGCGATTGTTCTGGTGATCGTCAGCATAACGGGGCTTGCGATCTGGTGGCCGGGCACCGGGCGCGTCAGGCGCAGCCTGAAAATCGATTTTAAAGCCAACTGGAAAAGATTGAATTGGGACCTTCATAGCGTGGTTGGACTGTGGATGTTTGCCTTCGTATTGATCTGGGGGGTCACGGGAGTTTACGTGGTTTTTCCGATGCCGTTCCAGGTGGTGGTGAATCACTTCTCGCCGCTGGAACTCTATAAGCTGCAATCGTCGGTGGACCCGTCGGCGGCGCAAAGCGTTTCCCTCATCCGGGTGGCGGACGCCGCTCCGCCCGTGCGGCGCCGGCTTCCACCCATCAAGCGGACGCCCGGCGATATCTTTCTGCGCTGGTTTTACTACCTGCACTTCGGCAATTTTGGCGGCTGGCCGGTGAAGGTGTTATGGGTGATCCTCGGCCTCGCGCCGCCGTTTCTTTTTGTTACCGGCGCGCTGATGTGGTGGAACCGGGTGCTCAGCCGCGAAGCCCGGGCGCTGCGGCGGCGCGGCGCGGTCGCTACCAGCGTGGCATGATTGAAAATTGTCCGCCGACAATCGCATCGGCAGAGGCGTACTGCCCCTGCAGGCTCTCGAGAAGATGGTTGCGGAAGGCCGCATTCGCTCGCGCGCGCCCATAGCGCCGGACCAGATCCAGCCTTCTTCGATCGATCTGCGCCTCGGCCATGAAGCTTATCGGGTGCGCGCGAGCTTTCTGGCCGGCCGGGGCGCGACCATCACTGGCAAGCTGGAAAAATACCGCCTGCACACGATCGATCTGACGCGGCCCGCGGTGCTTGAGAAGGGCTGCGTTTACATCGTGCCGCTGCAGGAAGAACTGGTGCTGCCCGAGCACATTTCGGGCAAGGCGAATCCGAAGAGCTCCACCGGACGGCTCGACATCTTCACGCGCCTGATCACGGATGAAGGCAGGCAGTTCGAGATTGTCCCGGCGGGCTATCGCGGCAGGCTTTACGCGGAAGTGGTGCCGCGAACGTTCAGCGTGGTGGTGCGCCAGGGCGAGCGTTTATCACAACTGCGGCTGTTCGAGGGCGACTCCGCGCCGTCCGACACGCTCCTGCGCGAACTCGAAATGGAAGAAAGCCTGGTCTATCTTCCCGACGAGACACGGGGCGAGGCGACGATACAGAATGGTCTGCGGCTTTCCGTCGATCTCGAAGGGGATAGCGAAGTCATCGGCTATCGCGCCAGGAAACATGCGCCGCTGATCGATCTGGCGCGCATTCAACACTACGATCCGGAGGATTTCTGGGATGCGATTCGGCGCAACGATAGCCGGTCGTTGATTCTCGATCCGGAGGATTTCTATATCCTCGCTTCACGCGAGCGGGTGCGGATTCCGGCGCTCTACGCCGCGGAGATGGTCCCGTTCGATGTGACGATCGGCGAGTTTCGTATTCATTACGCGGGTTTCTTCGATCCCGGCTTCGGCTATGGATCAGGCGATATCAACGGAACGCGCGCCGTGCTCGAGGTACGATCTCACGAAGTGCCCTTCATTCTGGAACACGGGCAGATTGTGGCAAGCCTGGTATTTGAAAAACTGCTCGAAAAGCCGCGGATGCTGTATGGAGAGGGGATTGGATCGTCTTACCAGCGCCAGGGACTGAAACTGAGCAAGCACTTCCGAACCGCGTAAATCGTTAGTCCGGCAAGCCGCCATCGCGCGGCAATCCAAGCGCGACGAGACTCCATGGCGGCACTTCCTCGAACTGCAGCGCTCCCTCGTCGACACTCACCGCAGCCGTGCGCCATCGCGCGAGAACGGCGGCCAGGCAGAGAGCGCCGAGCATATAGGCGTAGCGCCTGAGATTCCAGAGAGCGGGCAATTCCAACTGCGCGTAACCATCGACGAGTTCGACGAACATCATCACAAAAAGAATGAATGCGATGTGGATGTTGGATCGGCCGGGCATGTACGAGCAGGTGAATGGGACCTTCTGGAATTCGTACAGGCAAAGATCCGTCAGAATCGTACCCAGCAGCGCGAGTATGAGGAGATGGCCGATAGCCGGCCGCCACGGCCAGATGGGTAGCAGCAGTATGGCCGAAATTGTCCAGAGTGGGGCCAGTCCGAGCGCTAAAAGGGATCTCCGACTTGCCGCCAGACATTCCGGCCCGCCACGTACGGGTGCGATCTTGAAAATCCAATTGGCCCGGATATCGAGCGGCCTCGCAAACAGGACGCGAATACCAACCATCCAGAAACACAGCATCACGATAGTGGAGGCCAGCATTGGCGCGTTTACACCGCCAGAGGCCGCGAGAAAG
>CAWBIS010000109.1:0-13492 GCA_963788485.1 Terriglobia bacterium
GACGCATCGCCGCAGCGCGCGCGGGCAAGTTCCGGGCCTTGGTCCGGGCAGCGGAGCGGCGAAACTGGTTTCGTTCACCGGGCAGATTTCCGTCCTGAAAGATAACTACGCCTGGGCGCTGAACCTCGGAGATCAGGTTCAGCCGGAGCAGGTAATCGTGACTGGAGCCGATGGCTATGGCGTATTCCAGGTCGCCGACGGCAGCCAGTTCGAGGTTTTCCCCAAAGCGCGTGTGGTTTTTCGTGCCAACCGCGGTGACTGGAGGGATTTGCTCGAAGTCTGGCTGGGCAAAGTTCGGGTGCAGATCGAGCATTTTGGCGGATTGCCGAACAACAACAAGGTCAGAACTCCCACAGCCGTCATCTCCGTTCGCGGCACCATTTTCGACGTCGACGTTGAAGATCAGGATGCCACTACCCTCGTTGTCGACGAGGAGGGTTCCGTCGCCGTCCAGCATCTGTTGAAGCCGGGGGACGCCAAAATCCTGAATCCGGGCGAATACATTCGCGTCTACCGCAACGAGCCGCTGGCGCGCAAGCTGATCGACAAGGGCTCGGTTCTGCAGCGCGCGCTCAGAGCCGCCTCCGATGCGCTTTACCAGGCGGCAATGAGCCAGTCGCGCGGCGTCGGCTCGGTCGGGAAAACCGGCACCCCCACGACCGTAAGTCTTCCGACCGATCAAAAGAACGGTAATCCACCCCCTCCACCGCCGCCGCCCCCACCTCCCGCGCCACCCGCGCCTTAGCTCCCGCTTGCGCTCAGGCCCATCCGAATGAGAGCCTTGAAGCAAATGCGGCTCCTCCTCGCAACGCTCGTGTTCTCCTGCGGCGCTTTTTCGCAGCAGCAGCCCGATCCGCAGGTCGTGGCTATCTTCAATGGAATCTCCCAGCACGCGACCCGCATCGAACCTATGCTCCAGCAGCTTCGGCCCAACGACTGGGTGGCAAAGGGCGCTCCCGATACTTATGTTGCGCAATGGAATTCGGAACTCGAACAGCTTCGGGCCATCGAGAGCGACATGTCGGCACTGGCGCAGCATCCGGAGCAGATGACCGAATGCATGAGGGCGCTCTTCCGCGTCCAGGCGGCGCATCAGACCCTGAATTCGTTGATGGACGGTTTGCGCCATTATCAGAATCCGCCGCTGGCCGAGTTGATCGAATCTGTTGCGGCTGAGGATCAGTCGAATATCGACCGCCTGGAGAAATACGTCCTTCAACTGGCGAGCGAGAAGGATCAGCAGTACGCAGTCGTCGACGCCGAAGCCCAGCGCTGCCGGGCTACTCTCTCAAAGCAGCCCGCCGAACCTTCGAAAACCAAAAGCCGGAACCAATGACCATCGTCATGCCATTTGTCTGCAACATTTGTGAAGAACAATCCACCCGCATTTGCGTGCAGTGCACCAAGGACACCTGCGCCAATCATCTCTGCGAAAAATGCGGCGCCTGCAGCGACTGCTGCGACTGCGAGGTTCATCTCGAAGAAGAGATTTTCGAGGCTGCGCATTATGAGGGTCCGCACGAGCCGGAACCGCATCCTCATCCCATGCCCGATCCCGACCAGGACCCCGAACCGGAGCCGGTGCCGGAACCCGGATTTCCGGATTGAATCCGCGCAGGCCTCGCACCCGGAAAGCTGGATTATGTTTCTGATTCACCGCTGATGCCGAAGCCCGGCAATCCGGCCACTTCGATCGCGCGGCTGAGTTCTTCGCACCGCTTCTCGAACACCGCTTTTTGGGGTGGCGTCATCCGCTCAAGCCGCGCGCGGATGTCATTCAACATTCCATCGGCTTTGCCCAGCAATTGTGACGCGAGCTGCTTGTTTTCACTCTGCGCCATCTCCACGAGGCTGAAAGCGACCTCAAAATCCGCCTCGATGAGTTCGCGGGGAACCCGCTCGCCGATTCCCGATGTGTCGCGCTGCGGCATATCGCATCCGTCCGTTCCTCAGGAGTACGGTCCGCGCTTCCGGAGAGAAGTGCCGGCGTCCGTCTGATTCACAATACCCGATCGTTGACGCAGCTGGCAGAAGCGGCGGCTATCTGGCGGCTTCGCGCTTTTTCTTTCGTTCGCCCGTGGTGGAGTAACCGCGGTCGCGGTCGATATCCTGGACGTGAACGGTGACCGAGGCAAGCCCGGGAAGTCCCACAGTGAACTTGTCCACCTCCTCGCCCAGGATCTGCGACGCGCGCAGGCGTACGGCGGCTGTGCGCCCCGGTGTATCGTTGCCCGCCGCGAGAGTCACGTGCAGGAACCGTTTCGACGGGTCGCCCGCCACGTGTGCGTAGTACAACGGCACGATGGCGTGCTTGAGATTGCTCAGATTGATCATCGGGACCGTTTCCGGTGCGCCCGGATTGCCGGCCGCCGGATTCTCCATCCTCATACCGGCGACGACCTGGACCAGATGATCCAGCAGTTTCTTTGCATCGAAGCCGGTCGCCGCTTTGAAATCCTCGCGCAGCCATTCCTCGGCAACTTCCAGTCTCAAATGTGGCATCAGGACTCCCGGAATTCGTAAAGTTTGCGCGGATTCTCCACCAGTATCCGGCGCAGAACATCCGGATCCTTCCGGGCCGCCGGCCAGATCCAGTGGTTGGCGATGTCTCCGTCATTCGGCATTTTATTTGGGCCTTCCGGAAGATCACCGCGGCCGGTCAGGATCACCGTATTCATATTGGGACGCGGCCGGTCCGTGCCGCTCACGATGTTTCCTGGAAAATGCCGGATTAGCGCGTGGGCGAAGGGGATGGCAACGGCCCAGTCTTCCGGTCGTGCGGAACGGGTGTATCGATCGGGCGAAGTCACCTTCCAGTAGATATCGGGTCTTTTCGCGCCGAGCTCCAGCAGGCGCTGGAAGTATTCGTTCTTTTCCACGGGAACATTGACGTCGGGACGGCCCATGTGATCGATCAGCACCGGCGTGGGCAGTTCGCGGATCAGCGGTTCCATGATCTCGAATGTTTGCGGGAGAAAGTAAAGGTCGGTATGCCAGCCGAAGGGCTGGACCTTGCCCGCGATGCGCAGGATCACGTCTGCCGGCGTGGTTTCGCTCGCGATATGCGGAAGGAAAGCAAAGCGGACGCCGCGCACGCCGGCCGCATGCAATCGTTTCAGCTCATCCGTCGTGACATCTTCAGTCACGCTGGCGACCCCCGCGGCCCGGCCTTCCATGTGTTCAAGCGCATCCACCACAACACTGTTATCGGTGCCATGGCAGGTAGCCTGCACAACTACGAAACCCCAAAAACCCATCTTCTCGACGAGAATTTCCTTCTGCTCCTGCCAGGTTGCGGCGAAAGGCTTGTATTGCGCGGAGGCCGCGAGCGGAAAGCGGTCAAACGGACCGATCACGTGCATGTGTGAGTCAATCGCGCGGTCCGGCATCGCGAATTGAAGAGGATAAGGGTTGGGATCCTGCTGAATGTAGGGCGCGGCTGTGCTCACTACCTGACAGCATACGATGCGGCACTATGGGAATCACCGGGTGTCGTCCTTTAGGACGACACCAATCACCGATGAGAAGCGCGTCTCTGCTGACGCTGCTATGCGCGATCTCTTCGCCGGCTCAGAATTACAAAACCACGGGAGAATAATCCAGGCGCTTTCGCAGTTCGGTGATATGGGCCGTGTGATGGCGCATATGCCACACGTGCATTGGCAAAAGCGTGTCGAGGGCGAGAACGCCCCGGTCGGGATGAATCATCTTCCGCTTCCATTGATCTTCAGTGAGAGATTGCAACAGCTCGACCCAGCGGGCGATCAGGCCGTCGAGCAGATCGAGCGATGGCTCCACGGGTCCGCTGCGCGAATCCGGCAACTCGGCCCAGGTGGCTTCATCGAAAGGCTTGATCACCGGCTCGATTTCGGTAAGGGCAAACTTCGTTCGGATATACCAGTTCATCTGAGCGTCGGCGAGGTGATGAACCACCTGGCGCACGGTCCAGCCGCCGAGGCGATAGGGCGTGTCGAGCCGGCTCTCGGCGAGGCCTGCGACGACCGCGCGTACCTGCGCGGGCGATTGCGCAAGTTGACCCAGGAGCTCCAGACGCATGTTCGGGTCCGGTGCGGGGCCCATCCTAAATCGGCCGATCGGATAGCGCAACTCGAAATCCTGCATCATATTCCATCCCCCAAGCGGAAATCTTAGCCCAACGCACGTCAGCGAGTGCCGGCGAAAAAACTCAGGCGACGCTTTTTCAGATAATCGAGCTTCTCTTTCAACCCGGTTTCCTCCGGATGCGGATGGACGGGGAAGCGCGTTGAACGATCGCAGGCTGCGATGTTCTCGCTCCGAAGATAACAGACCATCCAGGCCCGTTTGCCGGCGGCGAACCAGCCGGCCTCGGCATAAAGAAAAAGACAGCCAGGCACGAGCAGCAGCGTCAGGGCGCCGACCAGTATTCTGCGAACGTCAGGCCAGGGCAGCGACTGCAGGTAGAAGTACACCCCGAGTACTCCCGGGATCAGCAGAGTCACGTACCGGGAAGCCCATGCGGCTTGCGGGAGATCGAGGCAAGCTCTCCCTATGGCCGTGTTTATCGCAAACACGGTGCTGAATGCCACGAGTATTCCGGCGATCAATTCCGGGGCTCGGAAACGCTTTCCCCGTACGAGCCGGAAGGCCAGCCAGGAAGCGCCCATCCCCGCGCACAGGATGCCCAGCACGGCGGTCGGCGTAGACAGTGCGCCTGGTATGACGAAGTCGAAGAATCTCCCGATCATCAGCGCCATGAACCACGGATATTCCAGCCAGTTGTTCCATGGCAGATCGAAGCAGCCGGTTGCGGTGGTGAAAGTGTAGTGAGCGAAAAAAGATGCGAATGACAGCACGGCGACACCCAGGGCGGCGAATGAGGCGCCAAACGGGACTACACTATCGCTTCGCAGCCACCAATAGCATTCCAGCGCGAACACTGCGGAGGTGATCAATCCCATAAACAACCCAAAGCCGGTGTAGATCAGCAGGAAGTTCAAGACGAGACACAAGGCATATCGAAACCGGTAGTTCGGATGCAGCAGCGCCAGACAGTAGAGCATGATCAGGAGCAAGGGAAGTCCGCTGTATGCCGCGTTCGGTGTGCCGATGAAGGTCTCATACTGCGTCAGCGTGAGAAACATCATCGGAATCGCCACGTCGCCGAAGGAAAACCTGCCGAACAGTTTTCGCTTCAGGAGCAGCGCCAGCGCCATGGCGGCAAAAACGCATGCGCCGATCAGGAAAGACTCCGCCCGCGCATTCCAGCGGGTCAGAGGATAGATTGCCCGATCGGCGACCAGACCAAGCCCTTCGCGGTGCGGCCCGTGCTGGTAGAGGAAGAGCGAGGCGAGACTGGTCTCGCCGCTGAAAAGGGGTCCGAGAAAATCCCACTGGTCGAAAAAGAGAATATTGACGGAATAGAGCCGGATTACTTCAAAGGTGCGGTACGCGAGTACGCCGGTCGCTAACAGCAGGGCGAGCACGGGTAATCGCTCACGGGAAACGGATAACGGCGTCCTCATGATCCGTACATGATATTCGGTGACAGAATAAGCGCGTGCCTGCACGCCAGTCCGGCGCAGCGATTCTCCGGAACAGTTCGGTCTCCGCCTCGAATCCCGGTAGGGGCCGGTGGAAATTCTTAAACGTCGAACAAGTCGAAAAGCCCGGCGACAACGGAATTACTTCGGCGCCGCGACCTCCATCGTTACATTCCAGGTGAATTCAACGAATTTGTAGAGCGACGCTTCGAGCAGGCGCTCCACGTCGCTGTGCGCGCCGTAATTCGTGTTGTCGCTTTCCGTGCTGGCGGGTCCGATTCCATAAGACTGCACTCCTTTCGCCCGCAACTGCGCCATGTCCGTCGCGCCGGTCGACATAGTTGGCATCACCGCAACACCCGGGTACATGCGGCGGCTGACCGCTTCGAGCGCGCGATACATTTCCGTATCGAGGCGCGAAGGCGGTCCGATCGGCCGAAGGTTGCCTTTCAGCGGCTCGATTTTCACCGCGGGATCGCCGATCACTTTTCCCATTTGTTCGAAGAATTGCGTTATATCCTCGTCGGGCAGCGCCCGGATGTCGAGCGTGGCTTCGGCTTCGGAAGGAATCACGTTGACCCCGATGCCCGCCTTCAGGATCGTCGGCACGACCGAAGTACGCAACATCGAGTAACGCGAAGGTTCGTTTTCGGCCAGATATCTCTGGACCGCCGCCGCGGTACGCGAATTCAGCAACGCGTTGTATCGCGCGGCCTTTTCCGGCGTGCTGATGGACGCCAGTTTCTCAAAGTAGGTGCGCGTGGTGTCGTTCAGGCGCATGGGCGTCTGCCACGTTCCGACTTTCGCGACCGCTTCGGAGAGATGAACCAGAGCGTTATCGACCCGCGGCACCGACCCATGCCCCGAAGTCCCATTGGCTACCAGGCGAACGCGTCGCGGCACCTTCTCCGTAGTCTGGATGGTGGTGACGGTGACCTTGCCGTTTTCGAGTGTCGCTCCGCCGCCTTCGGTCAGGCAGAATTCGGCCTCAATCCGATCGAAATGCTCCGCGACCATATAGGCGATGCCCACGCCGGTCGAGTCCGCCTCTTCAGCCGATTCCGCGAGGAAAATCAGATCGCGATCGAGCGGCACGCCGGAGCGCTTCGCCAGCAGCATCACCATCAGGTTGGCGGCAAGCTTGTCCTTGTCGTCGCGGCTCCCGCGCCCCCAGATGTAACCGTCTTTGAGAATTGCGCCGAACGGATCAACCGGCCATTTCTCCCTCTGCACTGGAACCACGTCGGTATGCGCCATCAGGAGCAGGGGACGCTTCTTGCCGTTCCCCTTCAGGCGCGCCACCAGATTCGGACGGGAAGGCTCCTTCGCGAAAATCTCTACCGGTATCCCTTCCGACTCCAGGATCTTCTTCAGATATGCGTCGGCCCCAGTCTCGTTGCCGGGCGGATTACTGGTGTCGATCTGGACCAGTGTGCGGTAGTGGCGCAGGATCTCGTCGGCCTGCCGGTTCCAGTCGACCTGAGGCGCCTGCGCGGATGCCGACAGCCCGAGCCCAAATAACGACAGGCAGAGCGGAAAGAAACGATAGGGTTTCGCCATGGCCTATTTTGTCGGCTGGTGGTGTTCTCTGTCCAGCCATGGTGCATATGAGCCAGGCCGACGCCTGTCGGGCTCCCGGTCAAAACCTGCAACTCACTGATTATGTGGATCTCAGCGACATGGCAGGTGAAATGCCATTATGAGCGGCAATCAGGAGACACCGACATGGAGATAACGCTGATCCGGGAATTCGTACGAGGAGCCATTGCCGCAGGCGGGGCCGTCAGCATTTATTGCGGCTATAAGCTTTTCTGCGAGATTCCCTACCGGAGGAGCCGTACCACCAGCGTGCTCAACGGGCTTTCCGGTGCCGTTCTCGCGCTGTTCGGAATGGGTATCCTCAGCCTCGACGTTCAGAGTATCTGGAGAAATCCATCATCTCAATCGCAGCAGACAGTGCACCACACCACGCCGGCAGAAGCCGGTTCTTTCACGAATCCTCGCATGAACGGCCATCGATCCACCGGGGACTGGGCTATTTAGCCCGTTTTCATAAGTCTTCAGCAACGGCCTCAGCAATTTTACTGCCAATTTGTAATTACATACACAATTTTCATTAAACCGCCCCGCGCCGGGAGTTTATAATGTCGGTGTGAGCATGCTCTCTCCCAGGCTGCAGCTGAAGGTGGCACAGAAGCAGATCCTGACCCCGGGGCTGGTTCAGATGGTCACGGTACTTCAACTCAATCGCCTCGAGTTGAAGGAGATGATCAACCAGGAGATCGTCGAAAACCCGGTTCTGGAAGAATCGCTGGAAGATGGCGAGGAGATCACACCCGAGGAATTGCAGCCGCTGCTGGAGGCGGAGCGAACATCCGAGCCCGCCGATCAGTCTTTGCTCGACGCGGCGGACATCAAACTCGAAGGCGACTCTCCCGAAGTCTCCCGCAACGGTGACGCCTTTGCCGAGGCGGAAACGCCAGTCGACGGCGTGGAGCGCGACGCAACCGACGCGGCCGCAACATCGACCACCGACCCCTTCGACGAGATCGATTTTGGTTCTTTCTTCGACGATTATCTGGATCCCGGCTATCGCAGCCCGGCCGCGGAATCCGTCGAAAAACCCTCTTTTGAAACTTTTCTCTCTCAGCCCCAGACGCTCCCGGATTATCTGCGATCGCAGTTGAGCGTGGTCGTGATCGACGACGAAACGCGCGATGCCGCCGAGACGATCATCGGCAACCTCGACGAGAACGGCTATCTCACCGCCTCGCTCGACGAGATGGCGAGCCAGGGCAACCATTCGCGCCCGATTATGGAAGCGGGCCTCAAGGCGGTTCAGTCGCTCGACCCCGCCGGCGTCGGCGCGCGCGACCTGAAAGAGTGCATGCTGCTGCAGCTCGAGAGCGCGAACGGCAAAGGCGGCGTGGCGTGGCAGATCGTATCGAATCACATGCGGCTCCTCGAAATGCGGCAGTTCAAGGAACTGGCGAAAATTCTGGGCCGGCCGCAGGAGCACATCGACATCGCTATCTCGCGCATCCGGCATCTGAACCCCCGGCCCGGCATCCGGTACTCCGGGCCCGGCGCGCGATCGGTGGAACCCGACGTCTACTTCATCCGCGATGGTGAGGATTTCATCATCCAGATGAACGACGACGAGCTTCCGCAGCTTCGCCTCAACGCGCAGTACCGCAAGATGCTCGATCGCGACCAGGGCGCGACCAAGGAAGTGCGCGATTATGTGCGCGAACGCTATTCATCGGCGATTCAACTGATGAAAAACATCGAGCAGCGCAAGCACACCATTCTGCGCGTCTGCGAAGCCATACGGCGGCGCCAGGTCGAGTTTCTGACCGATGGTATCGATGCGCTGAAGCCGATGATGATCAAAGACGTGGCGGAAGAAGTCGGCGTCCATCCTTCCACCGTCAGCCGCGCGGTCGCGAACAAATATGCGCATACCCCGCACGGCGTGTATGAGCTGCGATACTTTTTCTCCGAAGCGGTACAGGGGCCGTCGGGCGGCGAGACGCCTCTTCTGCTGCTGAAGCGCCGCGTCAAAAAAATGATAGAAGAGGAGGACCCGAGACATCCGCTGACGGACGATCACATTACCGCGCGGCTGCAGTCGGAAGGTATCGACGTGACGCGCCGCACGGTGGCGAAGTATCGTGAAGATATGAAGATTCCATCCACGCATCAGCGGCGGGTTCGCGACTAATGAAAGTTACGTATACGGGGCGTCAGGTAGATCTGACACAGGCGCAGTCCACGAAACTGACTGCCGAATTCGAAAAAGTAGGAAAGTTGCTGGATAACGGAAGGGGCGAGGCGGAAGCCCACGTGGTCCTTTCGTGCGAAAGATATCTGAATAACGTCGAAATCACGGTTCCCTACCACAACCACGAGCTGGTGGGCCAGGGCTCGGATCCGGATCTGTTCAGCGCAATTCACGCGGCGGTCGACAAGCTTGAGAAGCAGGCTATTCGAGTGCGCGAAAAATGGCGGGAAGGCAAACGCGTCCCGCGGAAAGAACCGGCCGTTGCAGGCGAGCCGCGTGAAAGCGTCCAAAGCGAAAAAACCAACCAGGGCTGAAGCGCCCGCGGCCAGGCCGGCCAGGAAGACGCGCGCCGCCTCGGAGCTGGTGATCATCACCGGGATGAGCGGTTCGGGCAAAGCGTCCGTATTGCGCGCGCTCGAAGACCTCGGCTACTATGCCGTCGATAATCTCCCTATCGGTCTGATTCCCACCTTCGCCGAACTGGTGCGGGATTCCGCTTCGATCCGCCGCGCTGCGCTGGTGATCGATGTGCGCGAGGGCCAGGGGCTGCGCAAATTGCCTGTTGTCTTTCGCAGTGTCAAAAGCAGCCTCAATGCCCGTCTGGTTTTCATGGAAGCGGACGACGAATCGCTCCTGCGCCGCTTCAGCGAAACCCGCCGTCCTCATCCGCTGAGCGATTTGAGCGATTTAAGCGAAGCCCAGCCGATCGTCGAGAGCATCGCCAAAGAGCGGAAAATGCTTGCGCCGATCCGGGCTATCGCGGATCTCACCATCAACACTTCGAAGTTCAACGTCCACGATCTCCGCCATTTCATCCGCGAACAGTTCGGCGGCGGAAACGATGAATCGAAGATTCTCATTTACATCACCAGCTTCGGTTACCGCCACGGGTTGCCGCAGGACTGCGATCTGGTATTCGATGTTCGCTTTCTCCCCAATCCGAACTACATTCCGAAATTCAAAAAACTGACCGGACGGAATCCCGCGGTGGCGCGCTATATTCGCTCATTTCCGCAAACCGCCGAATTTATAGAACGGATTACCGATCTGCTGGTCTATCTGCTGCCGCTTTATATCCGCGAAGGCAAGACGTACCTCACGATAGGATTCGGCTGCACGGGAGGACATCATCGGTCCGTGATGATCGCGGACGAGATCCGCCGGAATCTGTCCTCCACCGGGTATACCGCCAAGGTGACGCACAGAGACGCGGCCAAGCCGGTCTGAACGGCAATCGCTCCGCCCGGCCCTGTGGCGGTACGATGATCGCAGGCATGCAACGACGCGACTTCATCAGGATTGCCGGTTTGGCGGCCGCTGCCGGCCGGCTCGGGGGCGAGCCGCAGCAATCCTTTCTGGCGCCCACTGCCGGGCCGCAGGACGTAGCCAAAACCGATTTCACGCTGCGCATCTCCCCTGTAACGGTTGAGCTGGCCCCCAACCGGATCATCAGCACGATCGGGTACAACGGGAGCGCACCGGGCCCGCTGCTGCGCATGAAAGAAGGCGTACCGGTCACCCTGAACGTGATCAACGATACTGATGTGCCGGAGACGGTGCACCCTCACGGCTTGCTGATTCCCTCCGATGTGGATGGATCGGAGGAGGAGGGTACCCCTCCCGTGCCGCCGCATGGAAGCCGCCGTTATCAGTTCACGCCCACGCCCGCCGGCACCCGCTGGTATCACACCCACACCATGTCGATGGAGGACCTGCACCGCGGGAGCTACACCGGAATGTTTGGTTTTCTGGTTATTGAAGGAGCCAATAATCCGGGCAACTTCGATCAGGAACACTTTCTGGCG
This sequence comes from Terriglobia bacterium, assembly GCA_963788485.1. Taxonomy (GTDB): domain Bacteria; phylum Acidobacteriota; class Terriglobia; order Bryobacterales; family Bryobacteraceae; genus BOG-234. The sequence continues at coordinate 11,112 of CAWBIS010000109.1, forward strand.
TTGCGCGATTGGGAACCCTACTTCACCAATCAGGCCATGGATAATGACGATCTCGATTCCAGCGGACCTCAACCCGAGAAGCCCGCCGTAATGGATACGCGCCAGCCGGGTATGGAGGTCGCGGCCGATATTTTTTCCATCAACGACAAAGCGCTCGGCGCGGGAGAGCCGATCCGCGTCAAGCCTGGCGACCGCGTACTGTTTCATTTTCTGAACGCCAGCGCCATCGAGAATCGACACCTGGCGCTGCCCGGACACAAATTCAATGTGATCGCGCTCGATGGCAATCCCGTGCCCACGCCTGCGGCGGTCGATGTGTTGATGCTCGGGCCGGGCGAGCGCATCGACGCTATCGTCGAGATGAACCAGCCCGGCGTTTGGATTATCGGCGCACCCGAAGACCCGGTGCGCGAAGGCGGCCTCGGAATCGTTATCGAATACGCCAACCAACGCCGCACTCCGCAATGGATCCTCTTCACTCCCCCCTCCGCCCGGTTTTTCGGCCGGCACGCCGGCCAGGTCGCGGATGGTGGCAGCCAGGTCGAGCTGCCGGGTCATCCGCCGCCGCCGGCCGGGCACGACGCCCGGCCCGCGCACGATCAGCGGCACGCGGATGGCCTCCTCGTACATGCACATCTTCTGGAACATGCGGTGGCTGCCGAGCATCTCGCCATGGTTGCCGGTGACGATCAGCACGCTGCGGTCCAGCCGGCCGGCGGACCTCAAGCCATCCAGCAGCCGGCCGATGCAATCGTCGAGCAGCCGGACCATGCCGAGGTAGACGGCCCAGGCCTGCCGCCAGCCGGCCGGCGTGGTCGCCGCTGCCACGTGGCCGGGCAGGTTGACAAGCTGCATCGGCGACTGGCCCGGTTACACCGCCCGACGTTGGCGGCGGGGCAGTTTCTCCGGGTCGAACATCTCGTAATATGGCGAAGGCCGTCAGCGGGCAGTGCGGGCAAAAGTTGACCAGCAGGGCCAGCGGCTGGCCGATTTCGGATTTCGGATTTCGGATTTCGGATTGAAGAGGTATCCGATCCCCGTTTCTTAAATCCGCAATCCGCAATCCGAAATCCGAAATCAGCCCGATCAACCAGCCAACTGTCGTAGAAATCGCCGGCCTCCAGCGGCCAGCGGACGGTGTTGGGGTTGGTGTAGTCGCGGACAACCGGCCAGGCATCGAAATCGATGCACGGACTCTTGCACTCCGACAGGTCTATAAGCTTGGCCCGGTCGCCGAGGAACTGACGGTGCTCGATGGCATCGCCGCTGAAGCGGATACGCTCGTGCCGGCTGGCAATCGGCGGATCGCAGCGGAGGTGATTGACGCCGAAGTGCTCGACGCGATAGCCGGCCTCGGCCAGGGCCTCATAAAGGTCGGCTGATTGCGGCACGTGCCATACGGCGGCCTCGCCGGCGTCCCAGCCGTTGACGATGGCCCCGTGCTGGTGCGGCATCAGCCCGGTGGCCATGGCGATGCGGGCCGGCACGCCATCGCCATGGCCACCGGGCTGATGCCGCACCAGCACAAGGGGCCATCGTCAACGGCTGGGACGAACAGGGAGACCCGTATGGCACGTGCCGCAATCAGCCGACCTTCTACAAGGGCCCTCGCCGAGGCGGGCTATCATGAAAGCACTTCGGCGTCAATCACCTCCGCTGCGATCGCCGATCGGCAGGCCGGCACGAGCGTATCCGCTTCAGCGGCGATGCCATCGAGCACCGTCAGTTCCTCGGCGACCGGGCCAAGCTTATAGACCTGTCGGAGTGCAAGAGTCCGTGCATCGATTTCGATCGCGGCCGGCCGGTCGTCCGCGACTACGCCAACCAGAACACCGTCCGCTGGCCGCTGGAGGCCGGCGATTTCTACGAGAGTGGACTGGTCGATCGGGTGCTGATTTCGGATTTCGGATTGCGGATTGCGGATTTAAGAAACGGGGATCGGATACCTCTTCAATCCGAAATCCGAAATCCGAAATCCGAAATCGGCCAGCCGCTGGCTGCTGGTCAACTTTGGCTGCCGCACTGCCCGCTGACGCACTTCCGCCATATTACGAGATGTTCGACCGGAGAAGCTTTGACCCTGCCCACCAACGTGGCGGTGGTCCCGGGCCAGTCGCCGATGCGGCTTCCTGTCGACCTGCCCGGCCACGTGGCCCGGCGCCCACGCCGGCCGGCTGGCGGCAGGCCTGGGCGGTACCCTAATAGTGGCTGCTCGAGGCATCGGCCGGCTGCTGTTGAGGTCCGCCGGCCGGCTGGACCGGCGGCGTGTCATCGTCACCGGCGACCGTCACGAGGGGTCTCGGCCTCCGCGCGGTGCTTCCAGAAGGTGTCATGTACGAGGAGGCCATCCGCGTGCCGCTGATCGTGCGCGGGCCGGGCGT
>CAWBIS010000110.1:0-21268 GCA_963788485.1 Terriglobia bacterium
TGGCAATTGTCCGCTCCACCAGCGCATCGAGATCGCTCCGTTGAGTGCGGTGATTCACAATGGCTGCGCGGATCGCGAGCTTTCCCCGAATCACGGTGGTTGAAGGCGCGGTGGCACCGGATTCCTGCAGTTCGACGGCTATGCGCGCGTTCACTCGGTCCGCATCTTCAGCGCGATAGCGGAAGCAGACGATGTTCAGTTCGACCGGCGCAGCCAGTTCCAACTCGGGTGTTTGCGAGATGCGGGTTTCCAGGTAGCGCGCCAGTTCGCAGGTGTTCTCGATCGAAGCACCCAATGCGTCCGCCCCGTATACCATGAAGGTGAACCACGTTTTGAGAGCGCGGAAGCCGCGCGAGAGATCGGGCCCGAAATCGCACGGCCAGGGAGAGCCGGCGGCCAGCCCGCGCTCTTCGTGCCGCAGGTAAGCGGCGGAACTGGAAAAGGTTCGCCGGTGCAACTCGCCGTCGCGGACCATCACAAAGCCGGCATCGTAAGGCACCTGGCCCCATTTGTGAAAATCGAAGGCGAGGGAATCGGCGCGCTCGATACCCTTGAGCCGCGGTGCGAGTGCCGGTGCGAGCATCGCCAGGGCGCCGCAGGCTCCGTCGACGTGAAACCACAGGCGTTCAGCGCGGCCGAGATCGGCAAGCGCGTCGAGATTGTCGATGGCGCCTGTGTCAACCGTGCCCGCCGTGCCGACGATAAGGAAGGGCGTGAATCCAACGCGGCGGTCGGCATCAATAGTCGCGCGCAATGCGTCGACGTCGACGCGATAACGATCGTCCACCGCGATCGGGCGCAGGGCATCACTGCCCATTCCGGCAATGTCGAGGGCTTTCGCGATGCAGCCGTGAACCGCTTCGGAGGCATAGGCCGTCAGACGTTTTTCGCGGCGAGCTACCCCTGCCGCGCGCGCCTCGAAACCCAGTGCCGCGTCGCGCGCGACGAGAACGGCGATGAGGTTCGCCATCGACGTACCCGTGACGAACAGGCCGGTAGCGCCTTCGGGGAAACCGAACAGCTTGCGCATCCAGGCGACGACCTGGCGCTCGACTTCGATGGGAATGTGGTCGCGGCCACCCAGATTGGCGTTCAACCCGGCGGCGAGCATCTCCGCCACCACACCCACCGGCGTACCTGCGCCGTGCACCCAGCCCATGAAACCAGGGTGCACGTTACCCGCGGCATACGGCAGGATGTCGCGCATGAACTCGTCGTGAACGTCGGCAAGATTGGAGGGCGCGGTTGGCAGATCGGACTGGAAGCGATCGCGGACGGATTGCGGAATGAGTTGCCAGACCGGGCGGTCGCGAATGTTTTCGATATAGCTCAGAATGTCATCGAGCATCCGATGGGCCTGGCGGCGAAAGTCAGCCCAATCGGTCGGATCGAGATTATTCACTGACTTATAGTACGGCCCATGCATCATCGGGGAGGTGCAGCACGATGAATGCAAAACCACCTGCATTCTGGACGGCTATATCAGTGATGGATTACTTCAGTACTGGACGCGGTTTCTGATGAGGAGCGGCTCGGCCCTTCCGGCTGGCGTTGCCGCTCAAGTTTGCAGCCGGGCAAAAGGCCGGGAGGGCTGATTGCAAGCAGGACGCAGATGCTCCCCGATGTGCCCAAGGGCGATTGGTACCAGGATTTCGGAACGTTCAAGATCAGCGGCAGCGGATCTTTGCCAAAAACGTTTTTGCTGAGCGGGCAAACTGCGAAAGCTCAAGCCGTCTGAGTTCTGCGGGCTGAGTGCTCGAAACGCAAAAGTGAGACCCCAGGGTCCGCGCTCAGAGCTGGTTGAGGTCTACGCTGCTGAAGAAGAATCTGGTCTCTTCCGCCGCGGTTTCCGGTGCGTCCGAGCCGTGGATCGCGTTGCGCTCGATCGATTCCGCATAGAGCTTGCGCACGGTGCCTTCGGCCGCGTTCGCCGGGTTCGTCGCGCCCATCACTTCGCGGAGCTTCTTCACCGCGTCCTCGCGCTCCAGCACCATAACGATCACCGGGCCTTCAGTCATGAACTTCACCAGGCTTCCGTAAAAAGGCCGCTCGCGGTGCACCGCGTAGAAACCCTCCGCCTGCGACTGGCTCAGCTTCGTCATGCGCAGCGCCACGATCCGGAACCCGTTGTCTTCTAGCAGCGACAGGATCTTGCCCGCTTTGCCGGAAGCAACGGCGTCCGGTTTGATGATGGAAAACGTCTTCTGCAGTTCGCTCATTATTTTTGTAATCGTTTCTGAATGTTCTCGCCGATCTGCGCCGGCGAGGAGCACACCGTGATGCCGGCTTTTTCCATCGCGCGAATCTTGTCGGGAGCCGCGCCAGATCCACCGGAGATGATCGCGCCGGCGTGGCCCATGCGGCGTCCGGGTGGCGCGGTTTGTCCGGCAATGAATCCGACTACCGGCTTCTTCACGTGCGCGCCGATATAAGCGGCAGCAGTCTCTTCGGCGTTGCCGCCGATCTCGCCGATCATGACAATGGCGTGCGTATCGGGATCGGCATCGAGAAGTTTGATCGCATCGAGAAAAGTCGTGCCGATGATGGGGTCGCCCCCGATGCCGATGCAGGTGGATTGGCCGATGTTGAGTTTCGTCAACTGGCCCACGGCTTCATAAGTCAATGTGCCCGAGCGCGAGACCACGCCCACGTGCCCTTCAAGGTGAATGTGGCCGGGCATGATGCCGATCTTGCACTTACCGGGCGAAATCACGCCGGGGCAGTTCGGGCCGACGAGTCGCGACTTCCGCTCCTTGAGAAATTCCCAGGCCTTGACCATGTCAATCACCGGAATGCCTTCGGTGATGCAGACGATCAGCGCGATCCCGGCATCGGCGGCTTCCATGATCGCGTCGGCGGCATATGGCGGAGGCACGAAGATGACGGTCGCATTCGCGCCGGTTTCTTTCGCGGCCTGGGCGACGGTATTGAAAACCGGGCGGCCAAGATGGGTCGCTCCACCTTTGCCCGGCGTGACACCGCCCACCACCTGAGTGCCGTATTCAATCGCCTGCTCCGCGTGGAACGTACCTTCGCGCCCGGTGAATCCCTGCACGATCAGACGCGTGTTCCGGTCGACCAATACGCTCATTTCCGGCCTCCGGCAGATTTAGCGAGAGCCACCACTTTTTCGGCCGCGTCCTTCATGCCGTCGGCAACGGTGAAGTTGAAACCCGACTCCTCCAGCACCTTGCGGCCAAGTTCCACGTTCGTGCCTTCCATGCGGATGACCACGGGCACCTTGATGCCGAGATCGCGCGCTGCCGCCACCACGCCGCTTGCCAGCGTGTCGCAGCGCAGAATGCCGCCGAAAATGTTAATCAGCACCGCCTTCACTCCGGGGTCCGAGAGCAGGATGCGGAAAGCGTTCTTGACCTGTTCGGCATTCGCGCCGCCGCCGACATCGAGGAAGTTGGCGGGGCTGCCACCCGCGTACTTGATGATGTCCATCGTGCCCATGGCGAGTCCCGCGCCGTTCACCATGCAGGCGATGTCGCCATCGAGCTTGATGTAATTCAGGCCGAATTTGGAAGCCTCGACCTCGAGCGGATCTTCTTCGTTGAGATCGCGCAGCTCGACGATGTCCTTGTGGCGGAAAAGCGCATTATCGTCGAAATTGATCTTGGCGTCGAGCGCGTAGACCTTATTGTCTTTGGTGAGGATGAAGGGATTGATCTCGGCGAGCGAGGCGTCCATTTCGAGGCAGCATTTGGCGAGAGCAATCATGGCGGCGACCGCGCCGTTGACCGCCGGCGCCGGAATGCCGATGCCGAAGGCCAGATTGCGCGCCTGATAAGGCATGAGACCGAGTCCGGGTTCGATGAATTCCTTGAGAATCGCGTCGGGAGTTTTGGCCGCAACCTCCTCGATCTCCATGCCGCCGGCCGCGGATGCCATAAATACAATCTTGCCGGCCGCGCGATCAAGTACGATTCCGAGATAAAGCTCCCGCTCGATGGGAAGAGTTTCCTCGACCAGCACTCGATGCACGACGCGTCCTTCCGGCCCTGTCTGGTGCGTGATCAGCGTCATACCGAGAATCTGCTCGGCGATCCTCGCGGCTTCTTCGACGTTTTTCGCAACCTTGACGCCACCGCCTTTGCCGCGTCCGCCGGCGTGAATCTGCGCTTTGATGACAACGCTCCCGCCGATGTTTTTCGCAGCCGTCTCGGCTTCGGCGACGGTGAACGCCACCTCCCCGCGAGGCACGGGGACATTGTATTTGGCCAGAATCGTCTTGGCCTGATACTCGTGGATTTTCATTTTGTGGCGGTTGCTGCTATATCTTGATTTGCACGCCGCTCACTGCCTGGCTGTGCGCCGTTACAAGAACCAAGCTTTCAACTTACCATGACCCCTGCGCCGATCCTGACGTTCCTGCATGTGGTGGCGGAAGGCCGTTCGCTGACCGAACCACAGGCGGAGGAAGCCATGCGCGCACTGCTCTCCGGCGAGTCCACCCCCGTGCTGACGGCGGCGTTTCTGACGGCGCTTCGGGTGAAAGGCGAGACGGTCGACGAATTGACCGGATTCGCGCGTGCCATGCGCGATGCCGCTCGAGGGGTGCCGATTGAAGATAGTTATCGTCCGGTGCTCGATACCTGCGGCACGGGCGGCAACGGAACTTCGACTTTTAATATCTCCACCGTGGCCGCGTTCGTTGTCGCAGGCGCCGGAGTGCGCGTGGCGAAGCATGGGAACAGGTCGATTTCGAGCCGCTGCGGCAGCGCGGATGTGCTCGAGGCACTCGGCGTGCGGACCGCGGTTGAACCGGAGACGGTGGCGCGGGCAATCCGTGAGGTGGGAATCGGCTTTCTCTTTGCGCCCACGTTTCACGGCGCGACACGAAATGTGCAGCCGGTGCGGATTGAATTGAAGATGCGCACGGCCTTCAATTTCCTCGGGCCGCTGACGAATCCCGCTCGCGCCGAAATCCAGGTCGCGGGCACATGGTCGGAGGAAGCCGCGGAGAAGATTGCGGGCGCGATGGCGCGGTTGGGTTCGCATCGCGGTTTCGTGGTGCATGGTTCGGACGGTCTCGGGGAACTGACCATTACCGGTCCATCGACGGTGTTCGCAGTTCAACATGGCGCCGTTTCGCGCATCGAACTGTCGCCCGTCGACTTCGGTCTGGCTGTGCAACCCGCGCAGGGAATTTTGGGTGGAGATATCGAGGCGAACCGTGCCATTGCCGAATCGATTTTGGCGGGTGAGCGGGGAGCGCCGCGGGACATCGTTCTGATGAATGCCGCGCTTGCGCTGGTGGCCGCGAGCCGGGCTGCAGATTTCCGCGAGGGCGTCGCGCGCGCTGAGGAATCGATCGATTCCGGTACCGCTAAAGCGAAACTCGATCAGCTACGCGATCTCGTCGTCAGCAGGGCAGGTTGTTAACCCGCGGCGGCTTGCCAATCCGCCTGGCCGTGAGAGCGAACTCGTAGAGGCGGACCTGCCAATCGCAAGCAGATGAGCGATCGGCTCACGCTCCGCTTCAGGCGATCGTGATCTTCCTCGGGAACTGCGCGTTGTCTTCGAGGAATGTCTTCTTTCGCTTCAAATCGGCGGCCGCGGGTTGCACTACGCCGTTGGCGTCCGTGGCCCGCGAGACCAGCGTGTGCGTGCCCGGAGTCGCGTCCTTCCAGTCGAAGCCGAACAGTTTCCAGGAGAATCGGGTGTTGCCTTTATCCAGCGCCGCAGGCTGCCAGGGGCCTCCATCAACGCTCAGTTCCACCGACTTGATCGGCGTGCCGTCGTTCAGCACAAAACCAAATACCTGAATCTTTCCGCCATTCCGGCGGACGCGCGAGATGACGGACTTCAATTGCATATGGGTGACTTCGTTCTCCACCCACTGCGTCTGCGGATCGGCGTCCTCGCCCGTGCCGCCGACGCCGCGAAGGTCGCGATACCAGCGGGCCTGGAAATTCCCCAGAAAGCGCTCCTCCTGCAAATGAATTTCCGCGAGCCACTTCGCATTGCACACGCCATACCAGCCCGGCATGATCAGACGCAGGGGGAAGCCATGGTCGCGGTCGAGCGGCTGGCCGTTCAGCGCATAAGCCAGCAGGGGCTCGGGCTTCATTGCGTGCTCGAGCGTGATGCTGCGGGCGAACTGTTGTTCGAGCTTGAAGGTCTGCTGCCGGAACACAACGTCTTCCTTGCCGCGGTCGGTGCCGAAGAAGACGACCTCGCGGGCACTGGCGCCCACTCCCACCTGCTTCAATACATGATTCAACGGAACACCGGTGAAACGCCCGCACGATGATAACCCCTGAAAGGCACGCCCGCTGTTGCCGGAGCACTCGTAACCGTTCACAAGTTCGGTGGGCTTCATCGCCTTGATATCGGCCAGGGAAAACTCGGCCGGCTTGTTGACCAGTCCCGTGATCTTCAATCGCCAGGTCGCGCCATCGATCTCGGGCCGGTTGTAATGCTGGATAAAAAAGAACTGATCGTTCGGGGTGGTGTAGCCGTCGATCGTCCGGATATCCAGAAATCGGTTCGCCGCCGCGGGGTTGCTGTTCGGCTTGTAATTCGCCGGATAATCGGTGAACGGGATGTCCGTTTCGCCCTCGGCGGCCGCGGGGAGGGCCCACTCCGGAACCAGGGCGAGCAGGCTTGCCGCCGTCAACCCTCTTCTCAGGGTTTCTCTACGTGTGATCGTTGCGGGCATCGTTCGCCTCCCGGGTTTCAATCATATAATTTTGGACGTGCAGACGCGACAAAGTGATCGCCCGCAAAACGGAGACTGGATCGCGGCGTCCTATGCAGCGATTGCCTCGGCGCGTCGAAGGCCGCGAACGGCCCTTGAGGGCTGAATAATCAGTGGATGTACGCCCAACCCGCTTCCTGTTTGCGTACGATCTCGGCCACACCCGAATCCACCTGCGTAGCGAACGGGAAAAGATCCTCCGTTTTTACATTCATAACGCGCATGGCGTTTTGACAAGCCGACAGCGTGACCCCACTGTCGGCGAGTTGTTTCAACCGCTCTTCGTAGGCCGTGTTCTTCTTGAGCAGCATGTTCAGCCCGGCGCCGAAAAACACGACTTCAACCTGCGATCCACCGTCCTGGGCGAAGGCATTCCGCATATTCGCGACATGCAGCGGAAGCACGTTCCAGGCGCTTCCTTCGGGTTCGGTCAACTGAAACACCACGTGGTGCTTCGGGCCTTTCGGCGTTTGCGAAACGGCGGCCAACACAACCATGAGCATCAAAACGATGGCGGTGACAATGGTTTTCTTCATAAATTTCCTCTCAGCGGACGGTCCGGGAACTTCGGTATGGGTTCAATAATAGTCGACTTCGAACCCCGAATGTAAAAATAGAGCAAATCATGAATCGGGCCACCCTGAGTCACCTCGAAGCTCTGGAAGCCGAGAGTATTCACATCATGCGCGAGGTGGTTGCCGAGTGCGAGAACCCCGTCATGCTGTATTCGATCGGCAAAGACAGCGCGGTGATGCTGCACGTGGCGATGAAGGCGTTTTACCCCTCGAGGCCGCCGTTCCCGCTGCTCCACGTTGACACAACCTGGAAATTCCGGGAAATGATCGAGTTCCGGGACCGCACGGCGCAGACTCTGGGGCTGCGGCTTCTGGTGCACATCAATTACGAGGGCGTCGCGAAAGGCATCAACCCGTTCACGCACGGCTCGGGCATCCACACCGACGTGATGAAGACACAGGCGCTGAAACAGGCGCTCGACAAGCACGCGTTTGACGCCGCTTTCGGCGGCGCACGCCGCGACGAGGAGAAAAGCCGCGCGAAGGAGCGCATTTTTTCCTTCCGCTCCGCGCAGCATCGCTGGGATCCGAAACGCCAGCGGCCCGAGCTCTGGCGGCTGTATAACGCGCAAAAAAACAAGGGCGAAAGCTTTCGCATCTTCCCGCTGTCGAACTGGACCGAACTCGACGTCTGGCAGTACATCTATCTGGAGAAAATTCCCATTGTGCCGCTTTACCTGGCTAAAGAGCGGCCGGTCGTGGAACGCGAAGGCACCCTCATCATGGTGGACGACGAGCGGATGCCGCTCGCGCCAGGCGAGAAGCCGATGATGAAGAAGGTTCGCTTCCGCACCCTTGGTTGCTATCCGCTCACTGGAGCCATTGAAAGCGCGGCCGACACCCTGCAGGCCGTCATTCAGGAAATGCTGCTGACGAAGACCTCCGAGCGTCAGGGCCGCGTCATCGATCACGATGCGGCGGCCTCAATGGAAAAAAAGAAGCAGGAAGGGTACTTCTGATGGCTCATAAATCCGACATGATCGCCGAAGACATCGAGGCGTATCTCAAGGCGCATGAGCACAAGAGCCTGTTGCGATTCATGACCTGCGGCAGCGTGGACGATGGCAAGAGCACGCTCATCGGCCGTCTTCTCTATGAATCGAAAATGATCTTCGAGGATCAACTCGCGGCGCTCGAAGCGGATTCCAGAAAGTTCGGAACCCAGGACGGCGAGCTTGACCTCGCGCTGCTGGTCGACGGCCTGGCCGCCGAGCGCGAGCAAGGCATTACCATCGACGTCGCCTACCGCTTTTTCTCAACCGACCGGCGCAAGTTTATCGTGGCCGATACGCCGGGCCACGAGCAATACACGCGCAACATGGTCACGGCGGCATCGACCGTCGACCTTGCGGTGATTCTGATCGATGCCCGTAAAGGAGTGCTCACGCAAACGCGCCGGCACAGCTACATCGTCTCGCTTCTCGGCATCCGGCACGTGATCCTGGCAGTCAACAAAATGGACCAGGTCGGGTTCGCCCAGGAAACCTTCGACTCAATTCTCGGGGATTATCGCGATTTTGCGAGACAGATCGGCATCCCAGATGTGGTGGCGATTCCGATTTCCGCCCTCAATGGAGACAACGTGACGGAAGCGAGTCCCAATACTCCCTGGTACCGCGGCCCCGCGCTGATGGAGCAACTGGAATCGATCCGGATCGACGAGGGCTTGCGGGGGCACCCCTTCCGGATGCCGGTTCAATGGGTGAATCGTCCGGATCAGAATTTCCGCGGCTTTTCCGGCATGATCGTGAGCGGTGTCGTCAGTACGGGCGACCGGGTCAAAGCGTTGCCATCCGGCAGGGAAAGCCGCGTTGCGCGCATCCTCACCCCGAACGGCGACCGCGAACAGGGCATTACAGGCGAGTCGGTAACCCTGACGCTCGAGCATGAAATCGACATCAGCCGCGGCGACCTGCTTGCGAGCGCGGAGTCGCCCTGCGGCGTGACGGATCAGTTTCAGGCCACCCTCATCTGGATGCACGAGGAGCCGATGCTCCCCGGACGCCCTTACTTCATGAAGATCGGGACGGGGACCGCCGGCGCCACCGTCACTTCGCTCAAGTACAAGGTAAACGTCAATACGCTCGAGCATCTGGCCGGGAAGGAACTCGACCTGAACGAGATCGGCGTTTGCAATATCGGGCTGGATCGTCAGATTCCGTTCGATTCGTACGGCGAGAACCGCGAGACGGGCAGCTTCATCCTGATCGACCGCCTGACTCACGACACCGTCGGCGCGGGTCTGATTCAGTTCGCGCTGCGTCGCGCGGAAAACATCCACTGGCAGGCGCTCGATGTGAACAAGACCGCGCGCGCCGGCCTCAACAGCCAGAAACCCTGCGTGCTGTGGTTCACGGGCCTTTCCGGCGCCGGCAAGTCGACGATCGCGAACCTCGTGGAAAAGCGCCTGCTCGCGGCCGGGAAGCACACCTATCTCCTCGACGGCGATAACGTTCGCCATGGGTTGAATAAGGATCTGGGATTCACCGACGCCGACCGCGTAGAGAACATTCGCCGTGTCGCGGAGGTCGCGCGGCTGATGGTCGATGCGGGGCTTATTGTGCTGGTTTCGTTCATCTCGCCATTCCGCTCCGAGCGGCGCATGGCGCGCGACCTGGTGGCCGCGGGCGAATTCATCGAGGTGTACGTGGATACCCCGCTCGCGGTGGCGGAAACGCGCGATATCAAAGGCTTGTACAAAAAAGCGCGCCGCGGCGAACTCAAACACTTCACCGGCATCGATTCGCCGTATGAACCCCCTGAACACCCGGAGATACGTATCGATACGACGGTTACCGCCCCGACCGAGGCAGTCGATCTGATCGTTGACAGACTAACTCAGGCAGGTATGCTGGGCGATGGACGTTGAAGAGGCACCAATGAACAGACAATCTTCCTCATCGCCGGAACGGCGTTCATTTCTGAATTATCTCAACGCCGGGGTCGCGTCGCTCGCGGCGATGGCTGTCGGGAGCGCCGCGCTTGCCCAGGGAAAGACTACGCCGGCCACCCGTTGGGAGCCGGCGCGCCATGAAAAAGACGACTGGCTGGAAAAACCGAAAACCAAACATCGATTGGTGTTCGATACGACAACTCCCGAAGGTTTAGGCGAAGCGCTCGCCTTTGCGGCCAATTTCATCCGCGTAAACGGGACCGACTACGGCCTCGGCAGCGGCGATCTGGCGGTTGTAATCATCGTTCGCCACCGCTCCACGCCTTTCGCGTACAGCGACGCAATCTGGGCGAAGTATGGAGCGGCGATGGCCGCCCAATCCCGATTTGAAGATCCGAAGAGCAAACTCGCGCCCAGGACCAACGTCTATAGCTCCGGCGACTACGGGAACCTGTTGCCCAATCGCAGCGTGACTTTGGACTCGCTTTTCAAACAAGGAGTGGTGCTCGCGGTGTGCTCAGTGGCTACGCGCGTCTTTGCCGGAGCCATTGCCGACGCGGTTGGCGGCAATATCGACGCTATCAACAGCGAGTTGATTGCGAATCTCGTTGGCGGCGAGGCGAGGATGGTCCCGGCTGGAATCGTTGCCGTAAACCGAGCGCAGGAGCGCGGCTATACACTGGTGCGAGCTTAGACGCCTGTGGCCCGCGCGGGTCTATTCGTATGGTCCAGGCAAACGGTAGCTCCAGGCAAATCTCGTTTTCATACGCCGTTGTGTCCCGCTCGGCACCGGCCCATGCTGCCCAAAGGGCAGCCCGGGCAGAGTTGGGTCATACCGACACACCACCGGTACACAACAGTACAAATGCAGAGAATCATCCCCACCCTGGGCGAATGGAATCAATTAGTTAAAAAGCAGACTTTATGGGGTAAGGTTTGCTATCCTAATCCCGAATCGTTTGAAGTAACTCAACCTGCCCTCTGCTGCAACACACGGGCGATTGGGATGACGGGTTCGAGACTACGGCTTTCGGGAGTCGTGGTCGGAATGATCGACTCGTTATCCTGCGCTTGGAGGTTGCAGCAGGAGGGGTTTTTATTTTCCCCGCTATCCTTCGTTAACGTCATTCTCAAGTGACACCGTCCAGGCCGCGCCCGCCCGTCAGTTCCGAGACCGCGCGCTGGGGTGCCGTCTCCTTCTTCGCCCTGGCCACGGCGTGGAATTATCTCGACCGCATCACGCTCTCGGCCGCCGCGCCGCGCGTCATGGCGGAGTTTCATCTCAGCAACACCGATTATGGATGGCTCATCGGCCCCGCGTTCGCATTGCCCTATGCCATCGCCGCGCCAGTCATGGGCTGGTTTCTGGATCGCCTCGGACTCGAAACGGGAATCGTTTTCGCGGTTCTGCTCTGGTCCCTCGGTGCGGCTATGTGCGGGTGGACCCGCAGTTTCGGCCAACTCGTCGGCGCGCGCGTTTTCCTCGGCGCCTGCGAATCGGCGGGCATTCCCGCGGCAGGTAAGCTGAACGCAATCTATCTCGAACCGAAAGACCGCGCCATCGGCGCAGCCATGACTCAGATCGGCATTGGCATCGCGGGCGTCGCCGCGCCGCTGCTCGTCGCGTGGTTCACCGGATGGCGCAGTCCGTTCTTCGTTTGTGCGGCTCTCGGGTTCGGCTGGATTCCGCTTTGGATGCTCGTACGCCACAGTGTGCATCCGTATCGCGAAGTGGCGCCACAGAAGCGGAGCGGCGGTCTCAATCTCCTGCAGGATCGCCGCCTGATTTCGCTCGCCGCCGCGAATGTGCTCTGGATGGTCGGCTACACGTTCTGGACCAACTGGACCACGCTCTATCTCGTCAAAACCTACGGTCTCACCACGAAAGAGGCGAATGGATACGCCTGGGTACCGCCCGTCGCCTCGACCATCGGCGGCTTCGCCGGCGGATGGCTCTCGCGCCGCGCCGTCTCCCGGGGCATGCCCGCAATTGAAGCGCGCGTCCGCGCCACGTTCCTGAGCGCAATCGGTTGCCTGATCTCCGTACTCGCACCTTTCTGTCCCACGCCGCTCTGGACGCTGCTCCCCGTTTCTCTGAGTTATTTCGCCATCGTGGCAGGCAGCGTGAATATCTACACCATCCCGCTCGATATCTGGGGCGGCGAACGCGCGGGCACTGCAATCGCGGCCCTCGGATTCGCATATGGCCTCATGCAGACTGTCATCTCACCGCTGATTGGCTTCCTCGTGGACCACTTCGGATTTGCGCCCGTATGTATTCTCGTGGCCCTGCCGCCGCTGACAGCATGGCTGCTGCTGCGTACGACGCCCTGGAATAAAGCCGTGCCTTCCCGCGAAACCGCCCCAGTGTAAAATCTGATCTGAAGTGGGGACGCAGCCCAGTCCGGACCCGCCCGCTCCGCAGCTTGACCGGCAAGCTGTGACGAGGCTCCTGAAGCAGCTGAGCGGCGGCGACAAAGAGGCTTTCGATCACCTGATCCCGATCGTCTACGACCAGCTGCGCCGGCTCGCCTCCCGTAGCCTTCGCGCCGAGCGTCCCGATCACACGTTGCGCGCTACCGCGCTTGTGCACGAAGCCTACATGCGCCTCGCCGATTCCGAGGGCGACTGGCAGGATCGGGTCCACTTTTATGCGGTCGCGGCTCGGGTGATGCGCAACATCCTCGTCGATTACGCCAAACGAGCCAAACGCGAGAAACGCGGCGGCGGCGCGCAGCACGTCAGCTTTGATGAAGCGGTGCTGGTTGATCCGTCATCCGCGCCCGGCCTCCCCGATCTCGACGAATCTCTGCAGCGTCTGGAAACCCTCGACCCACGCAAAGGCAAGGTGGTTGAGCTCCTGTTTTTCGGCGGCCTCACCTACCAGGAAACAGCCGCGGCCCTCGGCATCTCCGAAGCTACCGTCCATCGCGAATTGAAGATGGCGAAGGCCTGGCTCTTCACGGATCTGGCGGGCACAGGCGCCTGAAGGCCGTTGCATGAGCCCTGCACCCGGTCCGGATCCCGAGCGCTGGCGGCGGTTGGAAGCCATTTTCTACCAGGCGTCCGACATGGATCCGCGCGATCGGCCGGCATTTCTCGATCGCGCCTGCGGCGAAGATGCGGCGATAAGAAAAGAGGCCGAGTCCCTGCTCTCCGCGGCCGATCGGACTCTGAGCGACCTGCGCGAGCCCGCTTTCGAAGCGGCGCGCGATATGGCCGCGGCCGCGCCTTTCTCCGGAAAGTTAATCGGTCCGTGGCAAATTCTCGAGGCCATCGGAGACGGCGGCATGGGCAGAATCTATCTCGCCCGCCGCGCCGACCAGGCCTATGAGCAGAAGGTCGCCATCAAACTCATGCGCGCCGATTTCGGCGCCGACCCCGGCATGCTGCATCGCTTTCGAATCGAGCGGCAGATTCTGGCTAAACTGAATCACCCCAACATTGCGCGACTCCTCGATGGCGGCGTCAGCGCCGAAGGCATTCCCTATCTGGTCATGGAGTATGTCGAGGGGGGCGTTCCAATCGATA
The DNA here is from genome assembly GCA_963788485.1 of Terriglobia bacterium. Lineage (GTDB taxonomy): Bacteria > Acidobacteriota > Terriglobia > Bryobacterales > Bryobacteraceae > BOG-234. The sequence goes on from CAWBIS010000110.1 coordinate 13,709, forward strand.
CTTATTGCCGCGACCGCCGGCTTTCGATCGAAAACCGCCTCAAGCTCTTTCGCACCCTCTGCGGAGCCGTGGACTACGCGCATCGCAACCTGATCGTCCATCGCGACATCAAGCCGGCCAACATTCTCGTCACCGCGGCCGGAGTACCAAAGCTCCTCGATTTCGGCATCGCCAGACTGCTCGATCCGGAGTTCTCCGGAATGCCGCGGACGCGCGCAAGCCAGCTCCTGATGACGCCCGAATACGCCAGCCCCGAACAGGTCCGCGGCGAAGCGGTGACCACTGCCGCAGACGTCTACGCCATGGGAGTTCTGCTCTACGAACTCCTCGCCGGCGCCCGCCCGTTCCGGGTGAAGACCGACAATCCGCTCGAAATCGCGCGCGTCGTTTGCGAGCAGACGCCGCCGCCCCCAAGTGTCGCGAGCAAGGGCGCGGATGCCAAACGGCTGCGCGGGGATCTCGACCGGATCGTAATGATGGCTATCCGCAAAGAGCCCGAGCGGCGCTATGCCTCCATCGAGCAATTCTCCACCGACGTGGAGGCGTATCTCGAAGGTTATCCGCTCCAGGCCCGCACGGCCACCTGGGGCTATCAGGCAAGTACGTTCGTGCGGCGTCACAAGGCGCCTGTAGCTGCGGCGGCGCTGTTCCTGCTTGCGCTGGCGGGTTTCGGCATAGGCATGGGAGTGCTGGCGAAACGGGCCGACCGCCAGCGCCAGACTGCCGAGCGCGAAAGACAGTTTCTGGCCGGAATGTTCGATTCCGCTTCTCCCGACGTCGCGCGCGGCGAAAACATCACGGCGCGAACCCTTCTCGACCGCGGCGCGGAGCGCATCGATCGTGAACTCGCGGGTGAGCCGCAGGTGCGCGCGTCCCTGCTCGAAACCATTGCCGAAGCCTATCGATCGCTGGGGCTTTTCGCTGAATCGCAGACCCTTGCGCGGAAGTCGCTGAAACTGGGCCCGGACAACGTCCAGACGGTGGAACTTCTGGCCGAACTCGAGCGCGATCAAGGCCACTACGCCGAGGCCGAGCCGTTGCTGACGAAGGTACTCGCATCGAAAAAAACTGCGTTCGGGGAAACCAGTCCCGAAGCCGCGCGCGTGATGAGCGAGATCGGCGAGTGCTTTTATTGGGAGGCGAAGGACGATCAGGCCATCTCGCTCCTGCGCCAGACTCTCGCCATTGACCGGAAGAACGGACCCGATTATGGCGCCGCGACACGCAACTACCTCGCTCTGACGCTCGAACGCAAGGGCGAGTTCGATGAAGCGCGGCAGTTGCTGCAGGAGGCAGTCGAGATCAACCGACGTACGCCCGGTCCCAATAGTCCCGAATACGCTATCAGCCTGCATAACCTCGGCAGCGCGCTGATCGATCGCGGCGATCTGGCTGGCGCGGAGAAGATGATTCGCCAGGCCGCGGATATTCGCCGGGTTGTGCTGGGCACGAATCACCCGGATTTCGCTTCATCGTTGAACAATCTCGGCTATATCCTGCTGGAGGAAGGCAACTGGCGACAGGCGGAACCGGTGCTGAAGGAATCTCTCGATATTAATCTGCACGCGCTCGGCCCCGACAATCCGCGCGTGGCCGCACCGATAAATAACTGGGCGCGTGTGCTCGAATTGAAAGGCGATTATACGCTCGCGGAAGACGAATACAATCGGGTCCTTGCCCTGCTTAAAAAAGCGAACGCGGGCGCAACCTGGCCTGCGGCGCAGATCATTGCGAACATCGGCATAAGCCATTTCGACCGCGGCGATCTCGTCACGGCCGAGCGATACGCGCGCCAGGCTATGGAGTTGCGGCGGAAGCTGGGTGGCGAGAGCACGCCCGCGTTCGCCAGTTCGCTGATCGAAGTGGCGGAGGATCGGGCCTTTCAGCGCGATCTTCAAGCGGCTGAACCGTTGTTGCGCGAGGCTCTCCAAATCCGGCGGCAGAAACTGTGGCCTGGCCATCCGGCAATCCTCACTGCCAGTGTCCGGCTGGGCGAAGTGCTCGTGGCGGAACACAAAGCCGCCGAAGCGGGACCGCTGCTGCGCGATGCGGTCGCATCTGCCGCGCGGGAACCTTTTCCCCTTCCAGCCTGGCAGGACGCGGAAGCAAAGACCGCTTATGGGGAATGTCTGAAAAGCCTCGGACGGGAACGGGAAGGCGAAGCGCTTATAAGCGAGAGCCGCACCGCCCTGGCTTCGGATCCGCGTGTCGCGTTCCGCTCGGATGCCACTGTCCGTCTCGCCTTGATCGCCGCGCAGTCCCGCAAAGAATAAAAGCTCCGGCCTTTTGAGCCGGAGCTTCGGTTATTGCTGCAGGGCAAATTGATAATCGTCCCTGGCGTGCTATGGAACCACCGTCGTCGTAATGTTCAACCGATTCGTATTATCGTCGACGTAGCCCATCCGGATTGTTCCCCAGCCCATGTTATTGACAGCCACGCCGAAGGCTCCGCCGTTATTGGGATCGACCGGCATCTGCGCCAGGAACTGTCCGCTGGTGGAATATTCAACCAGTTCGCTCGGCTGATTGGGGTCGACATTCGACCCGTCGCTGTTGGCGACCAGAAAATGCCCGTCGGGCAGAATCGCGAGATCCAGCGGGCCATGCAGATGCGTGGAATCCTGAATGAACAGCGTGGGCGTCACGGCGCTGGGACTTTGGGTCGCAGTTGCGATCGCGTAGATCGCATTGTCCGCGGAGGAGGCGACGTACAGCGTATCGTTCGAGGCGCTGTATACAAGGCCTGAAGGTCCAAGCACGAGCGCGGCGGGATCCGTGCGATGATCGAACCCGGTCGCGAGAGTGATGACGGCCGCGCTGAGAGCCGAGGGCGTGTAGCTGATCGTGAAGCGCGAGATGCTCCCGCTCAGCACGTTGGATATGAATACGTACGCCGTGCCCGTCCCGTTACTTCCGAGGTCGTCGACTGCCATTCCCCAGGGGCCGTCGACCGAGCCGGGCACCGTCCCGAAGTTGCCAAGGAAGTCTCCATAACGATCCAGCAGGGAGAAACTGCCGGGTTGAATAGTGGCCGAAGTTCCGTCTGCCGTTGGCAGGTTGCCGATCAGCACGACGCCGTTGGTGAGCACCCCGAGCGCCGCCGTAAGTCCGGCATGTCCGCTCGGCGCCGTATAGAAGGTGGAAACGGTTCCGGCGCTGTTCACGCGCACGATGGTGCTGCCCGTTCCCTGAAGGTTGTCCACATCGTTGAAATTGGATACCAGCATGTCGCCCGGTTGCAGCCCGCCGCCCGCCTGCACATTTTTTGGTACGAAAGCGACCCCGTAGGGGTTCACGTCGCCGTTCGACGGGACTGTCGATACCGACGGCGGCAGCAGCGGGAAAATGCTCTGGTTGGTCTGGGCGCTCAGGGTCGCGGCAAGCGAGACAAGAGCGAAAACGAGTGTTTGTGTTCTGTTCATTTTTTCTACCTGGAATGGTTCGTTCGTGGAAATTGTTTGTGATTAACTACGCCGCGATTTGCGCCGCATGACGCCAATGCCCGACAGCAGCAGGCCGGCCGTCAGCATGGTGAGAGTGCCCGGCTCCGGCGCCGTTGCCGTGGCAACGTAAATGTTGTCGACCGCGAAGTCAGGTGACGGACTCGAGATCACAACGTTATTGAACGGTCCTCCGTCGAAGGCGATCTCGCCCTCGGGGAAGGTAAAGCCTCCAAGAAACTGCCCCGTCGACGTGTCGGAGCCCACCGGCGTCGAGTTCTGGTAAGCGGTGATGGTGAAAGGCGACGGGGTATTGAAATCGGCGGTGGCAAAATCCAGCGTGATCGCCGAGAGTTCTTCGTTGAAATTGATATCGAGCGAGAGGCCATTGGCGAAAGCCGGACCCGGGTCGCCCAATACATTACCCGTCAATGTTTCGAAGATGCTCGGGTAAACCACAAAGCCGCCCGGATCGGCGGAACTGGAAAAAGTCGCGGACAAGCTTCCGATGTTGTCCGTAAAGGTGGTGGAAGTGCCAGGCGCATCGTTGTCGAAGTTGAAGTCGACAACGTCGGATGCGTGGGCCGCCGTGCCGGCGAGCAGCATCGGCACGAGTATCTGAAGTGTTTTGCTGAATTTCATGAGTGACTCCTTCGTCATCCAGGAAAGCGACGTCCCGAAACGAATCCCCTCATGAGGGTGCAAATTTACTGATTTATTTTTGTCGGCTTTCCGGCGGTCCGCTGTAAACGCGAATTCAAACGCAATCGCGCTCCCCCTGCCTGTGGGCAGCTTTTGGTGCGGTTTAACCCGATCCACCGCAAGCAGGACATCGTAACCGGGACGCCTCGGCAGCGAGCGAAGTCGCAGAGGCAAACACCCGTCCAGCAGAATTTTCAAGCGCGTGCCACGGAAGCAGGGTGTTCCGTTCATGAGATCCGGGCCGGCAATAATTACAGGCTCGGGTCTGTCGCGTGCCATCCTGGCGATCGTTTACGACCTTCATATTTACGACCTTCACGGTGAACTTCGTGCCCCGCTGATAAAATAGTCTTTCCCATATCAAACGGAGGTTCGATGGCAAAGATCGCGCGCCGGAAATCGGTAGCGGTGAACGTCGGCGGTGTGAAGGTGGGCGGGGCGAATCCGATCGTCGTCCAGTCGATGACCAACACCGATACCGCCGACGTCACCTCAACCGTCAACCAGATCATGGCGCTGGCCCGCGCCGGCTCCGAACTCGTGCGCGTCACTGTCAATACCGAAGCCGCCGCCGCCGCTGTGCCGAAGATTGTCGACACGCTCAACCTCTTCGGCGTGCGCGTGCCCATCATCGGCGACTTTCATTACAACGGCCACATCCTGCTGAAGAAGTATCCCGCCTGCGCCCGGGCGCTGGCGAAATACCGCATCAATCCCGGCAACGTCAACATCGGCAAGAAGCACGACGACAACTTCCGCACCATGATCGAGGCCGCCATTGAATATGGCAAGCCGGTGCGCATCGGCGTCAACTGGGGCTCGCTCGACGGCGCTCTGCTCACGCGGATGATGGACGAGAACAACAAGCTGGCCGAGCCGAAGGAAGCGCGTGAAGTCACCCTCGACGCCATCGTAGCCAGCGCGCTGCTCTCGGCCGAGGCTGCCGAGCGCTATGGACTGCCGCGCGAGCGGATCATCCTCAGCGCGAAGGTCAGCGGTGTGCAGGATCTGATCGACGCCTATCGCGCGATGTCCGCGCAAAGCGATTACGCACTGCATCTCGGACTCACCGAAGCCGGCCTCGGTGCGAAGGGGATTGTCGCCACCACCGCCGCGCTCTCGGTGCTGCTGCAGGAAGGCATCGGCGACACCATTCGCGCCTCGCTCACGCCGCTGCCTGGCGGCGACCGCACGGAAGAAGTTTTCGTGAGCCAGCAGATTCTGCAATCGCTCGGCATTCGCAGCTTCGCTCCGCAGGTCACCGCCTGCCCGGGCTGCGGCCGCACCACCAGCACCTTCTTTCAGGACATGGCCGACCAGATCCAGACGTACCTGCGAGAGCGCATGGCGATCTGGAAGGAGCAGTATGAAGGCGTCGAGGAAATGAAGGTCGCGGTCATGGGCTGCGTCGTGAACGGCCCGGGCGAATCGAAGCACGCGAACCTCGGCATCTCGCTCCCCGGCACTTTCGAAGAGCCGGTCGCGCCGGTATACGTGGATGGCAGGCTTTCCACCACACTTCGAGGCGACGCAATAGTGGCCGAATTCATCGGCATTCTGAACAAATACGTCGATTCGCATTACACGCCGCTGGTCGCCAGTTCGGACGAAGAGCCCGTTCTGGCGTAACGAAAATGCCCCGCTATTTTACGCTCGCAGAAGCGCGCGCCGCTCTGCCGGCGGTCGGCCGCAACATCCGGGAAGCGGTGCATGCCAAGGGGCGTTATTTCGAAGCGGAGAAGGTGATTCAGGATCTCGGCCAGCGCATTCTCATGATGGGCGGAATCCATGTCGACATCGTGGCGGCCGAAGCCTGGAAAGCACAGCGGGATTCCAACGGCCAGACGCTCAAGACCTGCATGGAACGCATCGAGAACATGGGCGTGCTGGTGAAGGATCTGGATCTCGGCCTCGTCGATTTCCCCACGTTGTTCCGCGACGAGGAAGTTTACCTGTGCTGGCGCATGGATGAGAGCGATATCGATCACTGGCACGGCGTCAGCGAAGGCTTCGCCGGGCGCAAACCGATCGACAAGCATTTCGTCGACAATCACCGCGGCGACGGCTGATCCCGGGTGCCCGCCCACTTTCTACTCACGACGCTCGGGTCGCTGGGAGATCTGCATCCATATATCGCGGTGGGAATCGGTCTGCGCGACCGTGGTCACACCGTCACCCTCGCGACTTCCGAAGTTTACCGGTCGAAAGTCGAAGGCGAGGGCCTGCGCTTTCACTCCCTGCGTCCGGATCTGGGCGATCTCCTCGACCGCCCGGAGGTTATCCGCGAGATCGTGCACCCGCGGACCGGCACCGAGTATGTGTTCCGGAAATTGTTCCTTCCGTGGGTGGAGCAGGGGTTCGAAGACACGGTGGACGCGGCGCGCGACGCGGACCTGATCGTGGGGCATCCGGTCGCGTTCGCCACGCCGACCGCGGCGGAGTATCTGGGCAAGCGATGGGTCTCGATCGCGCTCCAGCCTTCGGTCTTCCTTTCGGCGTTCGATCCGCCAACCATATCCGGAGCGCCGTTTCTCAAGCCGCTGCATGCGATGGGGCCCGCAATGTCGAGGACGTTTTTCCGTCTTGCGAGACGGATCGTCAGAGGCTGGGGCGCGCCGCTGAACGCCTTGCGACGCCGCCTGGGATTGCGCGAGTTCCGCAATCCGGTGCTCGACGATATGTTCTCGCCCTACTTGACGCAGGCCTGGTTTTCGCGCGCCTTTGCCAAACCCCAGCCCGACTGGCCGGCTGGGACCAGTATCACGGGATTTGCCTACTACGACAAGCTCGAACCGGGGCAAGGCTTAAGCGCCGAGCTGAGCTCATTTCTCGACGCCGGACCTCCGCCCGTGGTATTCACACTCGGATCGTCAGCCGTGTTCGAAGCGGGCGCTTTCTATACCGAGAGTCTCGAGGCCGCACGTAAAACGGGATGCCGGGCGGTGCTCCTGATCGGGCGCGATCCGCGTAACGCGCCGCAAGGCCGCGTGCCGGATAACGTTTGCGTGGCCGAATATGCGCCGTACTCGGAACTGTTGCCGCGGGGCGCGGCGACGGTGCATTCGGGCGGCGTCGGGACCACCGCTCAGGCGCTGCGAGCCGGACGGCCCATGCTCGTCGTGCCGCATGCCAACGATCAGCCGGACAACGGGGCAAGAGCCCGAAGGCTCGGAGTGGGCCGGGTGATCCCGAAGCCCAAATACCGTGCGGAACGCGTAGCGAGCGAATTGAAAATGCTGCTCGCGGACGAAGCCTGCGTTGCCGCCGCGTCGCGCGTCGCGGCGGAAATCGCCCGCGAAGACGGAGTGCGGGCCGCGTGCGACGGACTCGAAGCTTTGCTGTAGTCTGTACTGTAACCTGAACAGCTGATGAAGATCACGCGTCGACATGCCCTGGCTCTGTTTGCGGGGCCGGCGTT
>CAWBIS010000111.1:0-22080 GCA_963788485.1 Terriglobia bacterium
TTCCACAGCAGAGCCAGACCCGCCGCTATGCCGGGCAGCGCGCTTCGTTCGCCCGTTGCCCGCCGCCAGTCGAGCACCAGGAGATACAGAAGTATTCCGAAAATCATGGCGCCCGCACAGTGGCCTATTGTATTGACCAGTACGGGAGCGTGAATACTCAGCCGGTCGGGCATCCTGTTCCTTACAATAGCCGAACTGCTAAACTTTCGGCTTGACGGCTCGCCGGTGCCCGCCGCGCGCGGGGGCATCGGGACACGCGAATGACGCAAATCAACGAGGGAACGCCATCAGCCGGAGCATACCGCCGGGAAGACGTTCGGCGCATCGTGAACGTCACCGAGCGTCAATTGCGGGCATGGGAGAAGCAGGGGTTGATCAAAGCCGGCGAGAGCTACGGCTTCTCCGACATCCTTGCTCTGAAAACACTGCGCAAGCTGCGGCAGCTTCACATAACTCCGACTCGCATTCAGCGCGCGGTCACCTCGCTGAAATCGAAGCTGGATAACATCGATTACCCACTGGCTCAGCTGCGCATCACCGCCGAAGGCCGCAGCATCACGGTGCACGTCGCCGGAAGCCGAATGGAGCCCATCACCGGCCAGCTGCTTCTCGATTTCGATGCCAGGGAGATCGAAAAACTTCGCGCGTTCCCCGTGAAAACCGAATCGGCTCCCGCCGGAAACGGCGCGCAGGAGCGCGTCGCCGAGCACTGGTTTCAGCGCGGATTGGCGCTCGAAGAATCGGGTGCTCCCGTCGCGGAAGCGGTCGCCGCGTATCGCAAGGCCATCGAGGCCAATCCCAACGCGCCCGGCGCGCTTGTGAACCTGGGCACCATCGCGTTCCGCATGCGGCAAATGAAGGACGCAGCCGTGTTCTACCAGCGCGCGCTCGAGGCCGACCCGAGCTACCCTCTCGCCCACTTCAACATCGGCAATCTGCACGACGAACTGGGATTGCTCGACGATGCGCGCAAGCACTATCTGGAGGCGGTTCGCTTGAACCCGCGCTACGCCGATGCGTACTTCAATCTGGCCCTGCTGTCGGAACGCAATAACGAACTGCTGCAGGCCATCGGCTACTGGAACACCTATCTGAAACTGGACTCGACCAGCTCCTGGGCCAGCGCGGCCCGAAAACAACTCGAGCGTCTGAAAAAGGCGGTCCGCTCCAAGTAATTCGACGCGTTTACCGGCTCATTTCCTTTTTGAGAATCGGCGTAATCGAAGCGACGTCAAAAAGGCCGTTGTACTTCTTGCCGTTGATGAAGAACGTTGGCGTGCCGCCTACGCCGGCCGTTTCGCCTTCCTGTTCCTCGAACGCTACGCGCGCCTTGTATTTGTGGCTGTCCAGTTCCGCGGTGAAGCGATTCATGTCGAGGCCGATCTCTTTTGCGTATCTCAGGACGGTTCTGCGCGAGAGATCCGGAAACCCGGCGTACAGCTTGTCATGCATCTCCCAGAATTTGCCCTGGGCCTGTGCGGCCAGCGACGCTTCCGCGCCGAACTCGGCCTGCGCGTGGGAATCAAGCGGGAACTGCTTGAACACCAGCTTCACGTCCTTCGGGAAATCCTTTACGATCGCCCGCGCCTGCGCCACGGCCTCGGAGCAGAAGGGGCACTGGAAATCGGAAAATTCGACAATCGTCACCCGCGCCTTATCCGGACCCTGATACGGATCGCCGGCGATGGAAATCTTCACCGGGTCTTCCAGCACCGGCGGGGGCGCGTCTGCTTCTTTCTTGATCTCCGCCCGAACCGCATCGGCGTTCTTGCCCTCGTCGAAGCCCTTGATCGCGAGGTTGACTTCTTTGCGGCTATAACTGCAGGTTGGGTCTTTCATGCGGCATTCGGCCATCTTCATGTTGCAGCCGCAGGTGCATTTTTCCACCCGGATAAACTTAAGGGTGGCCTGCTTGTGCGCGGCTGACACTCCGTGCCAGTCGACGCCGGGCAAATCGGTAGCGGTTTCCCAAGTGCCCTCCGCCAGACAAAGGGCGCCGAGGAGAAAGAAAGGGGCGAACTTCCAGATTCTCACGTTGCCATTATCGCTCAAGCTGAATCCATCGCGTGAGCAGGCGGTAGTGAGCTAAATCTGTGTGGCTGTCTTGGCGGTGGCTTCGGGAGTGCAGCCCGCCAGCGGATCACGCGTGCGCCTCCGGCATCGGGAGTAACAGAGTTTCACCTTTTTTGGGGAAAGCCCGCTGGACCATTCGGTAAAAATGTTCCCAATCGTCGCACGCACGCATGAAGCCGATCAAGGCGTAAAAATGCTGCGCGAGTGCAGGATGGCCGATGTCTTCAGTGAGCCATTGGTGATGCTTGGCCAAACGATCCCCTTTCGGCGTCTTCGGATTGCGCTCCTGAAGTTCCTTCAGGATTCCGGCTGCCAGTCGTTCGTAAACGAGGTCGTTTGTATAGCGCCCGACGATCTGCGGACGGTTGACCTTCATCCCCTTCCACTGCCATTTACGCAAGCGGAACATCTGTTCATAGAATTCATCGAACGCCTTCGGCAAGAAATGGGATAACCACTGGGCCGCGATGTCGCTGTGGAACACGTTCTCCTCTCCAACTTCTACTGCCGGGTTCACAAATCGCTTCGCGTCACGCCCGCGGCGGCGGCGGGAATCGCGGATCGGGTTTGGGGAGTGCGGGAACTGCTCTGCTGAACTATATTCGCCTAATTTTCGCCACTTGACAAAATCTTGTCAAGCGTCACAACCATGGTTGTATCGTTGTTTTTCAATCATTTGAAATTGATACATCCAGATCGGCCAAATTCAGGCTTTATAGTTAAGTTGTGGCGAATGTGAGATTTAGATTCGACGAAGAAAAGGGGAAGGCGGCCATTGCCTACTTGGCTTGGCACAATCTACCCGAGCTTTCCAAGGGGAAGATTTGCAAGCTCATTTTTCTCGCTGACAAACATCACCTTGTGCGCTTTGGAAGGCCGGTCACTGGCGACAGAATCTGCGCGATGAAAGACGGCCCCGTCCCTTCAAACATCTTGAACATCCTCAATGCATTTTTGAATGATCCGAACGATCCAGCCCTAGCGCCGTTGGGCGAAACCGTCTGGGTTGACAAAGTCTACCTCCATCCACACTTTCATGCCGCGGAGTTCACGCTCGGGGAATATCTCTCCGAGTCAGATTTGGAATCCCTCAATGCGATCATGAAAAGTTTCGGCGATTGGAGTTTTTCTCGGCTGCGGGCAATCACTCACGAAATGACCGCTTACAAGAACGCTTGGGAAGACGAACATCGAGTCGCGAACAATCCAACGATGTCTTTCGAGGAAATGTTTGATGACGACGATGAAGCCTTGGCTGGCGCTTACGAAGAGATGGTAGAAAACAACGCCCTAAGGCAAGCGTTTGGCCCAATCTTTTGATCCTGCCGCAATTCCACGTTTTGCGGTAATCAGAATTCCGTACAGCTATGACAATGATCCTCCCGTCATGAAATTATTCGTCGTGATCGATCACGTAACGGACGGGTTCGGAGATCGTTTTGCCTTTTGCCTTAAGGCTACTTCCAATATGGAGTGGTACAACAGCGATCCCCGGCGAAAAAACGGAGCTGTCTATTTTGCCGCTGGAGAAGTTCCCTGTTTCTCCTCCGAGACCTTCGTACAGCCAGAGAATCCTGCGCCGATCCCACATCGGCAGATTTTGCAGGCTTATCGGAACGGCGACTTGGCGGTTCATGCAGCGCTGCCAGTGGATTTCGAAGCCAAACTCTGCGCCGCTATCAGGGCGTCAATCATGCTGAGTCAGCGCCAACGAAACAGATTCGCTGAAGTTTTGGACTGCACTAAATATTTGGGAAAGACAGCTACACAGATTTAGCTCACTACCGAGCAGGCGGCGCACGGGGGCCGGACCAGGTTTGCCGGCGTGCCGATTCTCATCCGCGCCATTGCTATCCTGACCTTTTGGAGCTATCTCGACTTTGAACCGCATCCTGTTGGCTTTCCGCGCCTTCTTCGCGCTTCTGTTCGGGGGCAAGCTGCCGCCTGACCTGATCGCCGAGCTCGGCCTCACGACCAAACCCGCGCCCGCGCCGAAAGCCCCGCCCAAACCCCCAGCGCCCGAGATCAAATCCACCGACGGGGCCCTGCAGCTTCTCGGAATGCTGCAGCGCGAAGCTCGCGTGCTGGATTTCTTCATGGAAGATATCGCCCCGTATTCGGACGAACAAGTGGGCGCCGCCGCGCGCGATGTGCATCAGCACACGCGCGAAGTTCTGGTTCGCCATTTCGCTCCGGCCCCGGTAATCGATGCGGTCGAGGGCAGCCCGGCCGCTCCGCCCAACGGCAATGCGGCCCTGGTGAAATTCGTCGGTAATGTCCCCGCTACCGGCAAGCCGACCGGCGGAATCCTGCGCCATCGTGGATGGCGCGCCACTGCGATTTCGCTTCCGCAATTGAATTCACGTACCGATCTCGCCGTGCTCGCTCCGGCGGAAATCGAAGTGGAGTAGCTTTTGGCGCGGTATTCGATCGGGATCGATCTCGGCACCACCAACTGCGCCCTCGCGTTCACTGAGCTTTCAGACGAGCCGAAAGTCCGGATCTCGCCCATTCCCCAGCTCGTCAACGCCAACGAGATCAACGCCGAACCGCTCCTGCCGTCGTTTCTCTACATCCCCGGCGAGCGGGATTTTCCGCCCGGCTCAATCGCGCTGCCATGGGATTCCGATCCGCGTTTCGTCACCGGCAAGCTCGCCCAGCGGCGTGGCGCGGAAGTTTCGAGCCGCCTCGTTTCGTCCGCCAAGAGCTGGCTTTCGTATTCGTCGGTGGATCGCACCGCGGCTATGCTTCCATGGAAAGCCGCCGAGGGTGTACCGCACATTTCGCCCGTCGATGCCTCGGCGGAATATCTCAAGCATCTCCGTGCCGCCTGGGATCAGGAGCATCCCGACGATCCTTTCGACCAGCAGGAAGTGCTGGTCACCGTCCCCGCCTCTTTCGACGCCGTGGCGCGCGACCTGACCGGCAAAGCCGCCGAATCCGCCGGATTCAGCAACATCACCATGCTGGAAGAGCCGCAGGCGGCTTTCTACGCGTGGATCGAACGCCACCCCGATTGGCGCCGGCATGTGCGGAAAGGCGACCTCGTCCTGGTTGTCGATATCGGCGGCGGCACCACCGATTTCACCCTCATCGCAGTCACCGAGCAGAATGGCGAACTGCAACTGGAGCGCATCGCGGTGGGCGAGCATCTTCTGCTTGGCGGCGATAACATCGATCTCGCTCTCGCCCACACCGTGGCCGGGGGGCTCGCGGCCCAGGGCCGCAAAATTGACGCCTTTCAGCTCCAGGCTTTGTGGAGCAACTGTCGTCTCGCCAAAGAGAAACTGCTCGACCCCGAGTCGAAAGCCGACGAAGTTCCCGTCACCATCCTCGGCAAAGGATCGAGCCTGATCGGCGGCGCGATCAAAGCGAAATTGCATCGCGAACAAGTTGAGCAGATCCTCGATGGGTTTCTGCCCGCGGCCGCGAGCACCGACATGCCGCAGCGCACGCGCCGCGCGGGCCTTCAGGAAATGGGCCTTCCCTATGCGTCCGACCCGGCCATCACGCGGCACCTCGCTCGTTTTCTCCGCCAGCAGGCCTCAGCCTCCGAGCATGAATCCGTGCGGCGCGGCGCGAGCGGGCTCGCCTGCCCCACGCATGTTCTCTTTAACGGAGGCGTGCTCTATGCGCAATTTGTTCGCGATCGCCTGCTCGAGGTTCTGAACGGATGGCTCGCGCAGGAGGGCTTCGCCCCGGTGCAGCCGCTTCCGGGCGAAGACCTGATGCATGCTGTAGCTCGTGGCTCGGCTTATTATGGCGCCGTCCGCCATGGAAAAGGCGTGCGCATTCGCGGCGGTATCGCGCGCTCGTACTACGTGGGCATCGAGTCGGCCGCCCCTGCGATCCCGGGCATGGCCGCCCCGATCAAAGCACTTGCCGTGGCGCAGTTCGGCATGGAGGAAGGGTCGGAACTTCGCATCCCCGACCGCGAATTCGGCCTGATTGTGGATGAGGCGGCCGAATTCCGCTTCTTCTGTTCCGCCACGCGCAAGAACGACGCGCCCGGCGCGATGATCGAAGATTTCGGCGACGATCTGGAGGAACTCTCGCCCGTGGAAGTCACGTTGACCTCCGAACGGCAATCCGCCGAACTGGTACCTGTATCCTTCGAAACGGTGATCACCGAAACCGGCATGCTGCAGCTCTGGTGCGTGGCGCGCGACGGGCGCCGCTGGAAGCTCGAATTCAACGTGCGCGAGACCGTCGCATGACAGAGAGCCGTGGGGCGGCCGGCCTGTCTGACTCATGAAAGTCGGCATTGACCTCGGAACCACCAATTCCGCGCTCGCCTGGATCGATCCCGGCGAGGCCGAAGACACCAGTTTTCCGCCCATTCGCATCTTCGATATCCCCCAGCTCGTCGCACCCAACCGCATCGAATCGCGGCGCACGCTCCCGTCCTTTCTCTTCCTCGAAGAAGGGCAGCCCGTAGGAACATACGCCCGCGAGCAGGGAGCGCTTGTTCCCACGCGTTTGGTGCACAGCGCGAAATCCTGGCTCTCGAATCCGGATGTCGACCGCACCGCCAGAATCCTACCGTGGGATGCCGGCGAGGGCGGACGCGTGCTTTCGCCGGTGGAGGTTTCGACGCGCTTCCTCGCCGCCATCCGCGAAGCCTGGGACCGATCCGGCAAATTCGGTCCGCTTGCCGATGAGGACGTCGTCCTCACCGTGCCCGCTTCCTTCGACGAAGAGGCCCGCGAACTCACTGTCCAGGCCGCGAACGATGCCGGGCTGCCGCGCCTCACCCTGATCGAAGAACCCGCCGCGGCTTTCTACTCCTGGATCGCGAACAATTTTGTCCGCTCGCGCCGGCTGCTGTTCGACGGCCAGATCGTCCTCGTATGCGATGTCGGCGGAGGCACCAGCGACTTCTCGCTGATTCGTGTTTCCCGCGACGGCGACAAGATCGATTTCACCCGTACCGCCGTCGGCAAACACCTGCTGCTCGGCGGCGACAATCTCGACCTGACTCTGGCCTGGCTCGCCGAGTCCAAAATCGGCAAGCAGCTCTCCATCCGCCAGCGCAGCGGCCTGCGCCGCCAGTGCTCGGCTGCGAAAGAGATTCTGCTCTGCGATCCGCACCGGCAAAGCGTCGAGATCAGTGTACTCGGCGGCGGCTCCTCCATTATCGGTGGCGCGCTCAAGACCGAAATCACTCGCGCAGAAGCGCTGGAGCTCACGCTCGAAGGCTTTCTCCCGATCACGCCCCGAGGGGAGCTGCCCAAAGAGGAAAAACGCAGTCTCTTCCGCGAACTCGGCCTGCCCTACGTTTCCGACCCCGCCGTCAGCCGCCATCTCTCGGCTTTCCTCGAATCGGCTAACCAGGTCCCGCATGCGGTCCTTTTCAACGGCGGTTTTTTTATTCCGGAAATCTGCCGTACGCGCGTCGCCGACATCCTCGAAAACTGGTATGGAAGGCGCCCGGAGATCTTCGAAAATCGCGATCTGGATCTGGCGGTCGCGAGCGGCGCGGCGTATTATTCTTACGTCCGCTCCACCGGTTCCGGCGTTCTCGTGCGCGGCGGATTGCCGCGCGCCTACTATGTCGGCCTGAACGATTTGACGGCCGTATGCCTGGTGCCCCGAGGTGCCGAAGAGGGCGACAGCGTCGAAGTCGACCGGGAGGACCTCCAACTCGTCGCGAACAAGCCGGTCGCATTTCGTCTCCTCAGTTCTCTCACCCGCACGGACGACAAACCCGGCGAAGTGGTTCAGTTCGCCGCAGACGAAGAGCTCCACCAGCACGCCCCGCTCGAGGCTGTGATTCGTTTTGGCAAGGGCGGGGAGCGGCTGGTTCCGGTGAAACTCGGGGCACGGCTTACTGAGACTGGCACGCTCGAAACATGGTGCGATTCGAAGATCAGCGACAATCGCTGGCGCTTGCAGTTCCAGCTCCGCAAGGGCGGCGCTGCTGCCGCGACTCCATCTCGCCCCGCTGCGGTCGTGAGCAACGAAGCCGTCGAAGCCGCCTGCGAACTCGTGCGCTCGGCCTTCGCATCCGCTGCAATCGCGCCCGAAGAGCTGCCCTCGCGTCTCGAATCCGCGCTCGGCCTGGGCCGCAACTCCTGGCCCGTCGATGTCGCACGCCGCCTTGCTGATGTCTTTCTCGACCAGGTTGAAAATCGCAAACGGAGCGCCGCGTACGAAGTGCGCTGGCTGAATCTCGGTGGCTTCTGTCTGCGGCCCGGCTTCGGTTATATAGGCGACGAGTTTCGCATCGAACAGGTCCGCCGGATTTATGCCGCGGGCCCGCACTTTGCCAATCAGGTTCAGAATGAGATCGACTGGTGGATCTTCTGGGGGCGCCTCGCCGGCGGCCTGAACCGCAACCAGCAGACCGACATTGTCCAGCGCCTGCTTCCGTTCCTTCTGCCGAAGCCGGGCAAAAAGCCGCAGCGAATCAATAACAGCCTTTTTCGCGAAATGTGGCGCACCGCATCCAGCATGGAACTGATTCCCGCCGGCACGCGCACCCAGCTGGGCGATGCGCTGATCAAACAGCCGAAAGAGGATTACGTGCTCTGGTGTATCTCACGGCTGGGTGCGCGCCAGCTCTTCTACGGGCCGGCAAACCAGGTGTTACCGGCGTCCGTCGCATCCCGCTGGATCGAGGCTCTGCTGGCCGTTCCCAAATCCGACGATGCCCTTGTCTCGCTCGCGCGCCGGACCGGCGATCCGGTCCGCGATGTATCGGCCACGATTTTTGCCGCGGTCCGCGCTCGTCTGTCCGATCCGCCACTGGTCGCTCAACTCGAGGGCGAAGCCGAACGTGACGAACGCGCCCTCGGCCGGATCTTCGGCGAAGCCCTGCCCTCCGGCCTGGTGTTGAGATCATAAAACATTACAAGGCAACACTCGGATCACATGACTCAAGAGCTTGACATGGGCGCCCTCGGAGTATAAGGATTAGGTCAGTATTTCTCTGGCATGCAGCCGAAATGCGGCCGTAGTTTGGCGACAACAGTCTGTAAAGGACACGGAGTTCGATGGGTAATGTCGATCGATTGCGGTCCGAATTGACTTTGCTTCAACGGCGTTTGGGCGACGCCTCAACAGAGGATCTCCTCTGGGTTAACGAGGAACTGCGCGGGATCAATGCCAACCTGACGGCTCGAAATCGCACTCTCATCCGCCTGAACGACGAACTGGCCAACCTCCTCGACAGCACTGCCATGCCGATTCTGATGGTCGACAGGGACCTCAGGATCCGCCGTGTAACGCCCGCCGCAAGATCTCCATTTAGTCTCCGGGCATCGGACCTGGGCCGCCCGATTACGGAACTCCAATCGTTTTTCGGCGAAATCGATATCGAATCCCTGATCCGCCGCGTGATCCGAACTGCCGCCCCCGAGGACGTGGAACTCCTTGATGGCGACCGGCATTCGCAATTGCTGCGTGTGCGTCCCTATCCCGTCGGCGCTGTTCGGGTCAGGGGCGCGACCCTGGCGCTGATCGATCTGGATCCAGTGCGCAGGTTCAAGGTCGCGGCAGCGCTCGTCGAATCCGCCCCGATACCGATGCTGGTGCTGGACGGCGAGATGCGGGTCAAGGTTGCCAGCGAGGATTTTCTCGCGGCATGGGGTTTCGCGGCTGCCGCCGTGGAAAACAAATCTCTGGATGAGATCGACGCGGCTCCGTTCTGTTTGCCCGAGTTCAAGCGTGCTCTGAAGCCCCTGCCCATTGGAGGCGCGGTGTCGGAAGAGATCACTTTCGGGCAGGATGCTCCGGACGCAGCAAAGCGAACGGTACTGATTACCGCACGCGCGACCCAGGCGACCGACCGCCGTTTCCTGATCGCGATTCGCGAGATTACCGGGGAAAAGTATGCGCAGGAAATGATGATGCGCGCGCTCGACGAAACGGATGAGGTGCTGCGCGTCAGTCAGCGGGAGTTTCGCGCGCTGGCCGGCCGTCTCCTGCAAACGCAGGACGAGGAGCGCCGCCGCATTTCGCGTGAACTGCACGACGACCTGAGCCAGGATGTGGCCGCGCTTCAGTTCGACGTCGAGGCGCTGGCGAAGACTCTGCCTTCCGCGCTGAAAAGCGAGAAACAGAATCTGGCGACGATTGGCGATTCCGTCAAACGGATTTCGCTCGCGCTGCGCAGAATCGCCCATGAATTGCATCCCTCGACCCTTCAGGTGCTCGGTCTGGCTGCGGCGCTTCGCACTTACGCCCGCGAGTTTTCCCGCAGAACCGGAATCGCGGTGTACTTCACCCCGACGAGCGTGCCCGCGGAAATTCCGTCTGAGATCGCCAATTCCTTCTATCGTATTGCCCAGGAAGCGCTGCGCAATGTGGCCCGCCATGCCGCCGGCAGCGCAGCTTCCATCCTTCTCACCGGAGAGAATTCCCGGCTCTCGCTTTCGATCTGCGATACAGGCCCTGGATTCGATCGCGAGGCGGTTCGCGGCCGCGGCGGCCTGGGCCTCGTCAGCATGGAAGAGCGCGCCCGGCTGATTCGCGCCCGTTTTCAGATCGAATCCATCGCGGGCAAGGGGGTCTCGATCACGGTCTCCGCGGCACTGGAAGAGAAGCCGTAGTTACTCGGTGCGCTTCTCCGTGGGATAGCCTTTATCGATCCAGTCGGTCTTGAGATTCGTCTCGATGGCCATCGCCTTGACGCGCTTGAATCCCATCTCGTGCAGCGCTGCGAACGCCGGTCTTATATTCGGGCATTTGTCGAACGGGCAACATCCGCAATACAGGATGATCTCGCGATCGCGCGATTGGCCCGCGACCGCTTTTTTCAAATCCGCAATACCTTCCGCTTTCGAACCGGGCCCGGCGTACTCCGTACCGGCGATATGTGCCGATCGATAGAGCACGGGAAACCCGACATGGATCACCAGGGCCGACTTCAGCTCATCCTTCGCCTGCGCGGGCTGGATCAGATCCTTATCGGTCCGCGGCTCGCTCGCAAACAGAGCGACGCCAAGCAGCAGCAGGATCAATCGGGGCATGGGACGATTTTACGCCAGGCACGGCAGATTCAGTTCCCGGGCCTGCGCGGCTATTTCCGAAGCATGCCAGAAACTGCGGCCGGGATAATGCGCAATCATCGTTTCCGGGTTTGCGGCGCCGCGGTGGAACTCAACGTTGCCGCGTATTCTGGCCTCGAGGTTTGATTCGGCGGGATTCAGCCAGACCGATTCGACATTCGCAAGATTGAGACTGGCGATCCGGCGGGGATAAAGCTGCCAACCTTCGATGACCGCGGGAGGCGCCCACGTCGAGTGTGCGTGGATGACTTTCCTCATCCCCTCCCACAAAGCATCGTGTTCCGCTTGCGCGTGGGCGATCAGCTCTGCCACGGAATGCCGCGTGTAGTACTCCCGATAATCGAGCCCGGTCATTGGATGGAGCGCCGGGTGCGTTCCCCGCGAAGCAACGCCTGTCGCCGCCAGCGCCAGATCGTCGCCGGAAATGAGAACCCAATCCCGCTCTGCTGCAATCCTGCGGCCCAGGGTCGTTTTTCCGGCCATCGGCGGCCCACCGATGATCAATACCCGGAACTGCTGCGCCACTCCGCGAGTATAAACTCAACGGAATTCGCATGCGTTCCGCCGCGTCGGCGCGAGTTGCCGAATACCGTCGGATCAGGCGCGATTCAGATCTCGCGTCCGGAACGGAAGGCGCAGCTTCAGTACCCGCTCCCGATGGCATTCCTCATTGAGGTTGCGCACGCGCGCCAGCAGAAGATCGTGCAGCGAGATCATTCCGGCAAGCTTGCGCGTGCCGGCCTCGACCACTGGCATCCTTGTGAAACCCGTCTCCGCCATGCGATGGATCGCCATACGCAGCGGCTCGTCCGGATGAGCCACAATCGGCTCTCGCAGCACGTCCCCCAGGGATGCGGCTGCGTCGTTCGATGCCATCAGATTGAGCAATTCTTTGCGTGTGACCACAGCCTCGACCCTCCGTTCGCCATCGACCACCGGGTATAGATGCTGGCCGCGCTCGATTGGCTCGCGCACCAGCGTATGGCGTAGTTCCTCCACCGTCGCATCGGCCGGGAGCGCGACGAGTTTCGTCCGCATGACCTCGCGCACAAATAGTATTTCCAGCGGATCGGTCGCATACTCGCGTGTTATATGGAATCCGCGGCGCGCCACTTTTTCGGTCAAAATCGACCGCTTCAGCGCAAACACGCTGGTGGCATACGACAGCATGGCCGCCACCAGCAGCGGAAGCAGGATGTTGATGTCGTGAGTCAGTTCCAGTGCGAATATGACGGCGGTAAATGGCGCCCCCATCGTGCCGGCGAGGGTGGCGCCCATGCTGATCAGAGGCCAGAATCCCGCCCCTTCGTGCGGGAGGAACATGCCTTCGATTTCACCCAGCGCCGCTCCAGTCATCAGCAGCGGCGCCAGCACGCCGCCCGAAGTTCCCGATCCCAGCGAAAGCGCCCAGATCGACGATTTCACCAGCAGCACCCCCACGATGACGGTACGTGCGGCATCGCCCTGAAGCAGGGCGTCGATGGTGTCGTAGCCAACGCCAAGCGCCTGCGGGAAAATCATCCCCCCGAGACCGACAAAAACTCCCCCAATCGCCGGCCACCACATCCAGTGAATCGGCAGCTTTTTGAACAAGTCTTCCGCCGCGTAAACGGCGAACGTCAGGATCGCCGACAGGCCGCCCGCCAGCAGTCCGGCGATCACGCAACCGGCGAGGCCCTGAGGACCAACGAAGATCGAGTGCTGCGGAACCGGGAACAGCGGACCCGGTCCGAGCATGTACCGCCGCGCCGCACCCGCCGTGGCGCTGGCGAGGGCCACTGGGACGACGCTGCGCGGCTTCCACTCGAACAGCAGTAATTCGACCGCAAGCAGCACCGCCGCAACCGGCGTCGCGAACGTAGCCGACATGCCCGCCGCCGCACCCGCAACGAGCAGCGTCTTGCGCTCCGCCGCCGAGAGATGAAAGAACTGGGCGACGATCGACCCGATCGCGCCGCCCGTCATGATGATGGGCCCTTCGGCGCCGAACGGACCGCCGGATCCGATCGCGATGGCGGAGGAAAGAGGCTTCAGCACGGCCAGCCGCGGCTGCACCCGGCTTCCGCCGATGAGAATCGATTCGAGCGCCTCCGGAATTCCATGGCCGCGAATACGTTCGGACCCGTAACGCGCCATGAGCCCCACGATCGTGCCGCCGGCGATCGGCACGAGCAGTGCGTACCAGCCCAGATGGTTTCCCGCCGGTGAAACCAGCACGTCGCTCCAGCGCCCGAAGTAGAATGCATTCGTGAAAAAACCGA
This sequence comes from Terriglobia bacterium, assembly GCA_963788485.1. Lineage (GTDB taxonomy): Bacteria > Acidobacteriota > Terriglobia > Bryobacterales > Bryobacteraceae > BOG-234. Next base: position 13,346 of record CAWBIS010000111.1, read on the forward strand.
TCAGCCGCAGCAGCAGCCACGCGACAATCGTGCTGAGTAAGCCGATGCCGATCGCCAGTAGCGCAATCGGAATCATGCGGACCGTGGTGGTGAAGTCCCCAGGCGCTTCGGCCCTGTCAATGCGCTTTTTCACAGTGCTGCCGTCCTTCGGCTGTGCCGCAGTACCGATTGCAGCGCGCGCGCCAGTTCCGGTCCTGAACCTTCCAGTTCCGCCCGATGCGCCAGGGCCAGTCTGCGCAACAGCCCCCGCCCCGCGGGCGTCAGCCGGACAAGAACTTCGCGTTTGTCTTCCGTTCCCGGCGTCCGTGCCACCGCACCCGTTGTTTCCAGCCGGTTCACCAGCTCAACGGCACTGTGATGCTGAATGAAGAGCCTCGAGGCAATCTCGCGAACCGTTGGCTTGACGCCTTCGGGCAACCCGTGCACCGCAAGCAGCAGTTGATGTTGCTGCGGCTCGATGCCATGCTGTTTTGCGGTCGCTTCGCTGAAATGCAGGAACTTTCGGATCTGCCGGCGGAATTCGGCGAGGTCCCGGTACTGATCCGGGGAAAGATCTCCGTCTATACTCATATTTATATCGTATCACGATACATTTCAAACACCGGTATGTATCGGCTCCCGCGTTCTGAGGGAATCGTGAGTTCGCTCGATTGGTTAGCTGGATCATTCGCCTTCGCGCCCCCGTCTGCCTCCGGGTTCTGAAGGCCACATTGGTTGGGTCCGTGCATTTCCGCGGGTATGGCTCAACAAAAAAACGCAAGAATTATAGCCGCAACCTTCAACGAATACTCCACGGCCACGCAGGCTGAACGGGAACTCGAGAATAATGGCGTTCCTTCGAATGCCATACAGATCCAGTCCAACCGGAAGACCGCTGGAGCGGGGTCGGGAGGTTCTTACAAGGAAGAGCACCGGGAGTCGGGCTTTATGGGCTGGTGGAACAGCTTGTTCGGATCCGATCACGACGAGGACGAGCGCGCCGGATATGAACGCGCCATCGAAGGTGGCAGCACCGTCATGCTCGTTACGGCAGACGCCGGATCCGTGGACTCGATCGTCGACATCCTAAACCGCAATGGCGCCGTGGATATCGACCGGCGCTCCGGGTCGACAGCAGTTAACGCGGCAGATGCCTCAAGCGAGGCCGGCACGATACCGGTTGTAGAAGAGGAATTGACGGTCGGAAAACGCGCCATTCGCCGTGGCGGCGTCCGCGTTTACAGCCACACGGTAACTGAACCGGTGGAGGAGCAGATCACGCTCCGGGAAGAACGGGTGGATGTGCAGAGGCGCCCGGTGAACCGCGACCTGCGTCCGGACGAAGCCGCGGAAATGCGCGACCGGACCATCGAAGTGACCGAAATGGCGGAAGAGCCTGTGGTTTCGAAACGCGCCCGTGTGCGCGAAGAGGTGGTGGTTGAGAAAAACGCCCGCGAACGTGCGGAAACAGTGCGCGACAATGTGCGCCACACCGAGGTCGAAGTCGAACCATTAAACCGGGAGGACCAGCCGATCAACGCCTCCGGCGAAAACATCCACGCGGCGGGGCGCCCACAATCGAAGGTTTTCCCGGCCGGCGGCATGGACGTGAAGCAGCCCACTCCGGGTGTACAGTCGGGCTTTGGCACCACGGCCGGTGCCGGAACGCTTGCCGGTGAAACCACCGCGGGTTCGGCGATTCAGAGCCCGCGGCCCCAGGACTTCACTGCGGATTACCGCCGCGATTTCGAACATAACTACCCGCCGGGATCCAATTTCGAATCGCTGCGGCCCGCCTACGAATACGGATACCGTTCCGCGACAAATGAGGCCTGGCGCGGCAGGTCCTGGGACCAGGTGGAAAACAACCTTCGCGCCGATTACGAAAAAAACAATCCCGGAAGCGCCTGGGATCGAGTGAAAAATTCGGTGCGCTACGGCTGGGAAAAAGCTACCGGAAAGCTCTGAGAGTTGTTCCATGGACGACAACAATCCGCCATTCGATAGCGAGCGGAGAACGGTGCCGGTGATCGAGGAAGAACTCGTCGCCGGCACCCGTAAGGTGAAAACCGGCTCCGTGCGCGTCCGGAAACAGGTGGAGCATACCCGGAAAGAAGTCAATATGCCCACCGTGCGGGACGTGATCAGTGTGGATCGCGTCCCGGTGAATCGTGTCGTTGCAGCCATACCGGAAACACGCACCGAGGGCGACACCGTCATCGTTCCGGTGGTGGAAGAGGAGCTGGTTGTCGAGAAGCGCCTGATCCTGAAGGAAGAGATTCACATCCGCCGGCGTCGCGTGGAGGGCCGTACCGGCAAAACGGTCACGCTGGATCGGGAGAGTGCGATCGTGGAACGGCTTGATGCCGCGGGCAATGTCGTTACAGATCCGAGCCCCGCAAAAGCGGAGGGGCCGCTGTTCAAGGGCCACAGGAGTTTACTGGCCAAATAGCGCAATCAGTTCGTCGAACCGGTTCAATACCACGAGGCGGCCGTTGGCCTCCCCTATTTCTTCGCGCTCAAGAGTCCACGTGCGTTCATGCGGCACAAAAACGGCTCGCATTCCCGCCGCCAGCGCGGGATTGATATCGGATCTGGGACTGTTCCCGATCATCCAGGTCCGCTCCAGATCGAAGCCCCGCGTGCGCGCCAGTTCGGCGTAGGCCTCCCGGTTTTTCTCCTTGACGATCGCGCAGTGCGCGAAAAACGGGCGCAGTCCCGAAAGGTCGATCTTCCGGTTCTGTTCCGCCGGCTCGCCTTTGGTGAACATGGTCAACTCGTGCTTCTCCGCCAGAAACGGCAGCGTCTCGGCGACGCCCGCCATGAGTTCAATCTCCTGCAGAAGGATCTGGTGCGCAAATGCGCTGACGCGCTTCAAATCGTGGTCTTCCACCGCCCGCTCGGCGAGCCGAAGATAGCATTGGCTCAGATTGCGTCCGAAATTCACCGCCCCATAGCCGTGAATCTTGTTGCTTTCGCGCTCGATCTCGTCGAGTATCCCGCGGATCTCATCCGGCGTCAGCGAAGAATGGTTCAGGTAAGCGCAGAACTCGTCGAACGCCTGCTCGAAGTAGATATTGTTCTCCCAGAGCGTGTCGTCGGCGTCGAAGACGAGGTGCTGGCGGCCATCGATTTTCATCGCGAATACGGGACGGCCGCCGGAGGCGCGAGGCGGAACGGAATCTCGACGACCACGTCCACTGCCACTGGTTCTCCATGCCTTGTCGCGGGAGTGAACTCCCATTTCGACATGGCTTCTTCCGCGCTCTGGTTCAGACGATCGTCGAGCCCTCGCAGCAGTTCCACGTTCGACACATGGCCATCCTTTCCGATCACGCAGGCCAGTTGCACTTTGCCCTCGACTTTGTCCGCGGCGGCCGAAGCAATGTACTTCGGGTCGACCTTGCGATGCGGCACGGGAGGAGAAACCGGCGCCAGTCCCACTTCGCGCGCGGTCCGGTCCGCGTACCACATCAGCCAGCTTCCCGAATAACTGGTCAAATTCGGCATTTGAATCGCCATCATATAAACGTCGCGGCCAGTGAACCGCGGATCCGGTGCGCTCGAAACCTTGACCGCTCCGGAATGGTCCGGTTCGTCGTGCGTCTGCGCATCGACTCTCGGGCCGCCGAGGCGGGACGCGGCGTGCAGCGCCAGATCCGAGGTTGGAGCGGCGAACGTCTGCGCGATCAGGTCCGGTTTGGCCTCGCGCGTCCCCCGCACATACAGATCCGGCACACTGAGCCCCTTCCCTTCGCCGGCGGCATTCGCGCCATTTGGCTGAATCTTCGGCCCCGCCGAAAATTGCGCCGGACTCGAATTGCGCGGCAGATCGATGGGCACGCTCGCGGGATTCAAGCCAACCACCGCCAGATTGAGGTCCCGCGAATTGGCCAGCGTGATATCCGGAGCCGGCGTATCCACGAGCCCGGGCTTGCCGGCGAGCGAAGCCTTCCTGACCGGAGGCGCCGTGAACGGCCGCGTGGGTTCCTTCAGCGCATAATTCAACTCGGGAGCCGCAGCGTCGCGGGCCTCGACGGCGGGAGCTTCGTCCACATGCACGATCTCCGTGATTTTTTCGGGCACGCGCCGCGGCGGCGGAACGAATCGCTTCAGAATCTTCGGATCGTCCGTCAGCTTCGCCACCTCGACTGGCTTCGCCCGCAGTTCGGGCGCGTCCGCGACGACTTCGATCTTCGCGGTCACCGGCTTCACCACATCCGGCGGGGTGACAAAAGGTTTCGTGATTTCCGGCATGCGGATGGCCAGGATGTTCGGCAAATCGACCGGCTTCGTTTCGGCAATCTCCGGGGCCGGCGTCCAGACCATTTGCATCCGTTTCGGCGCGTCCCGGCGCGATGCGACGATCTGCTGTTTCGCCTTCACTTCCGCCCGCACCGGCTTGCGTTCCGGCTTCGCCTGAGGCGGGGTCACTTCCGGCAGTTCCTTGAATTTGTACCAGACCAGTTTTTTTTCGTTGCCTTCGATCGCCTGTTTGTATGCCGATTTGGAAGGTTCGGGCAACCTGATCTCAGGAGCATGCATGAGTGCGAAGAAGGCGGTCCCATGCACCGCGACCGACATGGCGAGCGGTCCCAGCCGCCTGCGCGGATTCGCTGCCCCGTCGATATACAGGCTGAGCGACATCTCGTCTACGACATACCCGCCGGCAAGTGACCCGAACCGTTCAACGGCGCCGCCTGTTTCATTTTCTCCGCGTAGAGACGCCGCGAAATGTATCCTTCGGCGAATTCTGCGAACATCCGCAGCCTCTCCGCTTCCGAGCGGCTTCGCTGCATCATATTCTGGAAGTCGAGGTCTTCCACCATCTGCGCCAGTTGAAAACTGAGCAGCGGGTGATTCATATCCGGATCGGCCGCCTTCGCATCGGAAAGCGCCTTTTGAATTCTGGCGAAAGCTTCGCCGGCCCGCTGGCGAAGCTCGGCGCTCACGGGTTCCTCAACCTCATCTTCGAAATAACGGACCTCGCCGCGAAGATAATCCTTCTCCTGATCGAGCGACACGATTTCGAAACGCCTCCGGCCCCGCGCAATCAGATCGAATCTTCCGTCGGGGTAACGACGCAGCACTTTTTCGACCACAACGGTACAGCCCGCGTTCACTATACCGCCTTCCCTGGCCAGAACGATGCCGAATTCCGCCCCCCGAGCTTCGGCCTCGCCGACCATTTCCTTGTAGCGTTCTTCAAAAATGTGAAGAGGTATGGCGCTTCCCGGAAACGCGACAAGCTGCAAAGGAAAGAGGGGGAGCAGCCGGTTCATAGTGCTATTATTGCGTTTCTCCGTTTCAAATGGGCTCGCTCGCGGGAAAGGTCGTCATCGTTACCGGCGCGTCCGAAGGAATCGGCGCAAGTCTGGCCGGGGAGTTGCGAAAGCGCGGCGCGCATCTTTCTTTAAATGCCCGAAATCGGGGCCGGCTTTCCGCTGGAGCCGAACCGGGCGATCTGCTGGTTCCGGGCGATCTCACTTCGGAGATCGTTCGTTCCTCGCTTGTGGCCGAAACGGTCAAACGATGGGGCAGAATCGACATCCTGATCAACAACGCCGGCCGCGGCCTGTACTATACGGCCGCCACGACTCCTCTGGACGAGGCGCGGGCGCTCTTCGAACTCAACTTTTTCGCGCCTTTCGATCTCACACGGCTGGCCGTGCCGTGGCTGCGCGAAACCCACGGGTCGGTGGTGAACGTCAGTTCAATCGCCGGGCAGGTCAGCCTTCCCTGGCTGCCGGTGTACTCGGCCAGCAAGTTTGCGCTGGCGGCGGTAACGTCGGCCCAGCGCACTGAACTCAGGCGCGACGGGGTGCATGTGATGGGGGTGTTTCCGGGTTACGTGAATACGGAATTCCAGGCTCATGCGGAGGGCCCGAGGCCGCCGGATCGCGTGCTGCAGGGGAAACGGTTCGCGGTTTCGCCGGAAGAATGCGCCGGAGCGATCCTTCACGGCATCGAACATCGCAGGCGGACGGTGGTAACGCCGCGGAAAGGATGGCTTCTGGTCTGGGCGAACTGGTTCTGCCCTTCATTGGTGGAGTCGCAACTGGCGCGGGCGCTCGATGGATAACAAACTGAAACGCTCCCCCGCGATTTATCTGACGGGCTTCATGGCATCGGGGAAAACGACGATCGCCCGCGTGCTCGCGGATCGTCTGGGATGGTATTTCATCGATCTGGACAGCGAAATCGAGGATGCGGAACGCGCCACCATTGCGGAGATCTTCGAATCCCGCGGCGAGTCCGAATTCCGCCGCATCGAGACGGAAATGATCCGCAAGCTGATGCGCAAAGTGGAGCGCGGGATGCCTTCGGTGATCGCGCTCGGCGGCGGTTCGTTCGTGCAGCCGGCCAACGCGGAATTGCTGGAGAATCACGGCATCTCGATCTGGCTGGACTGCCCGCTGGAAACCATCGAACGGCGCATCCTCGAACCCGAGTCGAGACCTCTCGCGCGCGATCCCGAAGGTTTCCGCAAGCTTTATGAAGAACGGCGCGCAGCCTACAGCCGCGCGAGTTTTCGGGTCGACGCCGACTGCGAACCTGAACGAGCGGTGCAGCTGATCCTGGAGTTGCCGTGCTGGAAGTAACCCTTGAAGCATAATCTCCGGCGGGACGCAAAGGCGATTCTGACTGCCGCGCTGGCTGCAGCCGATCCCACAGCCGCCGTGGAACAGGTACTGCGGGCGCGCGAGGATCTGGAGAAGTACGAGCGTATTTTTGTGGTGGGAGCGGGCAAGGCGGGTGGGACCATGGCCGGGGCCGTCGAGCATCTTCTCGGTGGGCGGATTTCGGCCGGCTGTGTCAACGTCAAGGATGGCGACACCGCGAAAACGAAGGTGATCGAACTGCGGCAGTGCGGCCATCCGGTACCCGACGAACGCGGGTTGAGCGGAGCCAGGCGCATCGAGGCGATCTGCAGCGGCGCGGGTGAGAACGATCTGGTGATCTGTCTGCTCTCAGGCGGTGCTTCGGCGCTGATGCCATATCCGGCTCCCCCCATCACCCTGACGGAAAAACGAGAAACCACCCGATTGCTGCTCGCCTGCGGGGCCACGATCCATGAGATCAATGCCATACGCAAACACCTATCCGCCATCAAGGGCGGCCAGCTGGCGCGGCTCGCCGCGCCCGCGCATGTGCTCAGCCTGATTCTTTCGGACGTTGTGGGCGACGATCTGGATACGATCGGTTCCGGCCCGACAGCGCCCGATTCGTCGACCTTCGAGAGTTCGTTTGCGGTGCTGGGAAAATACGAACTGCGGGATCGCGTGCCGCCGAGGGTGCGGGAGCGTCTGAGGAACGGCGCGACGGAGACCCCGAAAGACTCGGATCCTTTATTCGAGAACGTCGAGAACATTATCATTGGCAGCAATCAGAAATCGCTTGAAGCGGCTGCCCGCGAGGCGAAGAATCTGGGCTATCGCACGATGATTCTTTCGAGCACGATCGAGGGGGAGACGCGCGATATAGCGCGCATGCATGCGGCCATCGCGCGGCAGATCCGGCTGCATGGCCAACCCATGCGCCCCCCGGTCTGTCTGATATCCGGGGGCGAGACAACCGTTACGATGCAGGATGGCGCCGGGAAAGGCGGCCGGAACCAGGAGTTTGCGCTTGCCGCGGCGGTCGATATCGCGGGACTCGAGGACGTCCTGATCCTGAGCGCCGGTACGGACGGAAGCGACGGTCCGACCGACGCGGCCGGTGCGATGGCGGACGGCACGACTGCCGCGCGGGCGAGTCTGAGCGCCTCCGAAGCGTTGTCAAACCACGATGCTTACCCATTCTTTGAAGACACCGGAGACCTGGTCATCACCGGTTCGACGGGCACTAACGTGATGGATTTGCACCTGATCCTGGTGAGCTAGGTCGCGAGCGTGGCAGGTTTTAAGCCGCCCTGCAAACGCATAAACGAACTCATCAGGCAAAGACCTACTAAGAAAGGAAGCCGATCCAGGCCTCCAGGGCGCGGTGATTATGCGCCTTGAGCGCGGCTAACCCACGTGCCGGGGCCAACCGGCTGTCAAGCAGCTTCCGCCCGACGCGCGCGACCGCGTTCGCGTCGTCCACCGGCGCTTTCCAGCTGCGCGGCGCCCATTCGATCGCTTCGGACACCACACTCGGAACCCCTTCGGCGACGCCGTCCGCTGTCACCACGTTGAAGCTCTCCGTGTAACTCGGCTGCATCAGCAGGTGCATATGCCGGACCGTCTGCCGGAACTGCGGCCAGGTCTGCCAGTTGTTTTCGACCAGCTTCACGTGCGGTAATCCGTTCAACATCTGGCGCACCGCGTCGAGGACCGACGCGCCGCCCTCGGTACGTCCCGTCGAAATCCAGAACTCGAGATCGGCGCGCCTCGAATTGGCGATCTGCAGCGCCGCCCCGGCCGCCGTCATCAGGTTTTTCAGCACCCGCGTGGCGCCGAAAGCGCCAATGCGCAGCGTCCCCCCGGAGTACCGTTCGCGTTTCCGGTGCTCGCCCTCAAGGAAATAGACATTGGGCAGCCAGGCGCAGGGAATCCCGTACGCCTCCGGTACCCACCGGGCGAGTCGCTCGCAATTCGCCGCCATGCGGAAGTTCCAGGACGTGCGCCGCAGTTCCAGTCCCTCGCGCAACATCCGCATTGCGCTCGGATCGGCCTGGAGAAATCCCAGGTTCGAATGACAGGTGACGGCGAATTGCGTATCCCTGAATTCGCTGCACAGTTGCGCCACATCCGTGGTGGGAATCCAGGGCGCGG